>RFVO01000006.1 GCA_009928005.1 Chitinophagia bacterium | reverse complement strand
TCCTTAAAGATACCATTTTTTTGATTGATTTTCGCCTTGAGAAGGCCCTAAAAATAAAAAATCATCACCCACTAGCTTATTTTTTTTTAGGTCTTAAAATATAATAGTAGGTGATGAATATGTATACTTGCTTACTATTTAATGTAAGCTTGTGTATTATTTATTTGCAACAAGCACCGTCTTTGCAACATGCAGCATCCTTCTTGCAACATGCCATTTCTTTGCCGTCTTTAGACATCCCTTTTTTACAGACTATCCCATCTGCGCAACAACTAGCACCTGGCTTGCAACAGCTAGCATTCTCTGCAACTGCTGTTTTACTCATTCTATCGTACTGGCAACACTCATCTAATTTACTATAAGCGTCTGCACTAGCTACTTTATGCTCGGTATCATAACCAGCAGCAGCTATGGCATCTTCCAGCAGCAGCTATGGCATCTTCAATTTTATCAGTAGATGTTTTAGAGGCATTAAAACTCACTTTTAATACCTTAGCAGCCTTATCCCAATCGGCAGTTACTGCACCCGCTTCTTTGGCTGCTTTCTCAATATGACCTTTACACATACCGCAATTACCTGCAACTTTAATTTTAGTAGTAGTTTGCGCTTCTAAAGCAAAACTTGTAATTAAAATTAATCCCATTAATAATATAAAATTTTTCATAACTTTTTTTTTAAATATAATTTTCGTAAACTAATTTTTTGGTATAACATAATTATACATGTATTCCATTTTAAATGCTTCATTCATAAGAGTGAGGCAGTCTATTCACAAGCTAGTATCTAGCTATTGAATTTCTATTTTCTAGAAAAATCAAATTAAATATACGCAGATGAATTTGTAAATGGGTGGCCCAGTATTGACCAAATTCTTATTAGAAATAAACGGTCTGCTATTAAGTAAAGCAGTACTAGCCTTTTGAATAGCAACTATTTCATGCGTAGCATTTAGACTTAATTTCTTTACAATAGTATTAGTGCTTGCTTGAAAATGATGATTGTCCTGTGATTTTAAATACACTGTTTTTTCAGAACAACATAAGTCCTTTTTAGAAGGCTTGCCACATTTACAAGTTTTAACCTTGCCTGCACATAAATGGGTAGTCGCTGTTGCGCCCATACTAGCAACAGCATACAATAAAACTAAAAATATAGTAAATACCCTTTTCATAAGACCTTTAATTACTTCAAAGGTACAGCCTATTTCAAATATCTAATAAAATAGCTGTTAAAATAAAGGCAATTCTAATCAGTTTGTTGAATGACTAATGTCATCTTAATTGATAAAATTCCACCAAATTCCCACCCTAAACCAAGTACCTGTTCCAGGATAATCTTTAGCTGTAAAATTATAAGTGTTTCCTAATGAATTACTTGTTGGCACTAAAGTATTAAGGTTCTCTAATCTAATATACCCTTTAAAGCGTTTGATCATAAAGTGTAAAAAGGCATTGGCTGTAGGTCTGTTATGAAGCATATAGCTATTTTGCAAATAGAACTGACCAGTTATGGGCATATAGTCGTCGGCTTTAAAGTCGGTGTGATAAATCATTTCAAGACCAGTAGAAAGATTGAGGTTTTTGTAAAAATTACCTTCAAAAGCCAATCTTTGTCTAGATAAAATTAATGGAATATGAATAGGTGCCGATTGATCTACTATTTGAACGGTAGTTTCATTATACCAATTCCAATGCTTACTAATTTTAATTTTATTAGCAAGCAAACTACTTATATAGCTTATAGGTTTTGTATACACTGCCGATTGAAAGCCCGATGAGAAATAATTATAGTTATTAATTAACTGGTAGTTAAAAGAAATTCTGAACCCCTTTGCTGCATTTCCCAACTCTCCATTCATGTCCACTGTATTTTCTTTCTTTATGCCTTTTAAAGCATTTATAGGAAATTGAGTAAGTCCTAAATAATTAGTAGAAGGAGTACGATTGCTATTTTGAAAACCAATTTTCAAATAAGTACCTTTTGAATTTAAAATTCTAGATAAATAAACTTGAGCATCGTAGTCTCCTGCATGGTAACCATTTATAAATAATTTACCTGAAGCTATAAAATCCCATAACTGATTTCTTGTTTTATTTTTATAGACGCCAAACCCGTATAAATCATATTCAGACCAATTTTGAAAACTAGATAAAGTGGTAGCTAAATGCGTATAACCCGATCCTATTTGCAAAAATTGATTAGCATTATTTTTTTGCGGAAAACTTATTAAACTAAAATCATTGGTGACGAGGTTCCAGCTGTCAGCAAATTTTATATTCGTAGCTGAATTCGTTTTGTAATTAAAATATTGCAAATAGCTTAGTTCATTGGGCGCTCTGTCTTCAAAGACAAACTGATTCGATTCCAACTTAACCTCATTTTGGAACCTAAGTCTTGGATAAAATAAATGAATAGTTACTGTATCTTTTACAATAGAATCTTTTTGACCAAGGTCATAAGTTTGACGCCATAAATAAGTATTATTTTTATAGGTTGAACCAGTGGCGATAGTTGTATTAAAAGGATTACGAAAAGAAGCACCACTAACTCCTAGTCTTGTTTCCAATTCATAGGGGTTATTTAGCGATAAACTATCTAATAAAGAAGCTCTCACAAGCCCCCCATTTTCAGAAGAGGCTGCTTTATTGGCAAGCATTACAAAGTAGGACTCATACCTTTTTCGCTTCGATTGAAAATGCGCTGTAATACGCATATTATTCAAATTCGCATTTTGATTTTTTACATTTCCCGGCGAATTACTAAATCGATATTCAAAAGAAAAATTTAATTGCTGCGTTTTGTTTTGTGTATGTTTTACTTCAATTAGCTGCTCACCCTTGCCTCCCAGTAAATAACCCAATTCGGTATAAGGTCTAGTGCTTTGATAAAAAGGGGTAGCAGTTAATGTATAATTGTAGGCGTCATAAGCATGAAAGCCTGCATCAAAGCCTCCTTTTTTCTGCGTTGAAAATAAATAAGACTTAGTTGCAGTTCCTAAATTGCCAAGGTTATATGTAGTATAAGGTAAGGGATAGTGTACAAAAAAATCATTAATGCTTGAATCTAATTTTCGAATATCATTATTATTATATAACTTATAAAAAAGGGTAATGGAATCGGCGTTCTGGTCTCTTTTTTGTAAGGAGTCGATACTCTGTCCACTTCCATTCGACCTTCCAATAGGCCTTAGGGCATTGCCAAAATTTTGCGCAATCGCCCCCATTTGAAATAAAATGTATGCAGTGAGAAAAAATAAAATGCGTTTATACATTAACATGTATTTTGTATTTTATGCTATTTCTTTTAACAAAGCGCTAAATAGTATTGTAAGTTTTGGCTCGGCTGCATGGGCAGCTTCTAACACTTCATGATGTGTTATTATATTATTATCCTCTCTAATTCCTAAATCTGTGACTACACTCACTGCAAAAACCTTCATACCACAATGTACAGCTGCAATAGTTTCTTGCACAGTGCTCATACCTACCAAATCACCACCAACTATCTTAATTAATTTATATTCTGAACGTGTTTCAAAAGTAGGACCCGTTACACCCACATAAACCCCTTCAAATATCTTGATATGATTCTGTGCGGCAATTTTTTTAGCTATTTCAATAAATGAATGTGCATAAGGTTCACTCATATCTGGGAAGCGGGTACCTAATGCTTCTTCATTTTTTCCTAGTAATGGATTGGGGGTAAATAAACTTATATGATCATTAATGATCATTAAATCACCTACTTGAAAATTAGGATTGACTCCACCTGCCGCATTAGATAATAATAAATTCTTAACACCTAATAAATGTAAAACTCTGATAGGAAAAACAACTTGACTAGGAGCATAGCCTTCATAAAAATGAAAACGACCTTCCATCACCCAAACTTTTACTCCATTTAAAGTACCTAGTATTAATCTTCCTTTATGCCCCTCTACTGTACTAATTGGAAAATTTGGTATTTCACTATAATTTATAGCTATATCAATGGTAATTTGTTGAGATAAATTTCCTAACCCACTACCTAATATAATAGCTGTATTGGCAGTAGCATTTGCCTTAGATTGTATAAATTTTGCTGTTTGCTCTAAAGTAGCCATTAAGGGCGTCGACATATAAGATATATTTTAGCCACAAATATAACGACAGTGGAGGATTATAAGGCAAGATTCTAAGCCTTTGACACGCTAGTATCATGTTTTAATACCCAATAAGCAATTATGGCACTTAAAAGCATAAATAATGCCCCTAATATAAATGCAGCACCTGGAAAATAGATATGATTTGGGTCGTTCTTTATAGAAAAATAAGAGGTTAACCCAATCATCATTGGGGGGCCAATTATAGAAGTTAAACTTTGCAATCCTGTTAAGGAACCTTGTAATTCCCCTTGCTCATTTTTTGGGACATGGATAGAAATTATGGCTTGTAATGCAGGGCCTGAAATTCCCCCTAAACAATAAGGAATTAAAAATAAAAACATCATCCATGTTTGAGAGGCAAAAGCAAATAATATTAAACCAATTGCATATAATGTTATGCCATAATAAACACTTTTTTCATTACCTAATTTTGGATTGACGAATCGAATTAAAACACCTTGCACCAGTCCAACCAATAAACCAATGACGCCTAAAGAAATACCAATCATTTTCGGCGTCCAACCAAACTTACTAATATTGGCAAAGCTCCAATTACTTTGAACTGAGTGAGAAGCTAAATATATAAATAATAAAGAAATAATTAACCCGAAAACAGCAGGGTATTTATTTAAATTTTTTAGAGAACCAATTGGGTTTGCTCTTTTTATATCAAAGCTTCTTCTGTTTTCTTTACTCAAAGATTCAGGCAAAATAAAATAACCATACAAAGCATTGATTAAAGCCAGACATGCAGCTACAATAAAAGGAATTCTGGGTCCTATTTCACCTAACAAGCCTCCTAATAATGGGCCAATAATAAATCCAATGCCAAAAGCAGCACCAATCATTCCAAAATTTTTAGCACGGGTTTTTTCATCACTAATGTCGGCCATATAAGCTGCAGCTGTTGTAATACTAGCACCTGTAATGCCTGAAAAAATGCGACCTACAAATAACCAACCAATTGTAGGTGCAAAAGCTAAAAAAATATAATCTAAGCCAAAACCCAATAAAGAAAAAAGTAAAATAGGACGACGACCATAATGATCACTCAAACTTCCTAAAATGGGCGCAAATATAAATTGCATGGCCGCATAAATAAAAGTCATATACATAGCAGGCTTAGAGATAGCGCTTATATTAGACCTGTCTGTTATATGCATTAAATGTTGCAGTAATTGCGGAACCACTGGGATAATAATACCCAATCCAATGACATCTAATAAAATAGTTGCAAAAATAAAACCTACCGCCGCTTGTTTAGTACTAGCCATTTTTCTTTAGATAGTTTAGTAAATACTATCCTTCAAATATACAAGTAGTAGGCAATATTTCAAAAAGCAGCCATTAATAGTTAAAAATTTATAGTTTATTCAACCTAACCTTCATTTCTAAACACAATCACCCCATCAAAAATATCAATCAATACTTTTTTAGTTTTATCTATCTCTCCACTCAATATTTTCTTACTAAATTCATTGACCACCATTTTTTGAATAAGTCGTTTCAAAGGTCTAGCACCTAATTGCATATCAAAACCTTGGTCAGACAAATAGTCCACTAAATAATCGCTGAAAGTTAATTCAATTCCATTTTCTGCTACCAATGATTTTAAATTATTCAATTGAATTTTTACAATGGCAGACATTTGTTTTTGTAATAATGGCGAGAACATAATAATCTCATCTACTCTATTTAAAAATTCAGGACGAATGGTTTGCTTTAACAAAGCCATCACTTCTACTTTTGACTGTTCTATTTTTTGTTCAATATTTTTTTCTGTCACTCCTTCAAAGGCTTCCTGAATTAAATGACTGCCCATATTACTTGTCATAATAATTATGGTGTTTTTAAAATTCACCGTTCTACCCTTATTATCTGTTAAATGTCCATCATCTAAAACTTGTAATAAAATATTCCAAACATCGGGATGTGCTTTTTCAATCTCATCCAATAAAACAACACTATAAGGTTTTCTTCTAACCGACTCAGTTAACTGCCCTCCTTCATCATAGCCCACATAACCTGGAGGCGCTCCCACTAAACGAGACACGGCATGTTTTTCTTGATACTCACTCATATCAATACGGGTCATCATTGAATCGTCATCGAATAAATAATTAGCCAAGGCCTTAGCAAGTTCTGTCTTTCCCACACCCGTCGTTCCCAAAAAAATAAATGAGCCAATTGGTTTTTTAGGGTCCTGCAATCCAGCTCTACTTCTTCTTATTGCATCAGATACTGCAGAAATGGCCTCTTCTTGACCTACTACTCTTTTATGCAATTCTTCTTCTAAGTTTAATAATTTTTCTCTTTCAGATTGCAACATTTTATGAACTGGTATACCAGTAGCCTTTGCTACATTCTCTGCAATATCTTCAGCATCTACTTCTTCTTTCATTAATCTCTTACCATTCGTGCCAATTTCTTGTAATAACTTACTATACTCTAATAAATGTGTTTCTTGCTCTTTTACTTTACCATATCTTATCTCCGCTACTTTCCCATAATCTCCATTACGTTCAGCAACTTCTGCTTCTTGTTTTAGTTTTTCAATTTCAGCCTTTGTATTTTGTACTTTATCAACCATCTCTTTTTCTTCAGCCCACTTCGCTTTTAAAGTATCTTGCTGTACGGTTAAATTACTTATTTCTATATTTAAGGCTTTTAATTGATCCGGATTATTCTCTCTTTTAATAGCTTCTCTTTCAATTTCAAGCTGTCTTATTTGTCTAATTAAAGTATCAAGTTCTTCAGGCATTGAATTCATCTCTAATCTTAACTTAGCGGCACTCTCATCAATTAAATCAATGGCTTTATCTGGCAAGAAACGATCAGTTACATACCTACTCGATAATTCTACAGCTGCAATAATGGCTTCATCTTTAATTCTTACATGATGATGCGTTTCGTACCTCTCCTTCAAACCTCTTAAAATAGAAATAGCATCTTCTTTACTAGGTTCGTCAATGATTACTTTTTGAAAACGACGTTCTAAGGCTTTATCCTTCTCAAAAAACTTTTGATATTCATTTAAAGTAGTGGCACCAATAGCTCTTAACTCGCCTCTTGCAAGTGCAGGCTTTAAAATATTAGCAGCGTCCATAGCACCTTCTCCTCCTCCTGCACCTACAAGTGTATGTATTTCATCTATAAATAAAATAATTTCTCCATCGCTATCTGCTACTTCTTTTACCACCCCTTTTAATCTTTCCTCAAACTCTCCTTTGTATTTAGCGCCTGCAATAAGTTGCCCCATATCCAAAGCAAAAATTATTTTAGTTTTTAAATTATCGGGTACATCTCCATTTACAATTCTCATTGCAAGTCCTTCCGCAATTGCAGTCTTACCCACACCAGGTTCTCCAACTAGAATGGGATTGTTCTTACTTCTTCTTGAAAGTATATGTAATGTTCTTCTAATTTCTTCATCACGACCAATCACAGGATCTAACTTTCCTTTATTTGCTAATTCATTTAAATTTTTAGCATATTTTGATAAGGACTGAAACTGTGTTTCCTGCGTAGCCGATTGTACCGTCTCTCCTTTTCTTAATTCTTTAATAGCACTAACTAAACCTTTTTCAGTAAGTCCTTCGTCTTTTAATAATTTTGAGGCAATATCATTTACTTGTAAAATAGCAATTAATAAATGTTCTACTGTTACAAATTCATCGCCAAAGGTTTTAAGCGTTCCATTGGCTTTTAATAAAACACTATTTAAATCCCTGCTTAAATTACTAGCAGGCTCTCCACTTAATTGCTTAGGTAAACTAGGTAGAAGCGCATCCACTTTTTGATTTACTAAAAGAGGATTCAAATTATTTTTCTTTAACAGAAATTCAGTAGAGCTATCCTTATCTGCTAAAATTGTTTTTAATAAATGAAGGGTTTCAATGGCAGCATTCTTATTGTTATAAGCTAATTGCTGTGCCGCTTGAATGGCCTCCTGTGCTTTAATTGTATATTGACTTAAATTCATAATCTTATTTATTTACTACAAAGTAAGTTCAAAAGAAGCGCCAATCTATGATATAAGTTATAATGGCATAAATAAGCTAGTAAAACGGCATAAAAGTCAGTTTTGACAAGGTTTTTCTGCTATTTTTACATAGTTAAAAATTATTTCCCTTATTGAAAGTATTGCTTTGAACGAATATTCAAATACCGAATTCATTAAATCCGAAGCGCTTAAAATGGGTTTTGATTTTTGTGGCATAGCTGCTGCAAAGGAACTACACGAAGACGCAAAGATTTTAGAAGCCTGGCTTGAAAAAGGTTTTCATGGAGACATGCATTACATGGAAAATAATTTTGAATTAAGAATTGATCCTAGAAAATTAGTACCAGGAGCAAAATCGGTAATTACTTTTTTAAAAAATTATTATCCCGACCATAGTTTCATAAAAGAAGCAAGTAAGCAAGATGCTAAAATTGCAAAGTATGCCTGGGGAGAAGATTATCATGAAGTCATTAGAACACAATTATTTAATTTACTCGATTCTTATAGAAAAAAAATAGGGCCCATTGAAGGAAGAGGATTTGTGGACTCTGCTCCAGTTTTAGAAAGAACATGGGCAAAGTTATCGGGTGCTGGTTGGATTGGTAAAAATGGAAATTTAATTCAGCCTAAGGCAGGCTCTTTCTTTTTTATTGCTACTTTAATTGTAGATCTTCCTTTAGTATATGACCAACCCCTTTCTAAAGACTATTGCGGCAGCTGTACTAAATGTATTGATGCCTGTCCTACGCAAGCTATTTTACCTAATAAAACCATTGAGGCAAATCATTGTATAAGTTATTTTACCATTGAATTAAAAGCTGCTGAAATTAAAACCGATAGAAATTATAATGACTGGGCATTTGGTTGTGATGTATGTCAGGACATTTGCCCTTGGAATAGATTTAGTAAAGCTAATACAGAAGAGGCTTTTAAACCACTTAATGGCCTACTTGCTTTAAACAAGCAGGACTGGCTTCAAATTGAAGAAACTACATTTAAAGAAAGGTTTTCAAAATCTCCACTACTGAGATCCAAATTAAAAGGAATTAAAAGAAATATAGAGTATCTAAGGAACCGAGATGAGTGAGTCTAAAATTACAGAGTTATTTTGAATAAATTGCCTCTTGTAAATTTTGTAATTCGATTTCCATTTTAGCGCCCAGTAATTTATCGTTTAATAAAGTTTGAAATTTTTCCCAAGGATACCATTTTACATTTTGTTCAAAAGACCAATGAATTACATAAGTGCTGTCTTTTAAAAGCGTCCACTCAAAAGTTACCAAATAAGGACTTTGTCCTGTGGCTATCCATTCATAATTCACTTTATTAGCAGTCTTATCAATGAATCGAACCGTTTGTGTACCAATATGAGCTGTGTTATTCTCCAATACCACTTTATTTTCTTTCCAATCACTCATCCACTGGTTCCAATGACTTAGATCGGAAGTGAAATAGGAAATTTTATCGGCGCTTGTATTTATTTCAATAGCTCTTGATGCAATTACTTTAGAAGGGAATAGCAGTGAAATACTTGTAATTAGTAAACTTAAAATAACAACACTTATTATAACTAGCTTAATATATTTCATTATTCCCATTTAAATATTTTAAAAGCAATTGCGTACACCACTATAATCCATATAAGTAAGAATGAAATGTCGGGCCATACTGAAATTAAGCCTGTGCCTTCAAATGAAATATTACGCATAGCATTGTTAAAATGAGTCAAGGGTAATATTCTACAAAAAGGTTGCATCCAAGTAGGAAAATTATCTATAGAGAAAAATGTACCTGCTAATAAAAACTGAGGTAGCGTAATTAAGTTAGCAAAGGGCGGTATACTACTTTCATTTTTAGCTACTCCACTTACAATAAATCCAAAACCCATAAATAATATCAAGGCAATAAAACTTAATACCATAATACTTGCAAAGGTTATCCAGCCATGTACTAAAGTAAATTTAAATGCAAAGTGACCAATACTAATTATAATAACAGCCGTAATTAATTGAAATAATACACGACTTAAGGCCTCGCCTAAAATAATATAGAGCCTTCTAATAGGTGTTGCATAAAATCTTTTTAATACTAATTGTTGTCTTAGATTAAAAAATAAAAATGCCACGCCGAATACACCTGCACTTAATAAAGAAAAACCTAACTGACCCGGTAACACAAAATCAATAGTTCTATAAATTCGACCTGGCACTTGCTCTACATAATTATTAACCACTGCCATGGTAGGTGTTGCTGTAAAATTTTCTTGATTCAACTTACTAATGACTGCATTTAATATAGATTTTACTAGTTGAATATTTTGGGGGTTTGCAGCTTCAGAACTTGTCAAATTAATAACATAAGGCGCATTGACATTATTTGTTTTTTGAATAGAAATTAAAGCTGTCAAACGACCTTTAGATAATTCACTTTTAATTTTAGCGGTATCGTCTTTTAAAAATTGAAATCCAGGAATATTTTTAATAGCTGCATAAACAGGATTCAATGTGTCAGACTTAGGATCCATGGCTACATTCACGTTAATATTACTGCCACTACTTAAAAAACCAAACACTAAAATAAAAATTAGCGGGAAGGCAATACTAAATATAACAGCAGACGGACTTCTAAAAATAGAGCGCAGACTAGCCTTTGTAATGGCTAACATAGCTGTTATTTGACTATATGGTCGCATAGAACTAAGGATGATTCAACTCAAAGATAGGTAATCGCGCTTGCGTTTGACCCATGATTTGTTTGACTTTTTTTACTTGCTGTAAAATCTGCCATTGGGTTTCTCCTATTTCTTCTTTGATGGACTTGGTTTTGATATTATCCTCATAACCACTAATCAAATCTTCTATAAATGATTTTGATTCTGGATAGGACTTTGTACTATAGCCTTTTAATTTTGCCATTCTAGCTGCAGTGGCAAGGGCATCATTTAAGTTTCCAATTTTATCAACTAGTCCAACTTTCACTGCATCAGAACCAATCCATACGCGGCCTTGAGCTATAGAGTCTATATATTCTATGCTTTTTTTACGGCCTTTTGCCACGCGAGATTTAAAAGAATGATACACACTATCCACACCAGCCTGCATAAATCTTTCTTCAGTGGCATTCATAGTTCTAGTAGCAGAAGGGATATCGGCATATTGTCCAGTTTTCACTCTGTCAAAAGTAATACCTAGTTTATTTTTCATAAAACCTTCTATATTCGGTATTACAGAAAATACACCTATTGAACCAGTAATGGTATTTGCGTCCGCAAGTATTGAATCGGCACCACAGGCAATATAATAACCGCCTGAAGCTGCATAATTACCCATACTTACTACTACTGGCTTCTCTTTTTTCAATAATTCAATTTCTCTCCAAATAATATCACTTGCAAGTGCACTACCTCCAGGAGAATTCACTCTTAAAACTACAGCATCTATCGATTCATCATTTTTTATTTTTTCTAATAAAATTCTGTATTCATCACTTGCAATTGTTCCGTTACTACCTTTACCCATTTCAATATCTCCATCGGCATATATAATTGCAATTTTCCCATTACCAGAACCTCTTAAGGCTACTGTTGCAGCATAATCATTGATTGATACAAATGAAATATCTTCTTGCTTAAATACGCTTATTTTTTTTGCAATTAATTTTTTTACTTGATCATCATAAAGTAATCCATCTACTAAATTATTTTCAAGTGCATCATTAGCGGATTGTATTTTACCCTCATTAGCAATTGTTTTTAATGTGCCCACTTCAATACCTCTTGTATCGGCAATGCTTTGAATAAAACTTGAATAAAGTGCATTTAACCAAACAGAGGTTTGTAATTTATTAGCATCCGACATTTGCGCATACCTAAAGGGTTCAGTGGCACTTTTAAACTTACCTGCATAAAATACCTGAGGCTTAATTTCTAATTTATCTAACAACCCTTTTAAAAATAATGTTTCATAAGAAAACCCAGCAAATTCTAATCCTCCTTGCGGATGCGTATAAATTTGATTGGCTACATTGGCTAACCAATAACCTTTTTGTGTGATAGTTTCTCCGTAAGCTATAATAAATTTATTAGAATTTCTAAAATCGAGCAAGGCAGTTCTTATTTCTTCAGAAGCTGCATACCCATTTGGATTTTGTGCACACTTAATATAGATTCCTTTTATGGCTGTATCCTTTTTAGCATGTTGGATTAATCCAATTAATTGAGATAAACTAGGTGACTTACCTTTCTTCTGTCTCAAAATTTCAGAAAAGGCATCAGACTTAATTTGCTCTTCAAAATTTTCAGCAATATCAATGACCAATACAGAGTTAGCAGGTGTAATTTTTTGTTCTTCTTTTGAAAAACTAGCTGCTATAGATGCAATAATAACCAAACCTATTAAACTAAAAATAATTAGTGCAAGTAAGGATGCAAAAAAAGTCTTAAAGAACTGTTTCATGAAAATTAGATAAAAATAGAATGATTTAAAATAGGGATACGCAGCAAAATTATGGATATTTGGCCTACTTTAAGAATCCTTCTTATGAATAATGTATACCTCTTGATAGGTGGTAATATGGGCGACCGAATGGCAAACTTGGCATGCGCTCGAGATAGCATAAATATAAAATGCGGTAGCATAATTTCTTCATCTTCTATTTATGAAACAGAAGCTTGGGGATACAAAGATCAGCCTACATTTTTAAATCAAGCCTTAGCATTAGAAACTACTTTAGAGGCAGAGAAATTATTGGAAGAAATTTTAAAAATTGAAATTGCTTTAGGAAGAAAAAGAGAAATTCCTTTAGGTCCTAGAAACATTGATATTGATATCATTTATTATAATAATGAAATAATAGATACTTCTAACTTAACTATACCACATCCGAGCATGGCAGAAAGAAAATTTGTATTACTGCCCTTAACAGAAATTGCGGGTAGCTTTATTCACCCAATTTTACAAAAAACCAATGAAGTATTGTTAAAAGAATGTGGAGATTCTTCTGTTGTGTATAAAAAAAGCAGTGAATAAAGCCACAGCTTGCTATATTTGGAACTAGCATTTTAGAAATTATATAGATATTATGAACCACCGTTATATTGCTATTGAAGGAAATATTGGAGCAGGCAAAACTACCTTATCCCAGTTACTCTCCAAGCATTATAATGCTAAGTTGGTATTGGAGGAGTTTGCTGAAAACCCATTTCTAACTAAGTTTTATGAAAATCCAAAACAATATGCTTTTCCTTTAGAGTTATTTTTTTTAGCAGAGCGTTTTAAACAACAGCAAGAACTCATTAAAAAAAATGATTTATTTCAAGAGCTTATAATTTCCGATTATATATTTACAAAATGTCTACTGTTTGCTAAAGTAAATTTGCCTGATGAAGAATACAGATTATACCAAAAAATGTTTGATGTATTTTCTCAACAATTGACCACCCCTGATATTTTAATTTATTTACACGCACCTGTTAATAAATTACAATTTAATATTAAAAAAAGAAATAGAAAATTTGAACAAACAATACCAGATGATTATTTATTTAGAATTCAAGAGACTTATACTAGCTATATCAAACAGCATCAAATAAAAACTATTTACATTGACGCTTCCAATGCCGATTTTATATACAATGAAGCCCATTTAAAAGTAATCACCGATGCCCTTGACAAGGACTTAGAACAAGGACAGCATTATTTTACTTTACCCTAACTTAGTACAATGGAAATAAGTAGTACACCTAAAATAAGTCCTTTTGCCTCTTTAAAAGTGGTAGAATTTAAAAATCTAATGTTAGGTCGCTTTCTTTTTATTATGGGCCTTAGAATGATGGGCACCTTAGTAGGCTGGTGGATTTACGAATTAACTAAAGAACCTTTTGCCATTGGCCTTATTGGACTAGCAGAAGTAATTCCTGCGGTATCCTTAGCACTCTATGCAGGGCATGTGATTGATATAAGTGAAAAAAGAAAACTGCTATTAAGAGGCGTAAGTTTATATTGGATTTGTGCTATAATTTTATTGTGTTTGTCAATTTATAATGATAAAGTTGACAATACCAATGCTTTAGCAAGACATAGCTCTCTTATCATTGCTATTTGTATATATTTTGTTGTTTTTTGTACAGGTATTATTAGATCCTTTACTGGGCCAAGTTTTGGTACCATTGTAGGAGTTATTATTCCTAAGGAATTACTTCAAAATGCCACCACTTGGAGCCAAGGCATTTGGCTAACCGCTTCTATTTTAGGTCATTCAATTGTGGGTTTTATAATTGCTGGTTATGGGCATACTGGTGCTTTAATTAGTGTTGTAGCCTTAGTAACTGCCGGCTATTTTTATATTGCAAAAATAACAGCGAAGCCACCACATGCCAATTTAGTAGCTAATCAAAAAACATTAGAGAGTGTAAAAGAAGGTTTGCGTTATGTATTTAATACCAAAGAATTATTAGGGGCTCTTTCTTTAGATTTATTTGCCGTTTTATTTGGAGGGGCTGTAGCTATGATTCCTGTATATGCAGTAGATATTTTAAAAGTGGGTCCTATTGGCTTTGGTTGGTTAAATGCAGCTTCTGATATAGGTGCCATCTTAATTATTTTTATCATTACCCTATTTCCTGTTACTGCAGGACAAGGGAAAAAATTATTAATTGCCGTAGGCGGATTTGGCCTATGTATTATTGTATTTGCATTATCTAAATTTTTCTGGTTGTCTTTTGCTGCCTTATTAGTGAGTGGCATATTAGATGGCTTCAGTATGATTGTAAGAGGTACAATTGTACAATTAAAAACACCCGATCATATGCGCGGCAGAGTAATGAGCGTAAACTCTATGTTCATTAATAGTAGCAATGAATTTGGACAATTTGAAAGTGGAGTGGCTGCTAAATTATTAGGCGTTATTCCATCTGTTGTTTTTGGTGGAACTATGACTATACTTGTGGTAGTAACCACTTGGTTTAAGGCCCCTACTTTAAGAAAAATGGAGTATTAGTTTTAGAGAAATAATTTTAAAGAGAAATACTTTTAAAAAACTAAGGAGTAGTCAAAAGACCATGCATCACATCATGCACAATGGGACAAAATTCAGCATTCTTCATAGTAATAGCAGCACGCTTAAAAAATACATCTTCATCAGTATAAGGAAATCGTTGGCAGTCCGTAGGACGATGTTCATAAATACTACATACATTATCTTTACCTAAAAAAGGACATGGTTTAGTATTGGCAACATAATCTCCTTCCTGATCCATGTCTAAATAAGTATCTATAAACACCGTTTCTTTTATTCTCAAATACTTACTAATTCTTTTAATATCGGGCATTTTAAATCTTGGAGAATAATTTTTACAGCAACGAGCACAATCCAAACAATTCACTTTTTCAAAAGCGGCTTCATGTAAGTCGGGCAATTGTTTAAGTATTTTGCGTTTATCTACCCTTTTTAAAAAATTTTGGAATTTCTTAAGTGTCTCCGGTGCGGGCACTTCATATAATTGTTCAATAGATAGGCTCATAATAGGAGTCAAATATAAACTTTTTAACCCTCATCCACAAGCTTTCCCCACCAACTAAAAAACGGCTTTTATTAGGGGCGGGTTTTTTGTATCTTTGGGTCCATTTTTAAAACACCCTATTTATGTTGCAACTCAATACGAACGGAGCAGAATTTATCAAAAGACATATTGGCCCAAGCGCCCAAGACACTGAAAAAATGTTAGACTCTATTGGCATAAAATCGGTTGATGAATTAATTGAGAAAACAATTCCTAATAATATACGTTCTAAAAAGCCAATGCAAATTCCAGAAGGCCTTTCTGAATTTGAAATGTTGCAGTCATTGAAAAAAATAGGAGAGAAAAATATTGTAGCTACCAATTTTATTGGACAAGGTTATTATGGAACTATAACACCTAGCGTAATACTTAGAAATATTTTTGAAAACCCAGGTTGGTATACGCAGTATACTCCTTACCAAGCAGAAATTGCACAAGGCCGTTTAGAAAGTTTATTGAATTTTCAAACCATGGTTTGTGATTTAACCGGACTTCCTATTGCCAATGCTTCTTTATTAGACGAAGCTACCGCTGCTGCTGAAGCCATGGCTATGATTTTTAATCATGTGAATAAAACAGATACAGTTACACAGCCTAAGTTTTTTGTAGACAGTGCTATTTTCCCTCAAACTAAGGATGTTCTAGTTACAAGAGCTACTCCTATTCATATACAAATTGAAGAAGGGAATTATCAAACTACAAAAATTGACAATACTTATTTTGGCGCCATCTTACAATATCCAAACAATACTGGAAGTATTGAAGACTACACTACTTTTATTGATCAAGTGCATCAAGCAGGTGGCTTGGTTATATTAATAGCCGATATTATGTCTCTTACACTATTAAAAAGTCCAGGTGAATTAAATGCAGATGTAGCGGTGGGTAATACACAACGCTTTGGTGTTCCTATGGGATTTGGTGGACCACATGCTGCTTACTTTGCTACCAAAGATGAATTTAAAAGAGGTATGCCAGGAAGATTAATTGGTGTAAGCATCGATGCACAAGGAAATAGAGCTTTAAGAATGGCATTACAAACAAGAGAGCAGCATATTAAAAGAGAAAAAGCCACTTCCAATATTTGTACTGCACAAGCATTACTAGCGAATATGGCAGTGATGTATACTATTTATCATGGGCCAGTAGGTCTGAAAAAAATTGCGCAAAAAATTCATGGCTTAGCACAAAAATTAGAAGCTCAATTAACAAGTATAGGTATCACGCAAGCCAATAAATTTTATTTTGACACTTTACATGTAACAGGATTTGATATAGCTGCTTTACAAAAAGAAGCTTTAGCTGCTGATATTAATTTTCGCTATTTCAATGATAATAAAAACAATCATACAATTTCAATTACCATTGATGAAACCATTTCAGAAAATGAAATTGCAAAAGTGGTTTCCTTATTCGAAAAATTAACTAGCAAAAAGGCAAGTGGTAAAGCAGCTAGTGCAGCTTCTATACCTCCTTCACTTTTGCGCACTTCTTCTTATTTACAACATCCTGTATTCAATTCACATCATAGTGAAACACAAATGATGCGCTATATCAAACAATTGGAAAATAAAGACTTGTCTTTAAATACAAGTATGATTAGCCTGGGAAGTTGTACGATGAAATTAAATGCAGCTACTGAAATGATTCCAGTAAGCTGGCCTGCATTTAGCAGTATGCATCCTTTTGCACCAAGTAGTCAAACTTTAGGTTATCAAGAAATGGCCACAGAATTAAGCGCCTACTTATGTGAAACTACTGGCTTCACTGCTTGTAGCTTACAACCTAATAGTGGCGCTCAAGGTGAATACGCTGGTTTATTAACTATTCGTGCCTACCACGAACATCATAAGCAAGCGCATAGAAATATTGTCCTTATTCCAATTAGTGCGCATGGAACAAATCCAGCTAGTGCAGTTATGGCTGGTTTTAAAGTAATAGTAGTGGCTTGTGATGCAGCAGGCAATATTGACATGAACGATTTAAAAGAAAAAGCAAACTTACATAAGGACAATTTAGGCGGACTCATGATTACTTATCCTTCTACCCATGGCGTGTTTGAAGAAACAGTTATTGATATTTGTGATTGCATTCATTCACTTGGTGGTTTAGTATATATGGATGGAGCGAATATGAATGCGCAAGTGGGTTTAACTAGCCCAGGCGCTATTGGTGCCGATGTTTGTCATTTAAATTTACATAAAACATTTGCTATACCACATGGTGGCGGCGGACCAGGCATGGGCCCAATTTGTGTAAACGATAAATTAGCACCGTTCTTACCAGGGCATATATTTAATAAAAATAAAATTGGTGCTGTAAGTGCAGCTCCCATGGGATCGGCTAGTATTTTATTAATTAGCTATGCATATATTAAAATGTTAGGCGCTACAGGTTTACAATTAGCGACTGCCTATGCTATTTTAAATGCGAATTACATGAAATCGCGTTTAGAAAAAAAATACACCATATTATATGCTGGGAAAAATGGCACCTGCGCTCATGAATTTATCATTGACCTTCGACCTTTTAAAGCTAGCGCAAACATTGAAGCAGAAGATGTAGCCAAGCGTTTAATAGATTACGGATTCCACGCACCTACCATGAGCTTCCCAGTTGCAGGTACTATTATGATTGAACCTACTGAAAGTGAAGACAAAGCTGAACTAGATCGTTTCTGTGATGCGTTAATTTCTATTCATGATGAAATTACAGCTATAGAAAAAGGGCTATCAGATAAAGTTGATAACCCTTTAAAAAATGCACCTCATACGCAGAAAGTAATTTGTGCAGATGAGTGGAAGCATGTTTATACAAGACAAGAAGCAGCTTTCCCATTATATTATGTACAACAAAATAAATTCTGGCCTACAGTGGCAAGAGTTAATAATACACATGGTGATAGAAATTTAGTTTGTACTTGTGAGCCAGTTGCTTCTTATGCTTAAATAATATTATTGATTCGGCATGGCTTGATTAAAATTCGGCATCACTTGATGATTATTTTCAAGAGGTGCCGAATTTATTTTATTGTTAGCAATTACTTCATATAGAGAAATTATTTTGTCTTTATCATTAAGCACTACTTGCAACTTCTCTACATCAGATTCTAATAATTTAATTTTTCTATTCTCTGATTCATACTTAGAAATAAATTCATCCATTTTCATACTCCCAAATTCACTCATGGGATCATTGGAGCCATTAATCATTTGTCTTTGGCCTGTAAGCACCCAGAGTATGTCTAAATCAGCGAAGAGCTCATCAATTCTTATTAGAATGTCAGAGCCAATAGACCCTAGATTACGAAGTTGTTTAGCAAAATAGCCATTAGAGAGGCCCACTTTACGTTCAAATGAATGCGGACTAATGTTTTTGAATTTTAGGTACGCGGAAATGCGTTCAATAGGTTTCATAATAATGTTAGTTTAATGATGAATAGCAAGTAAAATATTTACTGGCTTTATTCTTCTACCAAATTATTCTGAAAAAGTAATTAAGTTCAAAAACTTAGGCCTCATAATTGAAGTAGAATTCAAAAATGAGGCCTAGGTACTAGACACAAACAGTGTTTTTATTAAACTATTTTAATAATTCTTCTCATTTAATTCCAACCATCTTAATTCGGCTTCTTCTAATTGTGAATTCAAAGTACCTAAAGCTTCGCTCAATTCTATAATTTTATCATAAGCCAAACTACTATCATTTAACTTTTCGGTTAATACTTTTTTCTTTTCTTCCATCTCAGGGATAAACTTATTTAAATTTTCCATTTCAGTTTTTTCTTTAAAGCTCAATTTCTCAGAAGACTTTCTATGGGCAACAGGGGCTTGAACAGGTATTGGATCCTCTTTTCCTGGAACTGAAAAATCTTTAGCCTTAGAAATATCAGAACTAAGAGCTGCATAGTTTTGTTTCGTCTTTTCTAAAATTCTAAATTGTGTATAGTTACCTGGATAGTCTCTAATCACACCATTTCCTTCAAATATAAACAAGTGGTCCACCAGTTTATCCATAAAATATCTATCGTGAGAAACTAATAATACACAACCTGCAAAATCAATTAAAAATTGCTCCAAGACTGCCAAGGTAGGTAGGTCTAAGTCATTGGTAGGTTCATCTAATATTAGAAAATTGGGATTTTTAAATAAAATAGTAAGTAATTGTAACCTTTTTTTCTCTCCCCCACTCAAAGCACTTAAATAAGTATATTGCTTATCAGGTGTAAATAAAAACAATTCTAAAAATTGTGCTGCGCTTAAAGAACCACCGCTGGCTAAAGGAAAGTTTTCAGCAAATGTTTTCAAAAACTCAATAACACGCATATCTTTTTTATACACAAGACCCTCTTGAGAAAAATGCCCAAAGACAATAGTTTCACCTACATTAATCTTACCACTGTCTGGCTGGGTAATACCTTGTAAAATTTGTAAAAAGGTAGATTTTCCCACGCCGTTTTTGCCCACTACCCCGATACGCTCTCCTTTACTAAATGTATAATCAAAACCTTTTAAAACTACTAAATCACCAAAGGACTTATATACTTTTTTAGCTTCAATAATTTTACCACCCAATCTTGTCATTTTCATATCCAATTGCAAATTGGTCTCTTCAATTTTCTGCTTGGCCTTGGCTTCAACTTCATAAAAATTATCTTGACGGCTTTTACTTTTGGTAGTTCTCGCCTTGGGCTGCTTGCGCATCCATTCCAATTCTTTTCTAAATGTATTTTTCGCTTTATCAATACTAGCTAACTCAGAATCAATTCTGGCTGCTTTCTTTTCTAAATAATTTTCATAATCACCTTTATAGGTATATAAATTCTCTCTTTCAAGTTCCCAAATTTGATCGGTTACCGCTTCTAAGAAGTAGCGGTCATGCGATACTAATAATAAAGTCACTTTTTCTTGCGATAAATAATTCTCTAACCACTCTATCATATTTAAATCTAAATGGTTAGTAGGTTCATCCATTAATAATAAAACATGCTTAGGTTCAAAACCAATTTGAATTAAAGTTTTGGCTAAAGAAACACGTTTTCGTTGTCCTCCACTTAATTTTGAAACCGGTTGTTCTAAATGATTAATATTTAACTGCGTTAAAATGGTTTTCACTTTTGACTCAAAATCCCATGCACTTCTTTCCTCCATTTCCATAATAGCATCGGTAATCAAATTTTCATCCTCCGACTCCATGGCCATTTCATAATTACTAATAGCCTTCATTACGGGATGATCCTGATTAAATAAATTCTGGGTAATACTAGCCGATTCTATAAATTGAGGCTCTTGTTCAAATAAAACCAAATGCACGTCCTTGTGAATTTTGGCAGTACCTGCATCAGGAACTTCTTTGCCGGCCAATATTCTTAACAAAGTGGTTTTACCCACACCATTTCTAGCAATTAATGCTATACTATCACCCTCATTGATATTGAAATTAATACCCTTAAATAAAGGGTTAATGCCATAACTTTTAGTTAATCCTTCTACAGAAACGTAATTCATGGCGCAAAGATAGGTAGCCTAAACTAGTAAAGCCTATATTTATAAGCAATGTTTGAGGGAAAAATGGGTAAAAAGATACGAACTATGTACTTTTGTGTTCGTAAGTCATTAAAAGTTACCCATGAAGCATTTTGAAGTTCCTGCCGGTTATCGTAGTACACTCATTAGTGCTATTAAAAATAAGCGCAAGGAAGAGGATAAATTAAAAAAAGACTTTAGCCCAGCCTTGATTGATTTAGGCCCACTAAAAATTTATTTAGCAAGACATTTTGGATTTTGTTATGGTGTTGAAAATGCAATTGAGATTGCCTATAAAACGATAGAAGAGAATAAAGGGAAAAAAATATTTCTTTTAAGCGAAATGATTCACAATCCCCAAGTAAATGCAGACTTAACAAAAAAAGGAGTAAAATTTTTACACGATACAAATGGCAATGAATTAATTGATATAGATTCTTTAACAAAAGAAGATGTAGTTATCATTCCTGCTTTTGGAACCACTTTAGAATTAGAAGCAAGAATTAATAAAATAGGAATTCAAATTCATAAGTACAATACCACCTGCCCTTTTGTAGAAAAAGTTTGGAACCGCGGTGATCAAATTGCAAAAAAAGGTTTTACAATTATCATTCACGGCAAACCTAAACATGAAGAAACCAGGGCTACTTTCTCTCATGCCGCACATAAAGCGCCAACTTTAATTGTGAACGACATGCAGGAGGCCATTGTTTTAGGTAAAATAATTAAGTCAGAATTACCTTTAACTGAATTTGAAAAACATTTTAAAAATAGATATTCGGCAGATTTTGATACAAATATTCATTTTGAAAAATTAGGAGTGATAAATCAAACTACTCAACTTGCCACAGATACGCAAGCCATTTCAGATTATTTAAAAAATATTATCATTGAAAAATATGGTAAAGAAAATATAAACGCTCATTTTGCCGATACCCGTGATACACTATGTTATGCAACTAATGATAATCAATCGGCGGTCATTGAATTATTAAACACGCCTGCCGATTTAGCTATTGTAATGGGCGGGAAAAATAGCAGCAATAGTTCACATTTAGTTGAATTATGTGAGCAAAAACTACCTACTTATTTTATTGATGATGTTAATAAAATTATCAACGAAAATGAAATTATTAAAACTAATTGGAAAGATAAATCAGAAGAAATTATTAAAAACTTTTTACCTGCTCAACCTACAGTTTCTATTTTAATGACTAGTGGCGCTAGCTGCCCAGATACAGTAGTGGAATCGGTTATAAGAAAAGTGGCCAGCTTTTATAATGTAGAAGAAGCGCTGGATGATGTTATCCAATTTTGGCAAGCGCCCAACTAAGTGCTAAATTAAATTGCTCCTCTCTTGTCATATTTGTATTGTCTAAAACAATGGCATCCTGGGCTTGTTTTAAAGGACTCCTTTCTCTAGTGGTATCCATTAAATCTCTGTGCTTTAAATTCGCTTCTATTTCTTCTTTTCTAATAGAAGGGTTTGTTTTTTGCAATTCTAAAAATCTTCTCTCTACTCTAATAGCTGGGTCGGCTGTTACAAAAATTTTAAGCTCTGCATTAGGAAATACGACAGTGCCAATATCTCTACCATCCATTACAATACCTTTGAATTCACCCATAGCTTGTTGTTGAGCAACAGCAAAGTCTCTCACAGCACCAATGGTGGCCACTTCACTTACTTTTTCACTCACACGCATTTCTCTAATTTCAGCTTCAACATTTTCTCCATTCAATACCATATCACTTTTTAAACTAGAAGCATTATAAACAAAGTTTAATTTTATTTCTCCTAAAGCTTTTACAATTTGCGCTTCAATATTAAAATCAATATTATTTCTCAAAAAATAAAGAGCCACGGCGCGGTACATTGCCCCTGTATCAATAAACACATAGGCAAGCTTTGCAGCTAAGGCCTTTGCTAAAGTACTTTTACCGCAAGAAGAATAACCATCAATGGCTATGATTATTTTATTTGACATATTAAGCTACTGATATTGTTTCTGTTTTAGGAAGATTTGCATTTCTAATTGCTATTTGACGCACTGCATTCGATACCACCCCTCTCAAAGCAGCTTTAGAAACTTCTTCTTCACCTACCATGGCAGGGACACCTGCATCTCCCCCTTCTCTAATGGATTGTACTAAAGGAATTTCTCCTAAGAATGCAAGATCATATTCTGTGGCTAAATTTTGACCACCTTGCTTACCAAATAAATAATATTTATTATTGGGCAATTCAGCAGGTGTGAAATAAGACATATTTTCAATTAAACCAATAATAGGCACTTTCACATTGGCTTGCCCAAACATAGCTATGGCTTTTTTAGCATCTGCAAGTGCTACTGTTTGAGGGGTGGTTACAATAACTACTCCTGTTACTGGAACAGTTTGCATAATAGTTAAATGTATATCGCCAGTGCCGGGTGGCATATCAATAACTAAATAATCCAATTCTCCCCAATCTACATCAGTAATAAATTGACGTATAGCACTACTTGCCATGGGACCTCTCCAAACCACTGCATCTTTTTCATCTACTAATAATCCAATACTCATTAATTTAATACCATATTTTTCTAATGGAATAATAATTCCTTGACCATCACCATCTTTCATTAAAGGCCTTTGCCCTCTTACACCAAACATAATAGGTACACTTGGACCATAAATATCTGCGTCCATTAAACCTACTTTAGCGCCGCCTTCTGCTAAGGCTAATGCAATGTTTGCAGAAACCGTACTTTTACCTACACCACCTTTACCACTTACTACCGCAATAATATTTTTTACTTGTCCTAAAACCTTCTTTTCATCTTTTCTTAAACTGGTGGTATTAGATGTAAAATTTACTTCAATGATAGCCGCCTTATTCACTAGTAATTTAATGGCATTTTCACAGGCATTTTTCATTAAATCTTTCATTGGACAAGCAGGCGTTGTGAGCACAATAGTAAAGCTTACTTTGTCTCCGTTTATTTGAAGATCTTTAATCATGTTCAAAGTCACCAAGTCCTTACCCAAATCAGGTTCTTGCACATTACTTAAGGCCTTTAAAATATCCGCACTAGTCATTTTGGAAGTTTTTGTTAAAAAAATTAGATCGCTGCAAAGTTAACGCTCATTACACTTATTTTGCTGTTTTAATAGGCAGAATATTCAAAAATGGGTTCTATTATTTAAAGATTGAGGCTTAAATTTGCACCTACATGAGAAAGACATTATTTATCACAGCAATATTCATTGCCATTTCTTTTGGCCAAAAGGTATATGCTCAAACGGTCGATATTTACCGCGATTCTGTGATTCAATTATATGGTGTTATTATGACGGCAGATAGTTTAAGGGCCATTCCTTTTGCAAGTGTTTTAGTGGATAAAAAAGGACGTGGAACTATTACCAATAACGATGGTGTTTTTTCTATTGCTGTGAATAAAGGAGAGACTATTACTTTTTCTTGTGTAGGCTTTAAAAATAGAACCATCCTAATTCCCACAAAATTAGAAGGCAACCAATATAGCGTCATTCAATTAATGGTAAATGACACTAATTTTTTACCCGCCACTATTTTAAGAGCAAGACCGTCACGTGCACAGTTTGAAAGAGATTTTGTAAATGCAAAAGTGGACGATGACTTATATGAGACTGCTAGAAAAAATACAAGTGCAAGTCAAAAAAGAATTATTCTTTCTAGCTTACCTTATGATGGCAAAGAAGCTGTTGGTGCTTCTTTAACACAACAAGCTACTAAATATTACTACTCGGGGCAATTACCTCCAATGAATTTATTAAACCCAAGTGCTTGGCGCAGTTTTATTAATTCATGGAAAAGGGGAGATTATAAATCTAAAAAATAGTTTCTTATGGAAAATATTGCAGTCATTGGTGCAGGCACCATGGGTAATGGCATAGCGCATGTTTTTGCACAAAAGGGATTTAAGGTACAATTAATTGATGCACAAACAAGTGCTTTAGAAAAAGCAATAGCCACCATTGGAAAAAATTTAGATAGACAAATTGCCAAGCAAACTATTTCTGCCAAAGACAAAGCAAATACGCTTGCCAATATTCAAACTTCTACCTCTATTGAATTTGGCGTTGCCAATGCCGACTTAGTCATTGAGGCAGCTACTGAAAATAGCGAGATTAAAAAAGAGATATTTGCTAGCTTGGATAAACATACAAAGCCTAATTGTATACTAGCAACTAATACTTCCTCTATTTCTATTGGTCAGATTGCCGCTGCCACCCAAAGACCATCACTTGTAATTGGTATGCATTTTATGAATCCAGTACCCATTATGAAACTAGTAGAAATTATTAATGGGGCAGCTACTGCAACATCGGTTACCGAAATTATTGTGGCACTCACTAAAACAATTGATAAAATTCCATGCGTTGTAAAAGATGCACCAGGTTTTATAGCCAATAGAATTTTAATGCCCATG
This sequence comes from Chitinophagia bacterium, assembly GCA_009928005.1. Taxonomy (GTDB): domain Bacteria; phylum Bacteroidota; class Bacteroidia; order Chitinophagales; family Chitinophagaceae; genus Sediminibacterium. Next base: position 24,377 of record RFVO01000006.1, on the reverse strand, counting down.
ATTAATGAAGCCATTCATGCTTTTTCAGAAGGAATTAGTGATGCTGCTACCATTGATCAGATTATGAAATTAGGAATGGCCCACCCTATGGGACCCTTGCAACTAGCCGACTATATTGGCTTAGATGTTTGCAAGAATATTATGATTATTATGGAAGAAGGTTTTAACAATACCAAATATGCACCTTGCCCATTATTAGTAAAGATGGTGGAAGAAGGAAAGTTAGGCGTAAAAACAGGGGAAGGATTTTATAAATACTAGATACCTTTTCTATTAAGTCGGTTGCGCTATAAAGTTTATGTATTAATTCAATATTGCTAGTACTATAAGCCAACTACTATATTAATTAGAAATCAAGGTTAATTTTACTTCTCTTAAATCATTGAATTTATTCAAAGCCTCTTCTACCCTCGCTTTGGGTATTCCAATTTTTAATTGTACAAACAGTTGTGCTTCTTGTTCAACCACTGAACAATTATATTGTTTGACTATCGTCATAACTTCATTCATTTGATGATAATCAAAATTTAATTCATATTTAATTTCAATAGGCTTTTGTACAATGGGTGCTAATTGCAAGGCAAGTGCTGTAACCGTTTTATAAGCATTTATTAAACCAGGCACGCCTAATAAAGTTCCTCCAAAATAACGAACCACCACTACCATAATATTGGTAAGTTCTTTACTATCTATTTGTCCTAATATAGGCCTACCTGCAGAACCTGCTGGTTCTCCGTCATCACTGGCTCTAAATAAATTACCTTCTATCCCAATACGATAGGCAACACAAAAATGCACTGCTTTAGGATGTTCTTTTTTTAGTCCTGAGATGATTTTTTTACAAGTATCCACCGATTCTACTGGGTAGGAGTAGGCCAAGAACTTGCTTCCCCTATCTTTAAATTCAGCAATAGCAGGTTTTTCAATGGTATTATAAAAAAGAGAATCCATATAAATAAACGTTCTTAGAATTATTTATTCAAAGCTAGTTCATAATGCATAATCATTTGTAACATTGTGGTATGAGTTTACAAGAAATAAAAATATTCCTAAAGCAAAAGCTGGCCTCTACAATTGATGCAGTAGAATTAACTAGTTTAATGGGTATGCTTATTGAAGCGGTTACTGGATGGAATAGAATGCAACAAATTGTAAATATAAACACGGAATTAACAAAGGAACATCAAGCTCAATTAGAAAATTACGCAGAGCAATTATTAAATGGCAAACCTATACAGTATATTTTAGGAAAAGCTTGGTTTATGGGTAATGAATTAATGGTGAATGAACATGTCTTAATACCCAGGCCTGAAACCGAAGAACTAGTTGAATGGATTATTTCTTATGCAAGTATCATAAATAAATCTTTATCAATTTTAGATATAGGTACAGGTTCTGGATGCATACCTATTGCCTTAAAATTAGCCCTATCTAATTGTATAGTTACTGGATTAGATATTAGTAAGGAGGCTTTAGCGGTGGCTCAAAATAATGCTAAAAATTTAAACGCACCTATACATTGGGTAGAAAAAGATATTTTAAATACAGCGGCACTTGAAACTAGTTATGATATTATAGTAAGTAACCCACCTTATATTCCATTAAGAGAGAAAAAAAATATGCAAGAACAAATACTGAACTTTGAGCCCTCCATTGCATTATTTGTTTCGAACGAAGACCCACTTATTTATTATAGAGTCATTGCCAAAATAGGAAAGCAAAATTTATCAAAAAATGGGCAGCTATTTTTTGAAATACATTATGATCAGGGTAATTCCATTTTAGCTTTATTAGATGAATTAAATTACCACGCCGAATTAAGAAAAGATAGTTTTGGAAAAAATAGAATGATAAGAGCCAGCTTGAAATAAGCAATGAACTTATGGAATGTTTGTTATTCTAATTTCTAGTAATTATTTAATTCAAGACTTACTAATAATTTAATGCGCTGGATTCACCGCTACTACAGGTGTAGCGCCTAAAGACTTTATAATTTGCATGACCTGAATGGTAACCCCTAAATTGGCAACGCTATCGCCATTAATGACCACAGATGGTTTCTCGGTTTCTTTGGATAAAAATAATTTTAATTCATTGGGCAAGGCTTCAATAGTAACAGCAGTAGATCCTATGAAAAGTTTTTGTTCTTTATCAATAGTTACCACTACTGTTTGTTTCGCCTTGGTATCACTTGAAGCCTTTGGATTAGAAACCTTAATTACATTGGGGTTGGCAAGTGTAGATACTATTAAAAAGAATAATAATAATATAAATAATATATCATTTAATGCACCTGTATGCACTTCTGGAGAATTTCTTAATCGCTTTCTTAAATTCATAGATTAAGAATGAGTAGATTCTTGTAAAATATCTAAAAAGTCGGCACTTGCTGTTTCCATTTTATTGGCTGTTTTATCTATTTGAGTTGATAAATAGTTATGCCCTACATAGGCAATAAGTCCTATGATTAAACCAGTTGCTGAAGTAATCATTTTTGTATAAATACCCCCTGCAATAGTGTTTAAAGTATATTCTCCTGTAGAAGCAATGCCATAAAATAATTGCACCATACCTACAATTGTTCCAAGAAAACCAAACATAGGAGCAATACCCGCCACTAATGACAAAATATTTAAATTACGCTCCATAGAATACATTTCTAACTTACCAACATTCTCCATACTTTTTTCAATTGCATCAATGGGTTTGCCAATTCTTATAATTCCCTTCTCAATCATCTTGGCAACCGGGTTATCTGCATTTTTAGACATTGCTTTTGCAGCTTCTATATTTCCAGATAAAATATGATCTTTAATAATAAACATAAATTTAGCATCCATAGTGCCGGCTTTTTTTATCGCTAATACACGCTCAATAAAAACAAAAATGGCAATGACTAAAAGAATGTATAATGGATACATAATCCATCCACCTTTTTGCAATAAACTCAATAATGAAATTTTATCTTCTGCAACTTGTAACAAAAAAAGCATAGCGTTAAATTTATAAATTAAAGTTAAATCGTTTTGTTTGAAAATAAATGGGTGTGAATAACTATCAATATGTTAAATTATTTCCACCAATTTCACCAGCAGTTCAACCGATTTTTCCATGTCCGAAACTCCCACCCATTCATGCTTGCTATGAATAGCTTGCATACCTGTAAATATATTTGGAGTGGGTAGTCCCATAAAACTCATACGACTTCCATCGGTGCCCCCTCTAATGGGTGTAACAATGGGCTTTAAGCCTACTAATTTATAGGCATCCAACGCCTTTTCAACAATGATAGGATGCTGATGAATTACTTCTCTCATATTGCGGTACTGCTCCTTTACTTCCATGGTAACAATGGCTTTAGAGTAGTCTTTATTGCCAGCAATCACTTTTTGCGCTATGGCATATAATCTATCTGCATGCAGCTTTAACATTGCTGTATCAAAATCACGCACTAAAAATTCTATGCGCGCTGTTTCAGCGCCCCCTTCAATGTGATTAGGATGTATAAATCCTAGGCGTCCTTCCGTATGCTCAGGACTCCATTCATTTTTTGGTAAAGCAGCTACAATATCTGCCGCAATTTTAATTGCATTTTGTAAAATTCCTTTTGCTGCTCCGGGATGTGCAATTACTCCTTGAATATGCAATACTAAACTATCGGCGCTAAAAGTTTCCATTTCAAAACTACCCAACTCACCTCCGTCTAAAGTATATCCAAAATCGGCTCCTAATTTTTTGATGTCTAAATGTTCTGTTCCTCTTCCCACTTCTTCATCAGGTGTAAATAAAATTTTGATAGTGCCGTGTTCAATATTTTTATTTTTCATTAAATAACTAGCCATTTCCATAATAATGGCAACTCCTGCTTTATCGTCTGACCCTAATAATGTTTTCCCAGAGGCCGTAATAATTGACTGACCTATAAAATTCTTTAAATAAGGATAAGCATCAGTGGTAATAATTTGTGTTGGATCATCTGGTAAAATAATGGGCGCTCCATTATAGTTATTATGTAAAATAGGTTTAACCAAGGTGCCACTACAATCAGGCGCTGTATCTATATGGGCACAGAAACAAACAACGGGTACTTTTCTATTATGTGTAGCCTCAATAGTAGCCATCACATAGCCATACTCATCCATTGCTGCATCTTGAATACCCATTTGCTGCAATTCAGCCACTAATATTTTAGATAAATTTTTTTGTTTTTCTGTAGAGGGAAAGCTGTTGGAATAAGGATCGCTTTGTGTGTCTATTTGAACATATCTAAGTAAACGATCAGCTACTTCTAATGATTCTAATGTCATAACTAAAGATAATAAAAATGTCCCGACAGCTTCTAAAGTCGCGGGACATTTTATAGAAAAAAATAAACCTTATTTTAAGGCATAATAATTGTTGATGGAGAATCGATTTTCACCAATTCTAAAGCAAAGGTTAAGTCTTGGCCAGCTAAAGAATGATTGGCATCTAAAACGACCACTTCTTCTTTTACTTCTACCACGATAACTTGAAACTGCTGTCCTTGACCATTATTCATCGTTAAAGCCATTCCTACTGTTGGATTTAAATCTGCAGGGAATTGAGCTTTGGGAAATTCAACAATCATCTCGGGTTGTTTTGGACCATAAGCTTCCATAAATGGAATATTGATAGTTTTTTTCTCGCCAACTGTCATGCCTAAAACACCGCTATCGAATCCAGGAATAACCATTCCTTTACCCACTTCGAATTCCAAAGGAGCTCTTCCTTCTGAAGAGTCAAATGTCTCACCACTAGTTAAAGTACCGTGATAATGCACTTGAATGGTATCCCCATTTTTTACTTGTTGCATATTGTTTATTTTTAGTAAGGCACCTAGGGTGCAAAGGGCAAAAGTACATAATTATGGCAGATAAACTAACTTTGCATAATGGATAGAAAACCTAGGATAGTTTTTATGGGTACGCCTGCTTTTGCAGTAGCTTCTTTGAGCGCCTTATTAGCAGCTAAAATGAATGTGGTTGCGGTTGTTACGGCTCCAGATAAACCAGGTGGTAGAGGCATGCAGCTACAACAAAGTGCTGTCAAACAATTTGCCATTGAAAATAATATACCGATACTGCAACCTGAAAAACTAAAATCTCCTGAATTTTTTGAGGCCCTTAAGACACTAAAACCCGACCTACAAGTAGTGGTGGCTTTTAGAATGCTTCCTGAAATTATATGGTCTTTTCCACCCATGGGTACTTTAAACGTGCATGGCTCTTTACTTCCTCAATATAGAGGAGCAGCTCCAATTAATTGGGCCATTATTAATGGAGAAAAACAAACTGGTGTTACTACTTTTCAATTACAACATGCAATTGATACAGGAAATATTTTAATGCAAGCACCCATTGATATTAGTGAAAATATGACCGCCGGAGAATTGCATGATATAATGAAAGAAGTAGGCGCTACATTATTAGTAAAAACAATTGAAGGGCTAAATAATAATTCTATTCAAGCCAAAGCACAATCGAAAATAAGTGTTGATTTAAAACACGCACCTAAAATATTTACAAAAGACTGTGAAATTAATTGGGAGAACCCAGCTGTAAGTATTCATAATTTAATTAGAGGGCTTGCACCTTTCCCAGGAGCAATAACTAAAATTGATGGGAAAATAGTGAAGCTTTTTACAACCCATATTATAAATTCATCAAGTACAGAAAAAGTAGGAAGCTTTATTACCGATGGAAAAACATTTGCAAAAATAGCTTGTAAGGATGGCTATATTGGCATCGATGATATTCAGTGGGAAGGGAAAAAGAAAATGCCTATTACCGATTTTTTAAGAGGTTATAGAAAACCTATCTAAAATTATTGTTAATCTATAATGATTATTTTTAATCAATATTAGTATAAGATTAGTGTTGGAATAATACAATAAGTATAAAAAAGCTTATTTACCTAAAGCAGCATTAAATTCCTCAACGGTTACTAAACCTTGATGTCTCCATGCTTCTTTACCATTTTTAAATAGTATAAAAGTAGGTAAGCCTTCCGCATTAAGTGATTTCATCACCTCTAAATCATCACCTCCATCTACTCTCAAAAAATAAAAAGGTACTGCCGATTTTTGTTTTAAGATTTCAAGCACTGGTAACATTTTTCTACAAGGTGGGCACCAATCGGCTCCAACTTCAACTAATACAATATTATTAGAAGCGATAGTAATATTAAAATCTTCTACACGCATTTGCGGTTTATTTCCCTTGCCTTCCACAGGAAAACCATTCATTTTCCAGCTACTTATGCCACCTTCTAAATTAACTACCTTATAGCCTTTTGCTTCTAATGCGCTTTGTGCCGATGCACTTCTTACACCTGCCTGACAATATACATATACTGGTAAATTTTTATCTAAGTCTTGCACTCTATCCGTAAATTCTTTGGGATCTAACCAATTTGCCTGTAAAGCATTGGGAATATGGCCGCCATTAAATTCAGCAGCGGTTCTTACATCTAAAACTTGAATATTTTTAGCAGCAATAGCTTCTTTATATGCAGCAGCTTTTAAGGATAAAGAAGCGTTTGTACTTGTTTGTGCACAGCTTATAATAAAACTTGCCATAAAAAAAAGGCAAATGCAAAATTTACATTTCATAAAAAATAATTAAATAAAAATAAAAAAATTAATAAGTTACTGAAATCTGAAAAGTCTTATTGGTAATACCTAAGATAGCAGCAGCAGCATCACTTAATCTATATTGAATTGAATTACCTACTTCTGGCAAAGCATTAATAACTTTAGCACAAATACTTTTTAAATCGGATGTAGTAATTCTAACAATGGTTCCTACGGGTAATTGATTCGTTAAAATATAAAACTTTTTATCTTCCCAACCACTTACACTTTTAAAAACAGCAGCCGTACCTTCTAAGGTTTGAAAACTTGCCGATTTTTTTTGATTGGTAAATAAACTAGCAAAATAGCCTTCTTCTAATTCTGTATTATTAACAAGTATGTTAGACTTATGCAAACTATCTGACAACCTCATTTTTTCTTTGTTGTCTGCAATTAATTTAAGTGGTTCTGGATTTTTTAAAGGCACAAATGCAGTATGCTTACCATGACGCTTTTTCCCTTTTTTTGAATTGCCTTTCTTCCCTTTCTTTTTTGAATGAAGGCTGGCCTTTTTCTTGTGCTGAGCTGTTGTTTTTAGTGAATGCTTTTGGTTTTGCTTATGCTTAGCTGCATAAGAAGACAATTGGCCTGATAGGCCAATGACTATAAATACCAATAAAATCAATCTCTTAAGCATTTGGCAAAGGTACAAAAATGAATTGCAAAGAAAGTAGAAAAATTGTTAATTATATATTTTTTTAATATATAATAATCAATAATTCAATATTCTCCATTCATTTGGGTAGTAGTTGTTTGATCTATTGGGCAGTAATTTTACCCAGCCTAATTGAGTATTTTTATATTGTATAGCATGCCAACCTTTTCCTGCTGGTAATTTCATCTCAGCTCTTCTTAAGTATTGTAGGGCAGTTGTTTCATCCACTTCCATAGTGTGAAAGGGAAGATTTTTCCAATGACTCATAGCAAGTGCATGTGCAGGAATTAAATCGGCACCTTTTAGCGAACCAATTGCCAAGCCCATTTTTTTTACATATAAATTTTTAAGCAAACTATTATAAGCATCTTTAAATTCAATAGCTAAAGCAATAATATTTTCTTGATGATTGATATAATAATAATTGTCAGGTAAAGTAAAATGTGAATTTAAAATTTCTGTTTCTTTTTTAGTAATAGCAGTGGTTTCAAAAGATGAATTATAATAAGATGAATTATTTGCTACCTCTTTTTTAAATACAGCAAAGAAAAAACCTTCCCCTTTTATTTTATCAGGATAAAATCTGTAAGCTTTAGAATTATGTATTGGACTTTCACTTTGAATAATACCCCAGCTATTATCAATATTTAAATCAATGCTTTTCATTCCCTCCATCGCAGCTATCTTGTCTACAATATTTTCATCTTCTTGCATTGAATAAGAACAAGTCGAATAAATTAAATAGCCTCCTTCTTTCAAGCAATCAATACTATCCTCAATTATACGCGACTGTCTAATACTACAATGCTGCACTGCATCTTCACTCCAATGCTCTATGGCTTCTGGGTCTTTTCTAAATAAACCACTACCACTGCAAGGTGCGTCAATTAACAATAGATCAAAAAACTGAGGCAGTGCTTTAAAATGGGAAGGGTCATTCTGTGTAACTACAATATTATCCGCTCCCCACTTTGTGGTATTCTCTACCAAAATAGCATTTCTATTTTTTATAGTTTCATTCGCCACCACTAACCCCTTTTTAAAATAGTTAGAAAGTAAAGTAGTTTTACCTCCAGGTGCTGCACATAAATCTAATACATTTATTGAATCGGCATTTGGGGCTATTTGTTTTAATGCATGCTGTAAAAACATACTACTAGCCTCTTGAACATAATAAGCCCCTACATGCCATAATGGGTCTAGTACAAATAAAGGGCGCTCTTTTAAATAATACCCATTTTCACACCAAGCAACAGGGCTTGCTTCAGTAAAGAAAGAAGGAGGCTGTTTTAAAAAAGATTTATTTGTATTTATTCTTATAGAAGTAATAGGCTCTTTTAATTCATGAATTTTTACAAACGCCTTCTCGTCGAAACCAGGTGAACCTTTTAAAGATGATATGAATGAATGAGGTAACAATATATATAGTTTAAAAACAAATAGTAAAGTTTTCTTTCTCAAGTTGTTCTTGTCTAAAAAAAAGTATACCTAGATGAAATAGGTCAATACTTAGTTTTACATTAATATCTGATTTCATTTTCTCCCAACTAGCTTCCATTTCTTTACTTAAATGTATACCCTCAAAAATAAGTATGCTATGGCTATTTACCTTGTTTATTAAATGATCAAAATAGGCTTGTGCACAAACTACATTTTTATTTTGTTTTATATAAACAAGTCCAATAGTTTCAGCCCCATCAATTTCTTTCAGTGCATGCGAATAATTAAGCGAAGCTTCAAATTCCATTATAGCTGAAGGTTTAAAAAAAGAAATCATACAATTTACTAAAGCACGGTATTTATTAAAGTTGCCAGTTTCTTGACTGAGTTCTTTACTATTTAATACAGCAGTAATAAAATTAAATACAAAGGGAGAATGCACACCATGCCCTTTTCCATTAGAGGCATTTAAGTAATAATTAAAATATTTGTAAAGTCTAATGGGAAATGAGTAAGACATATTATTTTCTTTTCCAACATTCAAAGTCAAAAGAAAATTTATGTTTTTCATCAGCTACATTTTGAGTACTACTCACCATTTCCCATTCTGCATTTAGCTTTGGAAAATAAACATCACCTTCAATTGTGGCATGTACTCTTGTTAACCAAATTTTTTGTGAAATTGGTAAAGCTTTTTCATAAATTTCACCACCACCTATAACAAACAATTCTTTGTAGCTAAATTTAGCCGCTAAAGTAGTGGCTTCTTCTATTGAATGGACTACCATTACATCTTCGCATATCCATTTTTTATTACGAGTAATAATAATATTCAACCTACCATTCAAGGGCTTACTGCCCATGGACTCAAATGTTTTTCTTCCCATTAATATGGGCATACCCCAAGTTGTGTTTTTAAAAAAGCGCATATCCTTAGGCAAATGCCATAATAATTGATTGTTTAAACCAATGGCATTGTTTTCAGAAGCAGCTACTACAAGAGTTATATTCATTTATAATATTTTATACAGCCACAGGAGCTTTAATACTAGGATGTGCTTCATAGTTCTCTAAAGAAAAATCAGAAAATTGATAAGAGAAAATATCTTTCACTTCTTTATTAATTTTCATAGTTGGAAGTGGGAAAGGTTTTCTAGACAATTGTAACTGGGCTTGCTCTATATGGTTATTATACAAATGTACGTCGCCAAAGCTATGCACGAAGTCTCCGTATTCTAACCCACAAACAGAAGCAATCATCATAGTTAGTAATGCATAAGATGCGATATTAAAAGGCACACCTAAAAATACATCTGCGCTACGTTGGTATAATTGACAACTTAATTTTCCATCAGCCACATAAAATTGAAACATATTATGACAAGGCATTAGGGCCATCTTCGATAAGTCGCCTACATTCCATGCACTAACAATTAACCTTCTACTATCGGGTGTCTTTTTTATTTGTTCAATTAATTCTGAAATTTGGTCTATCACTACTCCGTTCGCAGCTTCCCAACTTCTCCACTGTTTTCCATAAACTGGACCTAGGTCGCCATTTTTGTCGGCCCACTCGTCCCAAATGCGCACACCATTCTCATTTAAATATTTAATGTTAGTATCGCCATTTAAAAACCAAAGTAATTCGTAAATAATACTTTTCAAATGAAGCTTCTTGGTGGTTACCATCGGAAAACCTTCTGACAAATTAAAACGCATCTGATAACCAAAACAACTTTTAGTACCAGTTCCAGTTCTATCGGTCTTTTCTGCGCCGTTGTCAATAATGTGTTGTAGTAAATTCAAGTATTGTTGCATAGTGCAATTTACAACCAATACCTTTTATGTAGAAATCATTTTTTTACCTTCCTACGCACCAATTCCTGCCTTATGAAAAGCAGCTCTCTACTGGTTTGCCCATTAACGCTAGAATTTTCTTCTGCTCTTCTCATTAAATATGGTATTACATCCTTTATGGGCCCAAAAGGAAGGTATTTGCTCACATTATACCCTTCTTTAGCCATATTAAAAGTAATGGTATCGCTCATCCCATATAATTGAGAAAAATGCACATGCGGGTCACCAGCTGGTATTCCTTTTTCACTCATTAGTTGTGCAATTTTCAAATTGCTAAGTTCATTATGAGAAGCTAGTATTAATGAAATTGTTTCTTTGTTTTGGATACAAAACGCTGCGGCATCGTTAAAATCTTTATCAGTGGCTTCCTTATTTAAATGAATTGGAGAGTCAACTGCTTCTTCTTTAGCACGTAATCTTTCTTTTTCCATATAAGCACCCCTCACCAACTTAGCACCTAACTTAAAATTTTTTTCTTTAGCAATTTTATGAGACAACTGTAAAAAATGATAGCGGTCACTTCTATATAATTGATAAGTATTATAGACAACAACTTTCTCTTTATTATATTCAGCCATTAATTCAATAGCTAAGCGGTCAATAGGATCTTGTATCCAAGTCTCTTCTGCATCTAATAAAATACCCACACCTTTTTCTGTGGCTAAATCACAAATCGCATACATTCTTTCTTTCACTCGCTCCCAAGCAGCATCTTCTATTTCACTATCATGTATACCGCTTCTTAATCTTGGAGCTTCATTTAAAGTTTCTAATAACTTTACACTAGCAATTCCTGTTAACTTAATACTTACAAAAGGAATATTATTTTGAGTTGAAGCAAATTCTACTGCCTCCATTATTTTTTCTGTAACATTATCAAAATTCTCTTCGCCTTCTTTTGCTTCCACACCATAATCTAAAATAATTTGTACACCATAGGCCCCTAATTGTTTAGCCACTCTTGCAGTTTCTTCTAAAGTTTCTCCTCCTACAAATTGGTTAAATATAGTGCTTCGAATTAACCCATTAATGGGCAAACCAGAATTCATTAAAACAGGCGTTAACTTAGTAGCTAAAGAAACTATAATGGGACTTTGTATCACAGAAAAAAGAAAGCGAGCTCTTTTTAATTCGGCTGTAGATTTATATGCAAATGCAATTTGTGTATTGTTTAAAGATAGGCTCATGCTAACATTCATTCGTATAGCAAATATCGGTAGTAAAACTTAAAAATCAAAGGATTATAGTCATTAAATAAGAGTTAAGTATCTTTATAATTGTAATTACGCGTCTTATAAAAAACAGTTTTATGAAAATTCTTTCCACCGATGTTTTCTTGTTTAAAATTCCCATGACCCCTTTTACCATCGCTACGGGCACTATGCATTATGCGCAAAACATAGTTATTAAAATTCATACCAATGAAGGCATTATAGGTTGGGGAGAATGTTCTGCTTTTCCTATGATTGTAGGAGAGACGCAGTTAAGTTGTTATAATATTGCCAAGGATTTTGCTACTTACCTAAAAGGTAAAGACCCTTTAGCCATTAATGAAAGATTAATTGAACTTGATACTATTATTGCAGGTAACTATACCGCAAAAAGTGCTTTTGATTTAGCCTTGTATGATATTGCTGCTAAAGCTACAAGTAAACCGCTTTATGCTTTTTTGGGTGGTAAATCTAAACCCATTGAAACCGATTTAACCATTGGCATTGATACACCAGAAAATATGGCCAAAGATGCTATTGATTTTGTGAAGCAAGGTGTAAATATTATTAAAGTAAAATTGGGAAAAGATCCTGCACAAGATATTGTAAGAATAAAAAGTATTAGAGAAGCTATTGGTTACGATACTAAAATTAGAATTGATGCAAATCAAGGTTGGGCAAAAGAAGAAGCCTTAAAAGTTTTAGTAGGTTTAGCCCCTTATCAAATTGAATTCTGTGAGCAACCTATGCGTAAATATTATGACGATTATTTACCTGCATTATGTGCAGCCTCTCCTATTGCTATTATGGCCGACGAATCGGTATTTACACATCATGATGCAAGAAGATTAATGGCCCAAAAAGCTTGCCACTCTATAAATATTAAATTCTCCAAAAGCGGAGGCATACATGAAGCAATTAAAATTCATGATATTGCCAAAGCTAATAATATTCCCTGCATGATGGGTGGAATGTTAGAAAGCCGTTTAGCATTAAGTGCTAAAATGCATTTTGCTATGGCCATGGACAATGTAAAGTATTACGATATGGACACTTGTTTATTAGGACATTTAGAAGACCCTATTATTGGAGGTGTTCAATTTAATGGAATGCATTTAAGCATAAGCGATAAACCTGGAATTGGCGCAGAAGTTGACCCAACCTACTTAGCTAAATTGGATCATTTTACAGTTTAAGCTGTACCTTTGAGGTACAAATAATTACCATGGAAGCAAGAAAAGCAAAAGATTCATTTATTACTATGAATGAATTAGTACTACCTAATGATACCAATACTTTTGGAGATTTAATGGGAGGCAAACTAATGTACTGGATGGATATTGCTGCTTATTTGTCAGCAGCCAAACATTGTAATTCAGGTGCCATGACTGCATCGGTGGACAATATTAGTTTTAAGACGCCCATTAAATTAGGCAATGTAATTTGTATTGAAGCAAAAGTAACAAGGGCCTTTACTACTTCTATGGAAATTCATTTAAAAGTGTGGAATCAGAATATGATTACACAAAGTAAAGAATTAAGCAACGAGGCTTATTTTACTTTTGTAGCCTTAGATGAAAATAAAAAACCAAAACAAGTTCCAGCAATTATTGCTGAATCGGAAGAAGAGAAAAAATTTTACGATAGTGCACTTCGCCGTAGACAACTTCGTTTAATATTAGCAGGAAAAATGAAGCCAGATGATGCTACTGAATTAAAGGCTTTATTTGTGAAAGATTAATTTTTTAGAAACAGCGTTTTTCAATAATAGTTACATGGTATGGTGCTTACCCTTTAACATGTATTCTTTACTTTGCTCAATGGCATCCATTACATGATCAAGTATTGTTTCTACAGAACTGTTATAATCAATTACTAATGGCGCTTTAAAACGGACAGTTAAAGGAGTTCCCACTTTTTTAAAGGTTAAGCCTTTCTTGGTGAAAGCACGCCAAAAACCATTAATAACAACAGGCACTACAATAGGTTTATTGTTTTTAATTATATGCGCTGTTCCTTTTCTTCCAGGCGCAAAAGGTTTTGTAGTTCCTTGTGGAAAAGTTATAACCCAACTTTTTGATAATGCTTTATCAATTTTTTGAGTATCCACTACATCTCTATCTCTACTTATATCTGCACCCTCTGCTCTCCAAGTTCTTTTTACAGTAAGGGCTCCGCCCAATTTGAATAACTTAGTTAACCAATTACTATTCATAGTTTCTTCTGCTGCTACAAAAAATACATTGGTAAATGGATTCAATAAATAATAAGGAATACCTAGTTTATTAAACTTACCCCATTTCACAGCACAAAAAATATGCACAAAGGCAATCACATCTCCAAAATAAGTTTGATGGTTACTCACAAACAAAACATTCTTATGTGGTAAGCCTTGTAAATTTTCAGTACCCTCTATTTCTACAGTATTAAATAAGGCAAGGCCAGGATAGGTAAAAATGCCTACCACCCCATATATTAGGGAGCGAAATAATCTGATATGTTTTAAGCGATCTAAAATCGTCATTAGGTCAGAAATGTTTAGTGCTGCAAGATAATACATTAAATTTAACTCGAATATCTCTGTTTAAACAACAAATACTACCTTTAGGCGATGGAAAAATCTGCTGTAATTTTTGATATTGATGGCTTATTAATTAATAGTGAGCCCTTATGGAACCAGGCTGCGGCTGAAATATTTAGGCAATATGGCATTATCTTAACAGAAGAACAATATGCTATTACAACAGGCCTTCGTTCTAAAGAATTTGTAACACACTGGTTAATACAACATAAAATACCTTCTTCTGAATTTGAGAGAGTAGAAGAAAAAATAATACAACTTGCATTAAACTTAATTGATAAAGGCGCTACCTTAATGCCAGGCGTAGAACATATTTTTCAATTTTTCTTAAAAAGAAATTTTAAAATAGGATTAGCCACTTCTTCTCCTGTTGAATTAATAGAATGGGTGAAAGATAAATTAGGTATAAGAAGTTTTATTCATGCAAGTTGTTCAGCACAACATCTTCCATATGCCAAACCTCATCCTCAAGTATATTTAGATTGTGCATCTGCAATGCATGTCTCTCCTTTAGCTTGTATTTGTTTCGAAGACTCCGTATATGGTATGACAGCAGCCAAAGCTGCTAGAATGACTTGCGTGGTAGTGCCAGCTGCAGAAGATATAAAGTTACCTCATTGGGGCCTGGCGGATTTAAAGCTTAGTTCTCTTCAAAATTTTGGTGATTTGCATTTTAATATGCTCAATCACTAAATTCAATTAAATTGCAGGTAACCATGGAACTAGCAAAAAAAGTAATAGCAAAGGAACTAGCACTCTTTGAAGAACACTTCAAAGAAGCTGTGAAAAGTAGAGTTTCCTTGCTAGACCGTATCATGCAATATATTGTAAAGCGAAAAGGGAAGCAAATGCGTCCCATGCTTGTTTTACTGTCAGCCAAACTTCATGGCGAAATCAACGATGCTTCTTATAGAGCTGCCTCTTTAGTTGAATTATTACATACCGCCACTTTAGTACACGATGATGTAGTAGATGATACTTTAGAAAGAAGAGGCATGTTTTCCATTAATGCATTATGGAAAAATAAAATTGCCGTTTTAGTGGGCGATTACTTATTATCTAAAGGTTTATTATTATCTCTTGAGAACAAAGATTTTACCATACTTACTATTTTATCGAATGCAGTAAAAAAAATGAGTGAAGGTGAATTATTACAAATAGAAAAAACAAGAAACCTAAATTTTGACGAATCGGTTTATTATGAAATTATAAGTGGTAAGACTGCATCCTTACTAGCATCAAGTTGCGCTGCCGGAACAAGTTCTGTAACAAATAATGAAGAGACTATTCAAAAAATGCGAGATTTTGGTGAAAATGTGGGTATGGCTTTTCAAATCAAAGACGACTTATTTGATTATGGAGAAGCAAAAATTGGTAAGCCTACAGGAAATGATATTAAAGAAAAAAAATTAACCCTGCCTCTTATTCATATATTACAAAAAGTAAGTCCTGCTTTAAAAAAAGAAATTATTTACATTGTTAAAAACAATAATAACGATAAAGTAAAAGTGAAATTTGTGATTGATAATGTTGTTTCCTACGGAGGCATTGAATATGCAGAACAAAAGATGAATGAATATAGAGACAAGGCCTTACTTATCTTAAACTCTTTTCCTATTAGCCCTGCTAGAGAAGCCTTAGAAGAGTTAGTAAGATTCACAACCGATAGAAAATTTTAATGGAAAAAAGATGGAATATACTTGCAGCTAACTCTGCAACCGTGCAGTCCTTGCAAGATTCATTAAAGATTCATCCTATTTTATGTGAACTTTTAGTGCAAAGAGGCATTGACAGTTTTGATGCTGCTAAAAAATTTTTCCGCCCGCAATTAGAACACTTACATGATCCTTGGTTAATGAAGGACATGGACAAAGCAGTAGATAGAATTGAAAAAGCGGTGGTGAATAAAGAATCGATTTTAGTTTTTGGCGACTATGATGTTGACGGAACTACTTCAGTCGCCACCTTGTACCAATTTTTGATAAAACTTACCCCTCTGGTTGATTATTATATTCCCCATAGATACAAAGAAGGCTATGGTGTTTCAAAAATTGGAATTGACTATGCAAAACAAACAGGTATTCAATTAATAATATCTGTTGACTGTGGTATTAAGTCCATTGAGCTAGTTGAATATGCAAAACAATTAGGCATTGATTTTATTATTTGTGACCACCATTTACCCGATGCTATTTTACCACCTGCTATTGCTATATTAAATCCAAAACAAATTGATTGTAATTACCCTTTTAAAGAATTATGTGGCTGTGGTGTGGTGTTAAAATTAATTACTGCCTTGGCAGACAAATATCAATTACCAGCTGAATCGTATTTAGAATATTTAGACTTAGTAGCCACCGCCATTGCAGCAGATATTGTACCTATTGTAGATGAAAATAGAACCTTGGCTTATTACGGTTTACAACAAGTGAATGAGTCGCCCTGTCCTGGTTTACTAGCCTTAATGGAATTAGCTAAACAAACTACACCAATGCGCATTACGAATTTAGTGTTTGCAGTAGCTCCCAGAATTAATGCAGCAGGCAGAATGGACGATGCAAAAAAAGCAGTACAATTATTTATAGAGAAGGATTATTCAAAAGCCTTGGCCATTGGTTCTTTATTACAACAAGATAATTTAGATAGAAGAGAAGCCGATACTACTATTACAGAAGAAGCCTTAGCAGAAATTGAGTTAGATCCAAATCATGCTAGTAAAAAGTCGTCAGTTGTATTTCAATCGCATTGGCATAAAGGTGTGGTGGGTATTGTGGCCAGCAGGCTAATAGAAAAACATTATAAACCCACTATTGTACTCACACAAAGTGGAGATGTTGTAACAGGAAGTGCAAGAAGTGTAATTGGCTTTAATTTATATGAAGCACTTCATGCTTGTAGAGCACATTTAATAGGATATGGCGGACATTTCGCCGCAGCAGGTATGACACTGGCTTTAGAAAACCTAGAAGCCTTTAAAGAAGCATTTGAACAAGCGGTAGCTGAAAGAATTACACCCGAACAACTTATACCTGAAATTGTAATAAACTCAGTCATTCCTATTGATAGTATTAATATGAATTTTTATCAAATTATTACTCAAATGGAACCATTTGGACCAGATAATATGCGTCCTTTATTTTTAGCTAAAAATGTATACGATACGGGTTATAGCAAACTAGCCAAGGAGGCACATATAAGTTTTAATATTACTCAGGGTAATCAAATATTAAAAGGCATTGGCTATAATATGGCGCAGCATATTGGAATAGTTAAATCGGGTAAACCTTTTGATGTAGTATTTCAACTACAACTCAATGAATGGCAGGGAACACAAACAGTGCAAATGCAAGTATTAGATTTAAAAGAAAGCGGTTCTTACAATAACTAAAAAACAAGTAAGCATAAAAAAAGGCGTTCAAATCTGAACGCCTTTTTAGTTATATCAAAGTTCAATTATTTTAATAAATCAACACTTCTATTAATAAAGTTTGTGAGCTCTGCTCCTTTTAATAAACCTTGAGAAAGCAAGGCTAAGTCTGCTAAGTTGCGGGCTTGCTTTTGTTGCTTTTCAACATCAGGCTCATTTAATAAAGATTGGAAAATAGAGTGGTTGCCATTAATAGTCAAGTGCACTTCATCGGGCATTTGCGCATAAAATGCAGTCATACCTCCCCCGCCCATGCTGGCCATATCTTTCATACGACGCATAAATTCAGGGCGTGTTGCAATTACTGGAGCAGCGTCTTGGCTAAGGCCTTTCACTTCAACAGTAATAGTTGTTTCAGGAATTTGGAATTCAAATAATTTTTTTGCTTGTTCTACTTCCTCTTTAGATAAAACAGAATCAACGTTTTCTTGTTTGTCAATTAAGTTGTCTACCACATCTGCATCCACTCTCACAAATTGTACACCTTCCCATTTCATTTCCACATTATTAATGAAGGCGGCGTCTACCATGGTTTCTAATTTAATTACCTTGTATCCCTTACCCACTGCAGCTTGTATAAAAGCATCTTGCCCAACCGGGTTAGTGGTATATAACAATACTTGTTTGCCGTCTTTATTTTTTTGATTTGACTCGGTTGCTTTTTTGTACTCATCTAAAGTATAGAAAGTTCCTGCAGCAGCTGCGTCTTCTAATATTAAAAACTTATTGGCTTTGTCTAAGAACTTATCGTCGGTGATCATACCATATTTAACGAATAAACCTAAGCTCTCCCATTTTTCTTCAAAGGACTTTCTATCAGAATTAAATATCTCCTCTAATTTATCAGCTACTTTTTTAGTAATGTGTGCATTAATTTTTTTCACATTAGGGTCGCCTTGTAAATAGCTACGACTTACATTTAATGGAATATCTGGGCTATCAATAACACCATGTAATAACATTAAAAACTCTGGTACAATATCTTTCACTTCATCGGTTACAAATACTTGGTTGCAATACAACTGAATTTTGTCCTTTTGAATTTCAAAGCTTTGCTTAATTTTTGGGAAGTATAATATACCCGTTAAATTAAATGGATAATCTACATTTAAGTGAATCCAAAATAAAGGGGTTTCACCAAAGGGATATAATTCTTTATAAAAATTCTCGTAGTCTTCTTTGGTTAAATCGGCAGGCTTACGAATCCATAAAGGATTAGTATTATTAATTGTTTTTTCAAGCTCAGCTTCAGCCGCTTTACCGTCCTCGCTCTTGGCCTCTTTTTTCTCCGCATTCGCATCGGTAAAATAAATAGCTACTGGCAAGAATTTACAGAAACGCTCTAAAATAGATTTTACACGGTGTGCTTCTAAAAACTCTGCACTCTCTTCGTTAATATGTAAAACTATTTTTGTTCCACGTGCGCTATAGTCTACTTCATATAATTCATATTCAGTGCTACCATCGCAGCTCCAGAAAACACCTGGTGCATCCTTATGGCTTTTAGAATAAATATCTACTTTGCTACTCACCATGAAGGCGCTATAAAAACCTAAACCAAAATGACCAATAATGCTGGCGTCTTTGTATTTGTTTACAAATTCTTCTGCACCACTGAAGGCTACTTGGTTAATGTATTTATCTACTTCTTCAGATGACATACCAATACCATTGTCCATAATGGTCAATGTTTTTTCTTTGGCATCTAAAATTACATCTACTCTAAGGTTACCTATATCGCCTTTCACTTCGCCTTTTGAGCTTAATGTTTTTAGTTTTTGGGAAGCATCTACAGCGTTACTTACTAACTCACGTAAAAATATTTCGTGGTCGCTGTAAAGGAATTTTTTAATGATGGGAAAGATGTTCTCTGTCTGAACTCTTATTTGACCTTTTTGCATAGTTCTGTTGTTTAGCACAATACTAGCAAACAGGGTACCAAAGCGACCTAAACAAAATGTCACTTGTGTCTCTTAATAATAATTGCTTTTCATAATTGTAAACAGAATAAATGCCAACAATATCACCATTGTTTTTTGGCAAAGAAATACCCGCAAAATCGGCATAGCCACTAGTCCTAAGATAAATTGTTCCACCCGAACAAAATTTTAAGCTTTTGCTGGCACCAATTTTATTTTTTTTATCCGCATAGGTTGAATTAGTATCTGCTGCAGAAAATTCAACATTGGATATTTTAATAAGTCGTCCTTGTAAACTATCTCCTAAGTTTTTATAAGAAACAATCATTGGAACTATATTGACATTTTCTTTAACCACTTTAATATATTTAGAAAACAAAGGTGCAGGAATTCCAGTCGTAACTAATTGTCCCGAACTTGTATCTACAGATGCGACCAATTGTAACATTCTTCTATAATCTGTTAAAAATAAATTTTGTAAACGGATTCTTATAGTTGTACCTACTGTATAAGTTTGATACAATGAACTTCCATCTAAATTTATGAGTATGCCGCCAGATGTATCTTGAATACTAATAGATTTATACAAATTATCATGCTCATCATTTGCTACAATAGTAGCTTCCAAAACCATTGATTTAACAATGGGTTCAATACTGCCCATATTATGTAATTTTCTAAGTGCTTTAATACTAATTAATGAATCAGTGTCATTACCGATAACTAGCTGTGCATATGCGGTTTGTTTTAAACAAGCAGCAGAAAAAAATAATATGACAACTGATATTGAAGAAATAAAAATAGTCAAAGAGGTTTTGATTTTCATAAAATATTATTGAATTTGTAATTGAATTCCTAAAGTATAAGTAAGGCCTTGGTCATACAAATATTTAAGTGGATATTTGCTTGGATTTAAATTAATATAATCGAAACGAGACTGTTCAAAAACCAATACTGGAATAAGTGTGCCCAGTAAATTTTTGAATCCAAAATTGAAATAAATGGGAAGTTTTTGTTTACCATAATTTAGACTAAAAGATTTAGACATAGATGCATTTAACACAAATTGACTTGGCAAATATTCAACATCGTGCAATTTTGTATAAAGTTTTTGTATAACAATTGGATCAAGTACTAAAGCAGAACGTCTGTAATAATCAAAACTAATGGCCCTTTTTGCTGCATAAATTCCTGTAACTGATATACGCGTTGAATAAGTAGGCTGCATTTGTATTGAAAATGCTTCGGTTATTTCAGGCCCTGTTGAAGCAGGTAGGTTTTTTAGTTTCAATAAGCCAGACTCCACTTTATAAATATCATTGGCTAGTAAAATTTCATAGAGAGGGTTATTTGAAATATAATACCTGCCTATATTAAAGGACATTTCAAGTTGAAATAAATTAAAAAGCAATGTCTCTAAGGACGACTCGATTCCTTGATAAATACTTTCCTTTTGTCCTGTAACTCCGTAAACAAAAGAAGCATATTTATCATGATAAAAAAACTTTTTTTCAGCTTCATTTTTTACTTTTTGAAAATAAGCGCTCAGCATTATCTTAGTATCTACACCTCTGAAATAAAGGCTAAGATCAATTCCATTTTTTAAAACGGGAAGGAGAAATGGTGTTTGAAAGGCATGCAAGGAAGGATCTAAAAATACAGCAGAAGCATTAGGAGCATATTGCTGATTAAAAAAAATTGACCTTGCATATAATCGACCTGAAAATTTATATAATACTTGACCTTTATAGCCAAGACTTGGAAAATAGAAAATTGAAGAGGATCCTAATGAATTACTTACAAAAAGCCCATTTTGATTCAACCCATTTCTTTGAAATAAATCCATACCAATATTGAGACCAGTAGAGAATTCCCATCTTGGACTTTTATTTTGAATTTGCAACCAACTCACGACCTGCATTGATTGTAATTCAAAATCAGGACCCCACCTTTCCCCTTCTTTAATTTTCTGATCCGGTCTTTGGATATTATTTTGAAAACTATTTACAAGACCATCGTCTATCACCCAGCCATTATAATTATAATAGAATTGCCCTCCTAATAAATTATCGACAACATTCAAATAGTGAATTTTATCTTTAGCAATTTCTACTCCAACATTCGTACTCCAATAATTATTCAATTGAAATTTATAAATAGAAGATGCACGAGCTGAAATCATATTAGAGACATTTTTATTGATAATATAAAAAGATCTTTTTGAAAGGGAAGCCGAATTTATTTTTTGAATTCGATCGAAATTAATTTGCAAAGCTTGCGGGTTCGTCTCAAACCATTTTGTTAATTGATTAAGTGTAATACTATCCTTGCTATAACTTGGTAAATAACGATAATAATCAGGCCTAGGATCTGCTGTTGATGTCCAATCTAATTGAGAGCTTCCTTGTTCTCCAACAGCAAGTCCAAAATTGATTTGAAATATAGCTTTATCTCTCCAGCTCTTTTCATATCTAATAGAAAGCACTGGCACATTTGTATATTTACTATTTGGATAATAAGCTTGCCCTTCACGCCAACCCCAACTTGGATTATAATTTCTAAGATGAGATAATTTATAAGCTTCTAATACAGAAGGAGCCTGCTTACCTTGATAGGCCTTATCCCACCGAAAGGTCACACCAAATGATTGATTTTTTTTTAAATTTTTATCAATACTAAGTGCGGCCCCCTTAATTTTTTTAAAACCACTGGGAGAAAAACCATTGGGCATATTTTGAAAAACCAATAACGAGTGGAAACTCCATTCACTATGATTTCCTACTTTACTAAATTGAATATCACCTTCATTCATATAGGAAGCATTAGAAAAGGCTGTATGCAATTGCCAACCCCTCTTGAATAAATTGGCAGCACTAGTTAGATAGCTGGTTTTAGTATTCTTACTGTAGCCTTCAGAAGAATATTCTAAATTTTCATCTCCATTTTTTTGATGAAAAATTTTGTACATGCCTGTGTAAGAAAAAGATGCATTCCATCCACTTAAATTGGAATCCCAATTAATGCCATCAATTATAGTGCTGTAATTAAATGATTGCCCTCTTGGAGTCCAATTAAATATATAGCCATTAAACTGTGAAATACTACTTAGCGCGTTTTTATTTGATTTTAATAAAGTGGGTACCCAATTATAGTTTCTTTCGTTTTCATCATATACCCATTGCTTTGTTATCTCTTCTTCATTTTGAGCATGAGTAGAATGAAATGTCAGCAATAGGAAAATTATTAATAAGAATTTGGAAATTGGCCTCATATTTATTTTTGAATGCTCAATTTGTGATTTATATCAAAGCAAATTCTTTCGGCAAATACGCATAATTAGATTTTATCTTTTGTATATACTTACACAAAAAGAAAACTAATATGAAAATTTATTTTATACCCATTTTTTTACTAATCTTGATTAAACTTCCTGCTCAAAGTATTATCGTAGGCTTTTATAACTGCGAAAATTTTTATGATACCACTGATCAACTAAAAGTCATCGACGAAGATTTTACACCAAATAGTCAAAAAAATTATAACAGTAAAGCATACGCTATAAAGTCTAATCATCTTGCAAAAGTTATTTATGGAATGGGGAAAATGGATAACAGTAATGGCATCGCCATAATCGGCTTAGTAGAAATTGAAAATAAATGGGTATTGGAAAAATTAATTGCGGAGCCGATTTTGCAAAAATACCATTACAGGTATTTGCACTTTGATTCAAAAGACCAACGAGGAGTAGATGTTGCATTAATTTACAACCCCTCCTATTTTGAACCCTATCAATATAAACCCTATTCATTAACCGACGCAGAACATTTTAATGATTATGCAACAAGAGATATTTTATATGTAAAAGGAAGGCTGGATGAAGAGTGGGTTCATATATTAGTGAATCATTGGCCAAGCAGAAGAGGTGGTTCATTTCTTTCGAATAGCAAAAGGATATGGGCTGCCAACATTTGTAAAAAAATAATGGATAGTGTTGCAATAATTGACCCTCAAGCAAAATTTATAGTCATGGGTGACTTTAACGACAACCCTAATAATGCAAGTATAAAAAGTCTGGAACTTCTAAACCCCTTTTTTACTCTTTTTAAAAATGGCTATGGAAGCATTGCCTTTAGAGACAGTTGGAGCCTATTCGATCAAATCTTATTAAGTAGGCATTGGAGCCAGTACAATAATTCCTTAACTAATTACAAACCAACATTTACACCATCCCGGACATGATTGAAACCCAGGGCAAATACCAGGGCTACCCCAAAAGAACCTATGATGGAGACCGGTTTAGGGGTGGATATAGCGATCATTTCCCGGTTGCCCTTATTTTTAAGCCAATTTTGAGCGGAAATACACTGAAATAGCCTACCTTCGCCGTCCCAAATCTGTTTTGGCAGATTCGTTCCGAGCAATTGGAATGTCCACTGGGAAAAACCAATTATTTAACCAAAAAATTCAAGTAATGAACAATTACGAATTAATGGTGATTTTTACACCGGTTTTATCTGAAGAAGATTTTAAATCTGCTCAGAAAAAATACCAAGACTTCATCAAAGAAAATGGTGGGTCTACAGTAGCCTCAAATCCTTGGGGTTTAAAATCACTTGCTTATCCTATCGATAAGAA
>RFVO01000050.1 GCA_009928005.1 Chitinophagia bacterium | reverse complement strand
GCAATCCAGTTCCGAGGCCACCTTCCAAGAAATAATCAACAAGCAAGGGTTAAATTTATTTTAAATAAAGTAAGAACCAAGGGCGACCTCGCTAAATTAGTAGCTAGCACTTTTTCAATAGATAGTATAGATTGTATACAGTATTTAAATAACAACGATTCACTTGCACCATTTGGCACAGATACAACGCAAGTACTTAGCTTATTTATTCCCAATACCTATGAATTTTATTGGTCAACGCCTATGCCTAAGCTATTGCAAAAAATGAAAACGGAAGAAAGCCTTTTTTGGAGTAAAAATAATAGACTTGCCAAAGCAGCTTCTATTGGACTTACTAAAAATGAAGTTTACACTTTAGCTTCCATTGTAGAAGAAGAAACCAATTATGATTCTGATAAAACAATCATTGCAAGTGTATATCAAAATAGACTCAAGAAAAAAATGCCACTGCAAGCTTGTCCTACTATTAAATATGCAATGCAAGATTTTACCCTTACGCGTATTTATGAAAAATATCTAAGCAACCCTTCTCCTTATAATACTTATAAGAAAGCAGGTCTCCCTCCTGGTCCCATTTGTACACCCGCTCCTAAAACAATTGATTTGGTCTTAAATGCCCCTATTACCAACTATTTTTATTTTGTAGCCAAGGCCGATTTTAGTGGTTATCATCATTTTAGCGCTACTTATGAAGAACATAGTAAATTTGCTAAAGAGTACCAGCTTAAATTAGATGAATACCAAGCGAAAAAAAATAAATGATAATTTTATAACTTGAATAAATTTCTTACTATACTGCTCAATACCATCATGAATTTTTTCAAACCCTTGTATTTGTTTTTAAAACAAAAAGCAAAAGCAATCTACATTCCCGGGTTTCAACATGTTAATGTATATCAAGTATTAAGGTTTGTCTACAAGCAATTAAACACTATTGGCCTATACGATCGTGCTTCTGCTATTTCCTTTAACTTAATTATGGCCCTTCCTGCCGGTTTTCTATTTTTATTTTCAATCATCCCTTATTTTCCAAAGGCCTTTAAAGTAAAAAAACAAATTCTTTCTGTTTTTAAAGATATTGCTCCTAATTCAAGCACTTATAAGTTTATTATGGAAATCATTAATGATTTATTGAGTCAGCATGTGGGAATTTTTTCATTTGGATTTTTGTTGCTTTTATTTTACGCCTCTAACGCTATGACAGGCATTATTAGAAGCTTCGATAAATCTATTATGCAAAACAAACCTTTTTTCTTACATCAAAGAATGAGAGCCATTCGATTAACTATTATTTTAATACTATTGGTATTTGCAAGTTTACTAGTTTTAATTGGTCAGGATCAATTAACAACATTACTTAGAGAAATATTTGATATTAAGCGAAAAACTATTGTACCCTACTGGAATACCGTTCGATGGGTTGTTATTATTTTACTCTTGTTTTTTGGTAATGCATTTATATATAAATATGCCCCTCTTATTAAAGAAAAATGGCCATTGAATTCTCCTGGCGCCTTACTCTCTACATTATTAATGCTAATTACTTCCCTTGGGTTCTCCTATTGGGTAAATAATTTTAGTAGTTATAGTAAAATTTATGGTTCCATTGGAACGGTGCTGGTGGTAATGACTTTAATTTACCTCAACTCCTTAATTTTACTAATTGGTTTTGAACTCAATGTTAGTATTGAGGTATTAAAAAAAGAACAAAATCAATTAGACTTACTCTAAATTATTTATTAGCCATATCTGGAATTTCTTCCGCCTTATATGCACCTGCATCTAATTTAGCCTTGGTTTCACTAAAGGCTTTCAAGGTTAAATCAATTTCTTCTTGAGTATGATCTGCTGTAGGAATTAACCGGTAAATAATATGCCCTTTAGGAATTACAGGATATACAACAATGGAACAAAATATTTTATAATTTTCTCTTAAGTCCATCA
This sequence comes from Chitinophagia bacterium, assembly GCA_009928005.1. Taxonomy (GTDB): domain Bacteria; phylum Bacteroidota; class Bacteroidia; order Chitinophagales; family Chitinophagaceae; genus Sediminibacterium. The sequence goes on along the minus strand of RFVO01000050.1, from coordinate 12,305 downwards.
CCATTAAAGTTGCTTCCTCTACACCACCTTTCATATATACGGGCGTCACCACTGAATCTGTTTTGCCAATATCAAAGCCTCTTTCTTTTAAACCATTTTGCAAGGCTAAAGCATTTTTCCACAACTTGTCTTTTAATTCAGTTTGCGTACGCAATAATTCTAAACGTTTTAAATTACCCACTACAAAGGGCATGGGTAAACTTTTGGCAAAAATTTGCGAACGAATATTGTATCTAATATAATCAATGATGGTTTTGGGTCCAGCCATAAAAGCTCCAATAGAAGCCATACTTTTTGCAAAAGTGGAGAAATATAAATCAATCCCATCTTGACATCCTTGTTCTTCTCCTGCACCAGCACCTGTTTTACCTAAAGTACCAAAACCATGTGCATCATCTACCAATAATCTAAAAGAAAATTTACTTTTTAACGCGACTACTTCTTTTAATTTTCCCTGGTCTCCAGCCATTCCGAATACCCCTTCTGTAATCACTAAAATTCCACCAGACTGTTGCTTTTCTATTAAAGCTTTTGCTCTCAATAATTGTTTTTCGCAGTCTTCAATATCGTTATGCTTATATACAAAACGATGGCCCGCTAACATTCTTAATCCATCAATAATACAAGCATGACACTCCGCATCATAAACCACTACATCATGTCTTCCACAAATAGCATCAATGGCACTCATGATACCTTGATAACCATAGTTCATTAAAATAGCATCTTCTTTATGTTCAAACTTGGCTAATTCAGCCTCCAACCTCTCATGTAAATCGCTGTTTCCACTCATCATTCTTGCTCCCATGGGAAGAGCTAATCCGTATTTAGCACTTGCATCGGCATCAGCCTTACGTACAGCTGGGTGGTTAGCCAGTCCTAGATAGTTATTCAAACTCCAAACTATCATTTCTTGCCCTCTAAACTTCATTTTAGTGCCAATTTCCCCTTCTAACTTAGGAAAAGCAAAGTAACCATGAGCTCTTTCGCGGTGTTGCCCAATAGGCCCATAATTCTTAATGAGTCTTTCAAATATATCCGCCATATTATCTTTTTTTATATGAGCAAATTTAATAAATTTTTACCTTTTATCCTCTAATAAATAGCTGTAAATTGCAGTCTACTATTTGTTAGTGTTAACAAGTACATTTTATAAGAGAAAAATATTTGAAATGAGATATACTTTATTCATTTGCTTAAGTCTATTTTCAATGGCTGTCTATGCGCAAAATAAAAATACTTCAAAGGCTATGAAAGTCAATGATAGCAAGAGTTCTACTGAACATAAGCCTAAATTGGTAGTGGGTATAGTAGTAGATCAAATGCGTTGGGATTATGTCAACAGATTCAAGCCCTTTTTCAAATCATCAGCAGGCTTCCAAAGATTCATCAATGAAGGCGCCACTGTGGATAATACTTTAATCCCCTATTTACCCACTGTAACAGCCTGTGGCCATGCCTGCGTATACACAGGTTCTGTGCCTGCTCTTCATGGAATTGCCGGCAATGAATGGTATGATAATGTGAAACAGAAAAAAGTTTATTGCGTAGATGACCCTAATGTACAAACCATTGGGAGTAGCAATAATACTGCGGGACAAATGAGCCCTATGAATGTTTGGACTACCACAATAGGTGATGAGTTTAAATTAGCCAGCAATTTTAAAAGCAAAGTTTTTGGAATTTCATTAAAAGACAGAGGGGCCATTATACCTGCGGGACATAGTGCCAATGGTGCCTTTTGGTATGATAGTAAAACAGGTAATTTTATTAGCTCTACTTATTATGCAAAATCACTTCCAACTTGGGTAAGTAATTATAATAATTTACACCGCCCCGACAGCTTATATAATCTTAATTGGAATTTAAGTTTACCTGCATCAGTTTATGAAGCCAATTGTGATCTAGATGAAAATACCTACGAATCAACTCCCTTTGGTAAAGAAGCCAAACATTTTCCTTATACTTTAAAAAGTTTTATAGCAAAAGACTATGGTAAAATATCTACCACCCCATATGGAAATAGCTTAGTGGAAGAATTAGCCAAGCAAGCCATTGTTAATGAAGCCATGGGAAATGATGATATTACCGATCTTCTAGCCGTAAGTTTTTCTTCACCCGATTATATAGGCCATAGCTTCGGTCCTAATTCCTGGGAAACAATGGATGGCTATATTAAATTAGATGAAATCTTAGCCGACTTTTTTACTTTTTTAGATAAGCAAGTAGGTAAAAACAATTATACTGTTTTTTTAACCGCAGATCATGCAGTAGCAAATATTCCAGCTTTCAATATCAAACATCAAATACCAGGTGGTTTAAGTAGTGAAGGGGCACTCAAAAATGAAATTGGTGCTATGTTAACGGCAAAAGGCTTCAATGCTAATCTTATTAATTATATAGGAGAGGGCAATATTTATTTTAATCATTCTTTAATGGATAGCATGAAAATAAGTCAAGATAAATTAATTGATTTAGTAAGCAGCTACCTAGAAAAGAAACCCGATGTTTTACAAGTAGTGGAAACTAGACATGCAGCTAGTGCTTCCATGCCTGCTTCCTTAAGAGAAAGAATTGTAAATGGATATAATGTTCAAAGAAGTGGAGACTTAGTTATTATAAATAAGTCGGGCTATGTAGATGGTTTTCCAACAGGCACAAGCCATGGGACTTTATATAATTATGATGCACATATTCCTTTATTATTTTTTGGTAAGGGCATTAAAAAAACAACGGTTAAACGTGAAACCTATATGACCGATATTGCCCCTACTATTACTACACTTTTAGGCATACAAATGCCTAGTGGATCTATTGGAAAACCTATAATAGAAATATTAGAATAAATTAAATTTAATAAACTAAAAAATAAAAATCATGAAAAAATTATTATTCGCTGGATTGTTTTTAATGGCTACTAATTTCTCTTTTGCAGCTGACAAATGCACAACAGACTGCCATAAAGCAGAGCATAAATGTACAAAAGCTTGTCACAAAGACGGAGCAGGTCATATAGCTAATCATGGAGAGAAAGGACATATGTGTACTACAAAAGAATGCAAGCATGAATGTAGCGCTGCATGTATGAAGAAATAGTATAAATATATTTAGCTACTTATTTGATTATTATTATCTCAATTAAATTTATAAAAAACCCGATAGTTATTAGCTATCGGGTTTTTTATTGAATATATTAATTTAAATAATTTGTATTATTTCTAAATAAAATTATTTAGCAAGTTTAGCTTTTAAATTAGTATCCAAAGCATCTAAGAACTCTTCTGTATAAACATAGTGATCACCATGTTTTACTTTATTACCATGCACACATACCGCTAAATCCTTGGTCATAATGCCAGACTCAACTGTTTCCACACAAACTTCTTCTAAAGCTTTAGAGAAACGAATTAATTCTTGGTTATTATCTAATTGACCACGGAATTCTAATCCTCTTGTCCATGCAAAGATAGAAGCAATAGGGTTCGTAGAAGTTCTATTCCCTTTTTGGTGCTCGCGGTAATGGCGTGTTACCGTACCATGAGCTGCTTCTGCTTCCATTACTTTACCATCAGGTGTAATTAAAGTAGAAGTCATTAAACCTAAAGAACCAAAACCTTGTGCAACTGTATCTGATTGAACATCTCCATCGTAGTTTTTACAAGCCCAAACAAAATTGCCATTCCATTTTAAAGCAGATGCCACCATATCATCAATTAATCGGTGCTCATAAGTTATTCCAGCATCGGCATATTTTGCTTTGAATTCATTTTGATACACATCTTCAAAAATATCTTTGAAACGGCCATCATATTTTTTCAAAATTGTATTCTTAGTAGATAAATACAAAGGCCATTTTTTTGCTAAGGCTTGGTTAAAACAAGCACGTGCAAAACCGTAAATACTTTCATCGGTATTGTACATAGCCATTGCCACACCATCACCATTGAAATTAAATACTTCAAATTCTTGTTTCGTCCCATCCTCCCCCTCAAACTTAATGGTTAATTTACCTTTTCCTTTAGTAACAAAATCGGTAGCACGATATTGATCTCCAAACGCATGACGGCCAATACAAATAGGTGCGGTCCAATTAGGCACTAAACGAGGTACATTATTACAAACAATAGGTTCTCTAAATACAGTACCATCTAAAATATTACGAATAGTCCCGTTAGGGCTCTTCCACATTTGTTTTAACTTAAACTCTTCCACTCTTTGCTCATCAGGTGTAATTGTAGCGCATTTAATACCAACTCCATATTGTTTTATAGCATTGGCTGCATCCACGGTTACTTGGTCATTAGTCTGGTCGCGGTATTCCATACCTAAATCATAATACTTAATATCAATGTCTAAATAAGGAAGTATTAATTTGTCTTTAATAAATTTCCAAATAATTCTGGTCATTTCATCACCATCCAATTCTACTACCGGATTGGCTACTTTAATTTTCTGTCCCATAGTGTATAAATTTTGTTTGCAAATGTACAAAAACTAGCTTTATAAATAACTGATATAAATTGGTAAAAAAGCCTTTAAATACTTTTAGATATTTACAATAAGGACAGGAATTTGAACTTTATGCCTTACCGACTCTATGGTTTCGCCAAAGATATAGTCCTTCCAACCTTGATGGCGATGCCCTCCCATAACTAATAACTTAGCTTCATAGCTATTTACAATATTCACAATTTCCTTCACTCTATTTTCATACCCTAAATAGGTAGTGGCTTTATAGCCTTTCAATTTCAAAGCATTTGCATAAGTATCAAGTCTTACTTGGTCTTTTCTTGTTTCAATATCATCACTAGATTCTTGTAAATATTTAGCCGTCGCACTTTCTACCACATGAATAAAAATAAATTCAGTAGCCTGATGTGCATGCTGAATAGCTGTTTTAATAAGTTTTGCATCGGCAGAAGAAAAGTCTACAGCAATAGCAATTTTATTCACTGGCGCTTCATGTGACCAATCTAATTCAATTATCTCACCATGAAAACCCTCCTCCACTTTTGCATGATGTCTTTTTAGAAAAATTGGAAATACAATAATATAAATAAGCAGCGCTAAAAATAAAAGTACAAGTATGATAAGTAATAATTTCAAATATCCATTGCCAGTTCCGTAGTAAAAACTAGTTACAAAACCAATCACTAAATTACCATTTAGAAATACTAAAATACTAGCCACTATCCAAGCCATCGTTTTTACTTTCCAGTTAATGACAAATTCTCCCATTGTCGTTTTATCACTTACAAAATGTATAAGTGGTATAACAGCAAAGCCTAATTGCAAACTCAATATAACCTGACTCAATACTAATAACTCATCTACATGATCTTCTCCCATAATGCCAATAACCAATAAAGCTGGCACAATGGCAATAAGTCGAGTGAGTAAACGTCTTATCCAAGGATTCAATCTTAATTTTAAATAACCTTCCATAACAATTTGACCCGCTAAAGTACCCGTCACTGTTGAACTTTGGCCTGCAGCAATTAATGCAATAGCAAATAAAATTGGTGCTAACGTTGAACCTAAAAGAGGAGCTAACATTGAATGTGCCTCTTCAATTTTAGCAACATGGGTATTACCTGTAGAAAAAAATGCGGTTGCTGCTAAAATTAAAATAGATGCATTTACAAAAAAAGCTGCATTTAAGGCAACAGCACTATCAATGAAATTATAAAAAATAGATTTTCTTATTCCCTTACTACTTCTTTCAATTTTTCTAGTTTGTACTAAGGCCGAATGCAAGTATAAATTATGAGGCATAACAGTAGCTCCAATAATACCCACAGCTATATACAAAGCTTCAGGAGATAATTTTGAAGGTATAAACCCCTTAATGGCATAGGATAAATTAGGTTTTGCAATAAAAATTTGTATTAGAAAACTAAAACCAATGGTTGCTACGAGTACCAATATGAAGGCCTCCATTTTACGAATGCCATAACGTTGTAAAAATAAAAATAAGAATGTGTCAAAGACAGTAATCATAGTGCCATACATTAATGGCATACCTGTTAATAATTTAATTCCAATGGCCATACCTAATACTTCTGCTAAATCTGTTGCAGCAATAGCAAGTTCTGCTAATAGATATAAAATGAAATTAATAAAAGGAGGATAGGTTTCTCTATTAGCTTGTGCTAAATCTAACCTGCGCACAATACCTAATCTTGCACTTAAACTTTGCAATAAAATAGCCATAAGATTACTGAGAAGTAATACCCATATTAATTGATATCCAAATTTAGCACCCCCTTGTAAATCGGTGGCCCAATTGCCCGGATCCATATAACCCACACTTACTAAATAGGCAGGACCAATAAAGGCCATAAACTTTCGCCACCCACCCTTATTTTGGACAGGTACCGATTCGTTCAGGTTATCTAATGACTTTTCTCTCATAAATTATTTCATCCTATTCAAATTTTCTATTTTACCTTAAATAAGAGTTAAAAGGGCTCATGCCCGTAGTAATGTAAATTTAATGATAAAAGCTTTTGCCTAACTCAGTTTGATAGTCTATTTTAGCAAAAAACTACAAGATGCGAAAAGGGTACTATATTTTGCTTTGCTGTTTAATTTTGGCTTGCGCCGATAAAAAACCAGATTTAACGGGCAATACCCCTCTTACCATTAATGACTTTAATAAAGTTTTTAAAGCGGTAAGCTTACCTGTATCTATCTCTGATTCTAATATAAACCGATTTACTGATACTTTAATCATTGGTCGAAAAGCATTAGCTCAGTTTGTTCCAGATTCAGTCGTTGAAGATATCATAGGTATAAAAGATAATAAAGCTTTATTACATCCTATTATAAGAATTGAAAAAGAAGAAGAATATTATTTATTATTAAATGTAAGTCATCCAAAAAAACAAGAAATAGCTGTTGTCGTATTTAGTAAGAAAAATAAATTTTTAGATTATAAAGTCATTACAGAATTCAATGAAGAAAATCAAAGCTCTAAAATGTATGGCAAGAATTTAAATATTAATAGAGAGCCCTCTTTTTTAGTAGAAGAAAATAAATTGGCAGAAGATAATACTCTTACATATGAAAAGAAAGGATGGGCTTATACCGATAGTAGTTTTAGATTAATTTATTTCGACAGCAATAAAAAGCCAGAAACTAAAAAAATACTCAACCCACTAGATACTATGTCTATGAATTATACTTTTAGTGGTGACTATGCTAGAGATGCTAAAAATTTTATTTCTATTAGAGACTACAATACTGCTAATAAATATCAATTCTTCTTACATTTTGAAAAGAAAGAAGGCAGTTGCATAGGAGAATTAAAAGGCCTATTAACATTTACAAAGAACCAAGCAACCTATTCAGAAAAAGGCGACCCATGTATTATACATTTTACAATTCAAGGCAATGTCATAAATATTAAAGAGGATGGGAATTGCGGTAATCATCGCAATATGACCTGCTACTTTAACGATAGTTATGATAAAAAAAGAAAGCCCAAGAAGAAGAAATAATCCACAATTTAGGCCCATTAACGGTTCTTATCCACAGTTTAATGTGTAATAATTACATTTTCTTTAAATACCATTATATTGCAGTCAAATAACCAAAATCGTTTGTATGAGTTTTAGAAATTATCAAGTGCCTTACACTATCAATGATCAATTCAAAAAAAAGGCAGCTTATTTTTCTATGGAATTTGCTATTCATCAGCCTTTAAAAATATATAGTGGTGGCCTTGGATTTTTAGCTGGTTCTCATTTGAGAAGCGCATTTGAATTAAACCAAAATTTAATAGGTATTGGTATATTATGGAAATATGGTTACTACGACCAAGCCCGCAATCAAGACCAAACATTGCAGGTTACTTTTATGGAAAAAATATATTCTTTTCTTGAAGATACTGGTATTAAATATCAAATTCTTATTCATGACCATCCAGTATGGGTGAAAGCCTTTTATTTAGCGCCGAATACTTTTTGTAGTGCACCCCTATTTTTATTAAGCACCGATTTACCAGAGAATGATTATGTTTCTCAAACCATCACACACCGTTTATATGATGCCAATGTTGCTACTAAAGTTGCTCAATTTATTTTATTAGGTGTAGCAGGTGCTAAATTAATTGATGAATTAAATTTCAACCCAGAAGTTTATCATTTGAATGAAGCGCATGGTTTCTCTGCAGCTTTCTATTTATTAAATAAATATAAATCACTAGCAGAAGTAAAAAAACGTATGGTATTTACTACCCATACTCCTGAAGAGGCAGGCAATGAAAAACATGATATTTATTTATGTCATAAGATGGGATATTTCTGTGGATTAAGTATCGATGAAGTAAGAAAATTAACAGGAATTGAAGACGACCAGTTTAACCACTCACTAGCGGCCCTTCGTTTTGCAAGAAAGGCCAATGGCGTTTCTGAATTACATGGACATGTAAGTAGAGAACTATGGGGTAAATATGAAGGCATCTGCCCTATTACACATATTACTAATGCACAGAACTGGCGCTATTGGGCCGACAAACAATTATACCGTTTTGCTGAAAATCAAGACGAAAAAGGGTTTGATGATCGTAAAATGTATTTGAAAAAGCGCGCTTTTGAAATAGTAGCCGATCAAACAGGAAAATTATTTGACCCAAATATATTAACAATTGTTTGGGCAAGACGTTTTGCTGGTTATAAAAGAGCCGATTTTTTATCATGGGATTTGGATCGATTCGAAAAATTACTTTCTAACTCAAAATATCCAGTGCAAATTATTTTTGCTGGTAAACCTTATCCTGTAGACCATCCTGCTATTTCTCAATTCAATAATCTAGTACACTTAAGTAAGAACTATAATAACGTGGCTGTTTTAATTGGTTATGAATTAGGCTTAAGCAAAAGAATGAAACAGGCTTCAGATGTTTGGTTAAATAATCCTCGTGTACCGAGAGAAGCCTCTGGAACAAGTGGCATGACAGCTGCAATGAATGGATCTGTCAACTTTTCAACTGATGATGGTTGGATTCCAGAATTTATTAATCACGGAAATAATGGCTTTGTAATTCCAAAGGCCGATTATGCCAATATGAGCACACAACAACAAGACGATTATGATTTAGATGAATTATATAAAATTCTAGAAGAACAAATTATTCCTTTATATTATGACAATAAGGATACTTGGCGTCAAATTACTCAAAATGGAATGAAGGATGTTCGTTTCCAATTCGACAGTAATAGAATGGCTGAAGAATATTACGAAAAAATGTATAAGGCTATTTAAAAATAGCTTATAAAAAAACCCTGGATAAAAATATCTAGGGTTTTAAGTATAATGTATAGAATATTTTTATTATCAATTTTTTATGGAATTGATAATTTCTAATACATTTGCCGTCTGTGTTTCTATAGAGGCATAATTCTTTGAAGCCAATAATTCTTTATTTATCAACTTACTTCCCATGCCAACTCCAACCACACCTGCTTTGAACCAAGCATTTAAATTTTCTTTACTAATATCAACACCTCCTGTTACTAAAAAACTTATACTAGGAAATAAAGGTTTTATGGCATCAATGTAACCGGGACCTAAAACATTTCCCGGAAATAATTTAATCAAATCATAACCTGCTGATTCTGCTATGTGAATTTCTGTTGGTGTCATACAAGCTGGGATCCATAATTTTTTATGTAAATAAGCAACATCTGCAATTGACTGATCAAAAATTGGACTTACTAAAAAGTCAGCCCCTGCTTCAATATATATTTCTGCATGCTTTTGATTTTGAATTGTACCAATGGCTATAACTAAATCAGAATAATTTTTGTTTCTATAATCTAATAGTAATTTAAAATTTTCGAATGCCTTAGGCCCTCTATTAGTGAATTCAATACATCTAATACCTGCTGCATATAATACTTTTACAATTTCTTTACAAACTGTAATATCATCATGATAAAATAATGGTAATAATTTTACCTTTTTCACATAATCTTTCATTTGATTTTCAGTCATCATAGCATTCTATTTTTAATTTGTTCGATGCTTTGTTCTGTTGCATCTCCTAATTCATATAATTTACCAACTGCTGCTGCTGCCGCAAAATTAATCAATTCTTCTGGTGAATTTTTATGGCGAATTCCATAAATAAGCCCCGCCATAAAGCAGTCGCCAGTTCCCACTATGTTTTTTACATCATTCATCTTATAAGTTGAAGAAGTATAGAAATTATTTTTATTAAACAATAGACCAAAATAAGTATCTGCTAATCTAAAAGTATAGGCTATTGTGTTTAATAAAGGAAATTGTTCTTTCAATAACAACATACTTTTATGGGCCGCTTGCTCTAAGTCGGCTTTTGAAAAACCTTCGCTAGAATGAATAGCTGATTGTATACCTAACATTTCTTCTACTGCCCATAAATTACCCATAATTACAGAACAGTATTTCACTAATTGAGGCATCACCTCCAAAGGCGTTTTTCCATATTGCCACAATTTAGCTCTATAATTTAGGTCAATTGAAATAGGAATACCCATTGTAGTAGCAGCATTTAAAGCCTCCATACATACCTCTAATGCATTTTGAGTCAGCGAGGCGGATATAGCAGAAAAATGAAACCAAGTCACGTCTTTTAGAACCAATGGCCAATCAATACTCCCTTTTTGAATATTTGCAAAAGAAGAGTTATCTCTATCATATACAACCCCTGCACTTTTCATATCCAAACCTGACTCTAAGTAAAAGCAACCAATTCTGTTACCGGAAAATTGAATAGCCGATGTGTCAATATTTTTTTGGTTTAAATAACCAAGGATATTGTCTGTTAAAAAATGAGGAGGCATGGCTGTGACATATTTTACTGGAACTTCCCAGTTGGCTAAAGCCCTAGCAACGTTTAATTCAGCCCCACCTAAATACAAAGGCATTTGATGACTTTCAATAAAGTGAGTACCCGAGGTGGGTGCATAATGCAATAAAATTTCACCAAAGCAAAATACTTTATGGATATTCATAGCTTGAAATATTCTTTTTCACAATTAAGTAAATATTAGTGTTTTGGCTTTGATGTAAATTAATTATAAAAATCCATCTTATTCAAGATTTAGGCCATAATGTAAGTCTTCTATTAAAAATTCAACAATTAGTGCCTATTTTTGTTAATAGTATATGAATAAAATTGTAGTAGCAATCACAGGCGCCAGTGGCTCCATTTACGCAAAATGCTTATTAGATAGTTTAAGCCAAATGCCTGAACAAATTGAGGCAGTTGGTATAGTAATGAGCGATAATGCAAAAATTGTTTGGGAGACAGAATTAGGTAATCAAGATTATAGTAAGTATCCCTTTCATTTTTATCAAAAAAACGATTTTAACGCCCCCTTTGCCTCAGGCTCGGCTCAATTTAATACCATGATTATTGTGCCCTGCAGCATGGGTACTTTAGGGCGCATTGCAAGTGGTATGAGCGATGATTTAGTAACCAGGGCTGCCGATGTTATTTTAAAAGAAAGAAGAAAACTTATACTTGTTGCACGTGAAACACCTTATAACTTAATTCATATTAAAAATATGGAGACTATTACTTTAGCAGGTGGTATTATTTGTCCAGCAACTCCTAGTTTTTATAGTAAGCCACAAACCATTGAAGAAGTAGCTTATACAGTAGTGCACCGCATAATAGATTTAGCTGGTCTAAAAGCAAGTAGTTACCGCTGGGGTAATCTTTAATCTTCTTTAGTTTCTTTAGGAGCCTTTGGCGCTTTCTCTTTTTCCTTTTTTTGTAAAGTAAAAACCAACTTACTATTTTCTTTATCTAAATCGCCTATTAAAGTGTCGCCTTCTTTAATACTATGGTTTAAGATTTCTTCTGCTAAAGGATCTTCGATATATTTTTGAATTGCTCTATGCAAAGGTCTTGCACCAAATTGAACATCATATCCTTTGTCGGCGATAAAGTCTTTCGCCTCATCAGTGATTACTAAGTTCAATCCCAAAGTCACTAAACGACTCAAAACATTTTTCATGATAATGTCAATGATTAAGAAAATATTTTCTTTGGTCAATGCATTAAACACTACCACATCGTCTACTCTATTTAAAAACTCAGGAGAGAAAGTTCTCTTTAATGCTTTTTCAATAACAGATCTATTGTTCTCATCGGTTTGCTGAATACGTGTAGCTGTCGCAAATCCTACTCCATCACCAAATTCTTTTAATTGACGAGCGCCAATATTAGAAGTCATGATAATTAAAGTATTCTTAAAATCTACTTTTCTACCAAGACCGTCTGTTAGGTGTCCTTCATCTAATACTTGGAG
>RFVO01000049.1 GCA_009928005.1 Chitinophagia bacterium | reverse complement strand
TGGTAAATCCTCATCCTATTTTGCATGTTATTTTTACTCATATTATTTATAATTTTTTAATTTAAATAATCCAACTCCAATTTTTGCAGCCTCACTACCTTCTTTCGGATGTAAAAAGTTCCTGCTTTCTTGATTATAATCCAACTCAATGGTTTGATCGGTAATTTTTGTGTTATTAAACTTCAATAAAATGGGATCAATGTCTTTAAAATTTAATTGAGGGCCTCCACCTGTTCCAGTTATTTTCTGGTTGCCTGCAATTAAACTATTATTCACTTGATACAAAATGGGTTCTTTTGCTTTTTTATCTATACCTGCAGCTTCTTGTTGACCTTGGTCTCTATCTAATTGACTAATCCAAGCATACCTACTATTAGCAATTACATTGTTTTCAAAAATAAAATCATTAGCAATAGCAGAAGTCCATACACCACAACCATACCCGCCATAAATCAAAGTATTTCTCATTACATGACCAGTACTTTTACGTGACCAATAAACTATGGCTTGTTTCAAATTATAAAATATACAATGGTCAACTACAATACCAGTACCGTTAGCAATGATACCTAAATGATTCGGGGAATTTACTTCATCACCAGCAAAAACACATTGTGTAATCTCAAGATCATCCAAATCCGCATTTGGTCTTGTAATTGGATACACTCTTATAATTTTCCCTTTTTCTGGATGCTCAATCACTGGAGCACCTAATATTTTTAATCCTTGAATGGTGATATGACTAGTTTCAATCTTCATGCCATACATACCTCCTCCAAATGGATCTTTAACACCCATCCAATCATCAGATAATGGCATGGTATGGATTAGAGTAGGCATACTTCCTGTATTCCAATTAGGATCATCAGGTAAGATCTCTGCTCTTATAGTCAAACGTGCTTGTTTTGTAAATTTTCTTTTAGTAGGATGAAATGTAGAAGGTTCCATTAATGCATAAACACCTTGAGACAAGTATATTGTTATCCCATTTTCACCTTCACTAGAATTCACCATTTTAGACGCAGCTGGCAAACTTCTTAATGGATGCTCTTTAGAACCATCATTAGCATCATTACCAATATTTGAGTTTACATAAATATTAGTTACTCCCTGAGTCGAACCTACATAGAAAGACAATAGAAAGGCGAAAAATAATAATGTAAATTTTAGTTTTATGAACTTCATTTCACTTTTGATTTTATTTAAAAGCAAAAATGAACTTTACAAACCTAACTATGATGATACATTTAGTCCCTTTTATGATATTTTGGAGAAATATAAGCCACCAAGACTAATAATCATACTTCTAACTAATAAATTGGTTTTATAATTCGCATTTAATAAAGTTAAATTCTTAATATAAGTGTAGATATTTCAATTTAACAATAGGCGATAAATTTGTCTTCCTCACGCAATAGAACTCAACAAAAGCAAGGGTTTCCACATAAAATGCCTATTTCCCTCACACAAAAAAGGACCCACGATTTAACGTAAGTCCTTGATTTTCATGTAGCGAGAACGAGATTTGAACTCGTGACCTCAGGGTTATGAAGATTTTTTGAGAAAATTAAAGCGTTGATTTATATTGAGTTATGGTTGGATAAAACCGAAATTAACCGATTTTGACCGATTTTAGGGGGTGTTTTCCTCACACAGGGATATATCTTAAATTTAGAATTTAGCACCAAGAGATAAAAAGAATGTACGACCATCGGCAGGTAACGCACCTGGACCAGGGTAACCACCTGATCTTCTAGTGAAATACCTTATATCCCCTAAATTATTAATCCCTCCTTTTATATTTAAACTTTTAGAAAACTTATAAGATCCAGTTAGGTCAATTATTGTGTAAGAAGGGATGAGTCCAATATTACCATTTGCGTTTGGAACAATTGTATTATTAGCGTCACTAAATGCAGCACTTACATGACTTAACTGAGTAGTTATTAAAAAACCTTTATAACCAATACTAATCCCAGCTCTAATAATATCTTGCGGTGCATTTTCAACTTTTTTACCTTTTGTATTCGCATCTTGATGGTCGCCACTATATCTTGCATCTGTAAAAGCATATGAACTATATAAAATTAAGTCTGTATACTTACTATTCGTAAAAGCCCTTACTGGATTAAATTCAACATAAGATTCTAATCCTTTACTTCTACTAGCCCCAACATTAGTAATGAGTCTGTAATTTGAGCCTGATGGAATGATAGTACCAACACGATTATTATATTGTAAATAAAATCCACTGACATCAAATTGCAGGTAATTTTTCACTTTGCCTCTATAGCCTAAATCGATATTATAACCTTTAGCATCTCTTAAATTTGGGTCAACCAAATCGGTTGTTGGAGGTGCTTGTAAATTCGCAAACTGTATTGGTCTGTATGCCTGAGAAAAATTTGCGTATATTTCTGTGGTAGGGGTTAAATGGTATTCTGAACCAATCCCACCCAAAAAAAAACTTCTGCTTCTTGTAATATTTTGAAGGTTGATTGACTCACCAGTTGAGTTTAATCCATTTCTACCAGATGCTGTACCTTCAAGCCATTCATATCGAATACCTGGAATAAAATATAGTTTATCTGAAAGTCTAAAAATATTTTCAATAAAACCAGCTGCATTGTTTGACTCAAAATTGACATCTCTTGGGTAAACTCCAGTGATACTAATATCATAATTTGATCCGGTGGTGCCATTACCATCAGCTAATCTATGTGTACTACCTGTATACAATCTAATCCCACCTGAAATGCTATTTTTCATTTGTCCAATACAGTAATCCGTAATAATTCTACTCTCAAGACCATAGTTTCTATATTGATCTAAGTTAACAATCCTATTATTAAATTGTTTTGTAGCATTGTTGATGCTGTCTTTTACAGTAATAGGTTGTAAGAATCCAACACTGTTTCGATCACCGAATGTGCCAAATATTTTTGTATTCCAACGACTTTGATTATTAATTTCATATTGAATAGTAATAGCTGGAGTTGTCCAAGTAATATCAAACCAGTTTCTTGCCCTAAAACTTTGTTTTGCATTTTGCTGTATTTGAGCATCTGTCAAACCACCTGGCTGTTGACTTCTAATGTGTGAATGCATCACTTCAAAAGTAATTGATAGTTGATTATTGAAATTATAAGTTAAAGATCCGAAACCAGCTTTTGTAAAAAATTGGCTATTTTCTCTCCATCCTTCCCCATTTCTTTGATCAAAGAAAGAATAATAATTTACTTTAGTTTTTTTTCCTCCTATTGCGTTAAAGCTATTTAAAAGCCCATTACTACCTATGGTTTGTTGTGTTTCAAATTCTAGGGGCTTATTAATTTCGCTTCCATTTTTTAATACATAGTTAATCATTCCGCCAAATTGAGGACCATATTGAAGTGCACCTTGTCCTCTAACTACTTCAATTCTCTGAACTGCTTGGAGCTGAGGGTTGTAATATGCTTCTGGATAACCAAATGGGTCTGCTGCAATATCATATCCATTTTGTCTGACATTAAATTCCCAACTACGATTTGGACTCAATCCTCGAGCAGCAATCCCAATTTGAATACCACTTGGGTCGCTTTCCCAAATATGAATACCAGGAACTTTAGCTAATACCTGACGCATTGTATTATTTGAAATATTACCTTGTACATTCTCAAGGACTATTAGAGCGTTTTTCTTTCCGGCATATATATTCGTACCTACAATTTCAGGGAGTTGTTGATAATCACTTTTACTATTTCGACCAACAATTGTAACATCTTTTAATTTATGCCAAGTAGAAGTATCTCTTTTGATATTAATTTTTTGAGCGAATACATTTTGACTAATGCAAAGTATTAGAAAGATAATTTGAATGTTTTTTTTGATTGATTTCATAATTCAAAATTATCATACTAACTTTCTTTCTATTTACGTATTTAGAAATTGGCTTTATGAAATAAGGAAAATATTTTACCCAATTGATAATGGTAAGAAAAAATGTTATGATTATGCTAATCAAATTATACAATACCAAGATTACAAAACATTGAAATTAAATACTAATTTTAATTGACGCTCTTTATTTGGAACTACTCACTTTCGAAATTTCTAGAAAATATTACCTTGATCCAAAGGTGTTAACCGCAGTCTAAATATCAGCATTAAAGGATCTTGTGTTTGGTAAGAAATTAAAAAAACCTCACGCAATAAAACTTAATGATAGCAAGTGTTTCAAGATAAAATGGATGTTTTCCTCACACAAAAAAGGACCTACGATTTAACGTAAGTCCTTGATTTTCATGTATCAATACCGGGATTTGAACCCGGGACCTCAGGGTTATGAAGATTTTTTGAGAAAATGAAGAAGTTGATTTGTAGTTAGTTATGTTTTGATAAAACCGAAATCAACCGATTTGACCCGATTTCAGGGGGTGTTTTCCTCACGCAGTGTATGTATATTTCAACAGATAACTATATTAATCTTTTTCAGTGCTTTTTAAGGAAAAAAATACAATACCTAACCAAATTACTGAAGTTGTCATACTAATTGCTCCTATCAATACTAAAATTGGAGGAAGCCCAAAATAGACTTCTGATAAAATTCCTAATGGCATTAATAATCCTCCTAATGCTAACCATGAAATTTTATTAGACTGGTTTAAGCGATTTGAAAATTGAATTAATAAAAATCCAATGATAATATTCAAGACAGCGAATAAATTACCGTGTACATGAGCAAGTCGTGACTCAAAATGCTTTCCTATACTATAAGAATTAACCCACTCTATTTTGTTTGGAGCAAAGTCTCTCAAATAAATTAATAAAAAACCATAAAGCATAAATATCCCCATTGTTAAAAATCCAATAGCAATGTTTTTCTTCCCTCCCATATTGTTTAGTTTAATGAATGAGCAAGCAAGCTAAGTACTTTTAAATTCGGTAATCATGATTTTAATCATAATTAAAGAACTGAATTGATAATAGTAAATAGATGATGTACATGTAAAAAGATGGAGCACCAAAAAACTTCGTCTCTTCAATAGATGAAGAAATTAACTGACTAAAATCATGGCAGATTTTACCCTAAAAAAGCATGTTTAAACACATTTATGACCCTACGCATAAAGCTTTAGCAACTGTATTTTTAATTTTACATATCATTCAAAACCAAATAAATTAATGATATGAAAAAAATGAATTTATTAATTGTGCTATTATTTACAAGTACCCTATTTGCCTGCAATAGCGCAGAAAACAATGAAGCACAAAACAATAATACAGAAGAGATTCAATCCATTGGGCAGTCTGGAGTGCAAGATGATGCTTCTCAGAAAAATGTAGTTCAAGTTGCTGTTAGCAGTAAAGATCACACCACTCTAGTTACTGCTATTAAAGCAGGTGAATTAGTGGATGCTTTAAGCAATGCAGGACCTTTTACAGTTTTTGCTCCTACCAATGAGGCTTTTAATAAGTTACCAGCTGGAACAGTGGAAGGCTTATTAAAACCTGAATCTAAGGAAACATTAGTAGATATCTTACAGTATCATGTAGCTGTGGGAGTATATAAATCAGAAGCTTTAAAAGAAGGTCAAAATATTGGACAAGTGAACGGAGATAATATTAATATTACAAAGAAAGAGGGCGCTTACTACGTTAATGGAACAGCTAAAATAATAGCAAGTATACCTGCTTCCAATGGCATTATACATGTAATTGACGGAGTGCTACTTCCTCCAAAAAAATAAGAGCGTTTTTTTAGTTTTGAGTTTTTTTATACTTGCTCAGACTTTTTGGTCTGGGCAATTTTTTGTGCCAGTACCATAGAAATACTAATAGCTCTTTGCTTTATTAGTGTAGCATTAGGGCCTTCAAAATTTTCATCCACCGTTTCTAGAAACAACTTATTCCATTGTTCAAAATGTGTGTTATTTAAAGGTGTTAGATGGTGCAAATGTGTATGTAATTTAACAGGGTTACCCGTGTAACTACCTATATAAAATAGGGTGTTCTCCCAAAAATCATACATGATGGGTAAGTGTTTATCCCAATTCACGTTGGCTACTTCATTGAATATAAAACCCAATGTAAAATCTACTTTTATTTTAGTATAAAAACTATCCACTAAAATAATTATCTCTTTTCTTGAAACAATATCAGATTTCATAATTATGTAATTAATAGTAAATCATTAAGCAAATTTTATGTCTTATAAATCTTTTCTAATAAATTTTCTTGTTGAAAAATATAAAGGAATAAGTACCCAAACTAGCAGGGTTATAAAAGCGATACTTAATCCTAGCATAGTGCCAAAGAAGTCTTTAAAAATTGCACCTGTATAGCCCATCATCGCAGAAATATCTAATTGTAACAAAATAAGTACCCTTCCTAAATCAATGGGATTCAATGCGCTCACAAGAATCATTGGCTTTTCTAATGGGTAGTCGGCAAATTGAAATAATAAAAACAAAACAAAACCATCAAATAATAAGGAAAAATACATCCAAAGTAAAATAGCCATTCCTATTCCCTTGGCCTTGTCTCTGATTTGAACTGCAGCCCATAAAGCAATAGCAACAAATATGATACTTAATAAAGTGCCTACTATTATTAATATAAGGCCAATAGTATTAAATTGAAAAATTAAAACAGGTAGGCCTATCCCAATTATAAAGGCCAAGGATAAAGATATGGCTAGTCCAATAGAAAAGCTTTGCCAAATACTCTTTCTTTGTAAGGGTTGACTCACCAACAATTCAATGAATTCAGCACTATTATAAATATAAATTGTAGAAAACAGAAGACTAAATAAGGGCACAATAATTAAAATAATATTTAACAAACTCAATAAGCCTTTATTGGCATTGTCTTCTAAGCTAAATAAGGTAAAAGAGGTCGCCAATAATACGATGGTGTAAATAATCATGATTATACTTCTGAGAATATCGGTCATTATATATTTAACAATTTTCTTCATACTACTTAATTTGTTTATTATTCTTTGCTTGGTCTATTATTAAACTTTTTTAGTTGGCTTTTTCTAACATAACCGTAGCAATGGCTTTAGCTAATTTTTCTTCACCAGTTTCCTCTCTTAATTTATCTATCGACTGATGAAAGCAAAGTTTACCCTCCTGCATATAAATTACTTCAGTTACTAAATCATCTAAATCACTTAAAATATGTGAAGTCACTAAAATTAATTTGCCGTTATCTTTTTCAGCAAGAATTTTCTCCTTTAATATTTCAGAGGCAATAGGGTCTAATCCTGCTGTGGGTTCGTCTAATATTAAAACAGCAGGGTTAAATAAAAAGGCTAAGGCTGCACTTACTTTTTGTGTAGTTCCTCCAGAAAGTGTTCCCATACGTTTATTCAGTAAGCTATCTAACTTAAAGCTTTTGATAAGATCCTCATCCAATGGCTGATCCGTGTTTCTTATATCTTTCATCATTGTTAAAACTTGTCCAATAGTCATATGCTCAGGGTATTTACCAATTTGAGGCATATACCCTATCGCAGCCCTATAAGCCCAGTCTTTACTAATATTCTTATTATTGAATGTGATAAAGCCACTATCCGCAATAGCCATACCTAAAATGCATTTAATAAGCGTTGTCTTACCACTGCCATTCGGGCCTATTAAAATAATACACTCCCCTTTTTTACAATTAACAGAGATATTGTCTAATGCTATTAATTTGCCATAGCTTTTTGTTAAATTATTTGCAATGATCATAAAATTAATTTTAAAAAGCTTTACGCATTAAGGGTGTATTGTCTTTTAAATTTTCTGGCGTTAAACTAGGTATGAATTTTTCTGTTTTGTCCAATAACGATGTTATGAAACTTCTAAAGAGCATCATAGCTGGTGGATTCTGTTCAACTATCATAGAATACATGCTTACAGGCCTATAGGGGATATCACCCATTGTATCATGATTTAAATCATAGCCTTCATACTTATCCCAATAATTTTTATTGAATGTATTCAAAACAAGGCTACCGTTAGTGCCTATGTCAAAAGTATTACCCACAAAATTATTGGTAGATACTTTAATGTCCATGCAACTTGCTTGAATTTTCATAGCCCAACCATTATTCTTAAAAATATTATGATCCATTTTTATACTAGAAGCTCCTTCTAAATAAATGCCAGTAGTATTTTTTTCAAAAGTATTACCGGTAATATAACTATCAGAAATCTCTTTTAATAATAATCCATAAGCTGCATCGCCCCAATTTTCTTTAAACTGGTTATTAAGCATACTCACTTTATTGGAATACATGACTGCTACCCCAGCACCATTACCTATAAAAGAATTGAACTGGTAAGTATCATTATTAGAAAACATAAAATGTAAGCCATATCTAATATTATTACTAGTGGTATTGCTTTTAATGGATGAATTTGTTACAAATTCAAAGTAAATACCATCTCTGTGCCCATCAACTGTATTGTCCGTAATACTTAAGCTATCCGATTTCCAACAATGAATGCCATTGCCACTTTGCTGCTCTTCTTTATTATTAGCTTTTAATTGATTATTTTTTATGACACAGCGCTTGGCATATTGTAAGTAAATACCAAAATAAGTATCATCTAGTATATTATTTTGTATAGTTACCTCCCTACTATCATACACTTTTATGCCAGCATAATCATCTAAATTAGAAGTACCTGAATGGTAAATTTTAAAACCATCTATAACAACTTTACTAGCTTTTATAGAAAATACTTCATATTTATTTTGACCATCAATTATAGGATACTTATCGCCAATGAGTGTAAGTTGTTTTGATATAATCAAATTACCTTCTTTGTACATTCCAGCAGCTACCAAAATTGTGTCGCCATTATTGGCAATGCGAATTGCCGTGCGGATTGATTTTACTTTATGTAAAGGACCTACATGAATGATATGTCCAAAAGATTCAACCCAAAATATAAGTGCCATTAATATAACAATGACTTTTTTCATTGTAGTAGTTCATTGAGCTTTACAATACTTCCTGTGTTATTAAAAATATAACGCATCGCACTGTCTTTGTTGGAGAATACTGCAAAAGATCCATTCATAGGGCCATGAATTTTTATACTTTTAACAAAAAAAGCCTTATTGGCATTCAGCAAAAGGTGTGAGCCAATAAAATTGGTAAAGTAAATACCTCCTATTTTTATACTGCTATTTTGTGGACTATGTAAATGTGCAGCTAGGCACTGCGGGTCATCAAAAATAAAATTTTTCCCTTTTTCAGTTACTAAAACAACACCGAAACGATTGTCAGAAACTGTCATTTTACAATAGCTACATGCATCTTTTCCTATTTTAATAGAATTTGGAATTGTATTACAAGCAAAAGCATTTGTCAATAAAAATAGTAAGCCTAAAACACTAGCATGTATTGATTTTTTGTAAGTTATTATTTTACTTTTATTTCTATATGCCAAAATGGATAAAGTCAACAGCGCAAGCCCTACTAGTATAAAAATCCATCCTCCTATATCTGGCATCGAATAAGCCCCGAAGTTTAATAATTGCTTATACCCTATAAGTGGCGGTTGATAGGACATACCGGGCACTATTATAGCGGCATCTGGATTCAAATCATGGCCATAATTATATTCCCAACGCCAAAAATCTGCCATAGCCAATACTCCAAATAGAATAAATAAGGCGAGTACAGTATATAAAAGCTTTTTTCGAGCTACTAATGCGGTGACTAAACAAAAGATGGAAAAAAATAAAATAAAGTAGGGTAATACAATAAATTCAACAAAATCTTTTTCATGAAGTGTTTTCATGCCAATATAATGGTTCAGCCCATTAATGATATCTACATTACCACCAATTTTATTGGCATAAATGGAAAGCCCTAAACCTTCTGGATATTGCGGTGCATTTAATTCTATACTCCACATGGGTACATATAATACCACTATTAATAAAATAGCGCATAAAAATAAAACGATGCGGCTATTCCAATTTAATTTATTTGAATTCATAAGTAATATTAAAAATCTAATTGAAAACTAGAGGGCCTTATTTATAAAAACCCTCTAGTATCAACTTTTAATGATTATTTCTTATTTTTTTCTTTTCCTTCTGACTTCTCTTCTCCCTCCGCTTTAGGCATATTCGTACCTAAGCTATAGCTAAGTGGCACTTTGCTCCCAGCAGGTGATACTCTAACATATCCTTGCATTTCTTGGTGTAAAGCACTACAGAAATCGGTACAATAAATGGGCACCATGCCAACGCGATCTGGCGTCCACTTTAATGTTTGTGTTTCACCTGGCATGATTAATAATTCGGCATTAGGCGCTCCTTTGATACCAAAACCATGTGGTACATCCCAATCTTGCTCTAAATTGGTTACATGAAAATATACATCGTCACCCAATCTAATACCTTCAATATTATCAGGAGAAAAGTGAGATCTAATTGCTGTCATATACACATGAACGTTTTTACCTTCTCGAATAACTTTGGTCGCGCCTTCTCCAATGGATGCATATTTATGTTTGTTCTCGTCTAGCTTATAAAATTTAGTACTATTATTTTTGATAAGATCTGCAGGTGCAATTTGAGCATAATGCGGTTCTCCAATGGTTGGAAAATCTAAAATTAATTGCATTTTATCTCCACTAATATCATATAGTTGAGCACTTTGAGAAAGCTCTGGACCTGTAGGAAGATATCTGTCTTTAGTAATTTTATTATACGCTACTAAGTATTTTCCATTAGGAGTTTTAGTATCGCCACCTGCAACAGTTAAATGACCTACAGAATAATAAGTGGGTACGCGGTCTAGCACTTTTAAATCTTTTATATTCCATTTAACCACTTCAGAAGAAACAAAGAAGGACGTATATGCATTTCCTTTATTATCAAATTCAGTATGCAAAGGCCCTAGTCCAGGCTTCTTCACTTCACCATAAAGTACAGACTCATATTTCAATACAGGAATACCTTCAAGATTACCTATGAAGTCTTTAGCTTGAATAGTTTTAAGCATCTTGTCAAATCCAAAAACAGGAATTACAGCAGCTAATTTTCCACTTCCCACTATATATTCTCCTGTAGGACTTACATCACAACCGTGAGGAGATTTAGGACATGGAATAAAATAACATAAATCTTTTAATTCTTTAGAATCCAATACGATTACCTCTGTTTTAATTTCAGAAGTGGCAGTATGTGTTTTTTCATTATATGTATTATGCGCATATCTTACAGTTTTCTTTTTACCCTTCCCTGCTTTTAAATATTCTTCCGCTTTCTTCCAATTCACAGCTAAAATAAAATCTTTATCTTTTTGTGAAGCATTCACCTCTAAGAGTGTATTAGCTTGTTCTGTATTATAACAAGAGAAGAAAAACCAACCATGAGAAACGCCTTTACCTGCTCTACTTAAATCGAAATTAAAACCAGGACATTCAATTTGAAAAGCCAATTCCATTTTTCCATCTTCTTTTTTTACACTAATAAAACTTAAAGTGCCTTTAAAGTTCTTCTTATACGTATTAATAGGCACATCTCCATTGACATCATCTGGTGGAACACTAAATCTAGTTCCTGCAACAACATACTCCGTGTTTTCAGTTAAAAAAGGGGAGGAGTGATTGCCTGCACTATTGGGTAATTCAATAATTTCAGCAGTTCTAAATGTTTTTAAATCAATACGTGCTACTCTTGGCGTATTATTGGCGTTTCCAAATACCCATTTTCCATCATAATCTCCATTGGTTTTAGATAGTTGCACATGGTGTAAATCATCCCAAGGCACAAAACCATGAGAAGTATTTAACATGGGTTTTGTTTCTTCACTAAAGCCATATCCTTTTTCTGGATCAACAGAAAAAACCGGTATCACTCTTAATAAACGGCCAGAAGGTAAGCCATAGGCGCTCATTTGACCACTAAAACCGCCAGAAACAAAATTGTAAAATTCATCATACTTGCCAGGCGCTACATAAACCTTTGCAGCTGCATCAGCACTAATGGTATTCATTGCGTTCTTGGGTTTACAAGAAGCAATCATAAAAACTAAGGTTACTAAAAATAAAAGTCCATTTTTAAAATTTAAATTTTTCATAAATGATTATTTGTAATTGAGTAAAATATAATTAAATAAAAGTGTTCCTATTTTTTTGAATCATTTTTACGCATGAACTCATAAACATTTCTAGCATCCTCATCTGAAACATTTTGATTAGGCATACGTACCAAACAAATTTCTAATTGCGCTTGTGCTTTTGGATCTTTATTTAACATAGCATCTGTATTCGTCACAAAATTCATAATCCATTCTGGTTTAAATCTTTCTGTAACTCCTTTCCAACCTGGACCAACTAATTTTTCTTCGCTAAGTTTATGACAAGGGCTACATTTTACCTCATATACTTTTGTACCTGCATGTGCTAGTTTTTCATTAATAGCAGAAGGAACTTCTACATTTGTAAACTTGCCCTCTCCTCTTTCTGGATCATAGGAAGAATTTGCATTAAGATCACTTGTTGAAGTAACAACAGCATCACTTGGGACTGTTTGCCCACCACCACAAGCATATAACATTGTTAAAACCATCAAAATGAGTAAGGTTGTTTTCATACTAATAATATTTTAATGAATGATCCCACAAGATTAGAACAGCTACAAACTATTTTTTATGCGTACGCTCATATTACTAAATCAATGTCTATAATGAAAAACCACAGTTGCGCCTAATGAGTTGATTACCTGCCATTTAAAATCGAATTGGGTCATTTATGATATATCTCATATTGGCTATGACCTCTGTCATCTTTTTATACTACATAAAAAAATAGTTTAGTGCCTAAAGCATAAAGATGATCATAGACATAAATATATTATTAGCTTGGGGGGCTGTATATAAAAAACTGGGGCGTGGCGAAGTCATTTTTTCAGAAGGATCAGAATGCAGTTATTACAATCAATTAGTTTCAGGTATTGTAAAATGGGTAAATATAGATGATGATGGAAAAGAGTACATTCAAACAATGATTGAACCCGGGGAGTGTTTTGGCGAGCTGCCTCTTTTTGATGATGGACTATACGCAGCCTCTGCTATAGCTGTGGAAGAGGTGGTATTAATTAGACTTCGAAAAAATACTTTTCTACAACTCATCAAAGAACATAATGAGATTCATTTTGCTTTTACAAAATTATTAGCTAAACGGGTTCGATTTAAATTCTTACTACTAAAATCAATTGCTTATCATGCTCCAGAAGTTAGAATTAGCACATTATTAAGCTATTTAAAAAAAGAGCATAAAAATTTCTGTGCCAATTGCAATCAATTAAAGCTCACCAGACAACAAATTGCAGATATGACTGGGCTGCGTGTTGAAACAGTGATCAGGTCTATGCGTAATATGCATGATAAAGGCGATATAGTCATTGAAAGAGGTAAGGTTTTTTACTAACTGTATATCGTCAGCATAAATTGGACTAAAAAAGGTATTAATTAGTTATGTTTTGATAAAACGGAAAACGACCGATTTGAACCGATTTCAGGGGGTGTTTTCCTCACGCAGAGGACATTTCAAAAATTATCTAGCTTTTAGCTAATTAGAGACTTAATTGAATAAGTAGTAAATTTGTATCATATTAAAAAAGAGAAATAATCATGAGTACAATTACATTGAGTTTGAAAAATATTAAATGCGAAGGGTGTGTGAAATCAATCAAAACAGCGTTGGAAAAGCATACTAATATACAAGAGGTGAATGTGGTAAAAGAAACCGGTGCCGTTACAATTAAGGGGGAAGGTTTGATAAACTCAAATATCATAGAGGAACTTACGGCATTGGGTTTCCCAGAAAATAAAAAAGGTTTTTTTACCAAGCTGTTCTCTTAACAAGAAATTTGACAAAAAATCACGCAGAAATAAAAAGGACTTACGATTCAACGTAAGTCCTTAATTTGAAATAAATTGCATTTTGAAAGAACAGAAACCACCCTATTTTATGGAGTGTTTTCCTCACGCAGCGTTATTCTTATAAATTATTTCTTGATTAACTCAAAATAAGAGACTTCAAATCTATCCTTAACAACGTTCCCTTGGACTTTTGCTTTCTTAATTGCATTACAAAATCCTTCTTTATCATGTGCATCACCATGATCCTCTAAACCAGTTCCGTCTACAAAGTAATTCTTGCCTTTAAATTTAATCGCTAAAAGGCACCCCTTTCCTTCCATTTTAAACATACAAGTACCACAAGTAGCTTCCACTTCATAAGTAGGATTATTTGGGTTGAATACTA
>RFVO01000048.1 GCA_009928005.1 Chitinophagia bacterium | reverse complement strand
ATCTTTTCTAATCATGCCTTCATTTGTACTAGCCTCTCAATCTCCTAGAAGAAAGACCTTGCTAGAATGGGCAGAGATTCCTTTTGAAATTATTGTATCTGACATAGATGAATCTTATCCATCTAATTTGGAAATCGAAGAAGTGCCAGTATATATTGCAAAAAATAAAGCCTTGGCGGTAAAAGAAATCATTTCTTCCACTCAACCCACTTCTATAAATAAATGTATTATAGCAGCAGATACCGTGGTGGTTTTGGACCAGAAAATAATTGGTAAACCTAGCAATAGAGCGCAGGCTATTGAGTCTTTATTGGCCTTATCTGGCCAGACCCATAAAGTTATTACCGGTGTTGTTTTATTACATCAAGATAAAGAAATAAGCTTTAGTGAAATAACCTTGGTAGAGTTTCATGCATTAACGCCTGAACAAATTGAATTTTACGTAGAAAAATATAAGCCCTATGATAAAGCAGGGGGTTATGCAATTCAGGAATGGATTGGCGTAGTAGGAATTAAAAAAATTACAGGCGATTTTTATAACGTGATGGGACTTCCTGTAAGTAAGTTAGTGCAAAAAATAAAGCAACTAAATATTGTATAGTTGCTTTAAACTTCTACTGCCAATTAAAAGCAATATCTAATTCAACATCTGGATGAAGGCTTCTTTCCACAGGGCAAGTTCTTGCTACTCTTTCTAATATTTCCTTTGTTTTATCATCTAAATTTAATCCTGCAGGCATGGTTACATGCGCAATAATTTTTCCAATTCTTCTAGGATCTGATACCATTATTTTAGTTACTTCAACCTTTGCGCCATCTATTGCAATAGACATAGATTCTGCCTTTATGCCCATAGTTGTAATCATGCAGGCACCTAAACCCGTAGCAATTAAGTCGGTGGGAGAAAACCTTTCACCCTTGCCTTTATTGTCTGTAGGAGCATCTGTTTGAATAGGAGATCCACTTTGCAAGTGTACACAAGTGGTTCTTAAATTAGCGTCGTAGGTAACAATTGAAGTCATAGTAAATGGTTATAAAAAGTTTAGATATTAAATTGTACAGTTGTACTAATTATTAGTAAGCCATAACAACTAAATGATTATGCTAATTGCTTTTCAGGATTAATTTCATTTTTATGAAGTGTATAGGTTACTATTAGGGAAAGTATAAAATAGGCAATCATTAACTTGCTTAATAAAGAATAATATTTATCGGTGCCAAACCAATCTCCTATTATTAGTATAATACTTATTCCAAAAATTGATTTCAAGAACTCCCAAAAAAGGGATGATGAGTTGCCATCCATAAAATCGGTTAAAGCATAAATATAAACATATACAAAAGCACCATATATAAAAATATTGGGTACTCCAATAGAAGCAATATTACCTAAGAAATAGGCAACTATTATAAATATAAGAACAATTTGTAACCATACCCATGTGTAAAATGGCTTTGACCTTTTTGTATGGTATTTTTCAAAATTATATACATCCTCAATTTTAAAAACTGGACTTTTTGCCTCAACATCTGCAGGTCTCCAACCGGTTGGTTTAAACCATAATTGAAATTTAGCTTTAATGTCATTTGTTTTCCAGGCATCTTTAATTAGAAGCCACATGTGTACGAAATTAATTTTTATAGGATTCCAAGTTCTCATTGGCCTTGTAATGCCGTAAACTGGAACAACATGAGGTAATTCTTCTTGAAAAGTTCCAAATAATTTATCCCATATAATAAATATTTGAGACAAGTTTTTATCCATATACTCTTTATTGAAAGCATGATGAACTCTATGGTGTGAAGGGGTTACTAATATTTTTTCTAAAAATCCCATTTTATTTATATATCTAGTATGGTACCAAAATTGTGCAAAAAATTGAATAGGTGTAACAGTTGCAATTACAAGAGGTGATATACCTAATAGAGCAGCGGGAAGCAAGAAAATTGAAAATATTTTTACAAAAGAAGAAATAGGTTGTCTGACTGCACAGGCTAAATCAAATTCTTCGCTACTGTGATGTACAATATGACTATTCCAGAAGAAATTTATTTTATGGTCTATTCGGTGAATCCAATAGTGTGAGAAATCTAGTGAAACAAAGGCAATAACATAAGTAAGCCAACTGGTAGTGATATGGGTAAGGGCTACTCTTTCTTCAATCCATTTATAACTTAATATGGTAAAACTTAAGCCTAATACATTTTTAGTGACCATGGTGATGGCTGAGCTCAAACTACTTACAGTATCCATTGAATGGGTACGTTCCTTTTTTATATACCAACCATACCATTTTTCTAATAGAATCATCATAAAAAAAATGGGCATAACAATAAGTAAAATTTTTCCGTACTTCTCCATAAATGTGAATTAGTTTGCATGAAGATAAGATATAATTTTGACCTTAAAAGCTGAATATATAGGGCAAGTCATGTATTTTTGTGCCTGATTATAGAGAATTATTTATGCAAGAATTACCCATTGTAAGCACTGAAAAAGATACGAGAATAAAAAAACCAGATTGGCTAAGAGTAAAACTGCCTATTGGTGAAAGTTATAAGCATGTGCGAGGCTTAGTGGATACACATAAACTACATACTATTTGCGAAAGCGGTAATTGTCCCAATATGGGAGAGTGCTGGGGCGAAGGCACTGCAACTTTTATGATACTTGGGAATATTTGTACAAGAAGTTGTCAGTTTTGTGCAGTTGCTACAGGGCGTCCTAAACCGGTTGAGTGGGACGAGCCACAAAGAGTAGCGGAAGCAATTTTACTTATGAAAGTGAAGCATGCTGTACTTACTAGCGTGGACAGAGATGAATTAGCAGATGGAGGTTCCATCATTTGGTATAATACCATAAAAGCCATTAAAACACTAACGCCTACAACTACTTTAGAAACATTAATTCCTGATTTTAGAGGAATACAAGATCAAATTAATCGCATAATTGATGCTGCTCCTGAAGTAGTAAGTCATAATATGGAAACGGTTGAACGTATGACTCAGAAAGTAAGGGTACAAGCAAAATATAGAAGAAGTTTAGGTGTACTTGAGACTTTGAAAAAAGGAGGTATGCGCACTAAAACTGGTATTATGTTGGGTATTGGAGAACAAAAAGAAGAAGTAATTCAAACGATGAAAGACTTAGTCTCGGTAGGAACAGATGTATTAACATTGGGTCAATATTTACAACCTACTAAAAAGCATTTAGCCGTTCAACGTTTTGTGCATCCAGATGAATTTGCAGAACTAAGACAAATTGGTTATGAGTTAGGTTTCGATTATGTAGAAAGTGGGCCCTTGGTGAGGTCTTCTTATCATTCAGAAAAACATGTAATACCAGGTTGGGGTAGAAACAAATGGGTAGAAGAATTAGCACTAAATAAATAATTACTCCCACATTAAGGCACTTGCACCTAAAATTGCTGCGTCAGATTCTTTTAAATGACTAACAAGTATTTTAATTTTATTTTGGAACACTTCAATTAAGTTAGCTTCCATGTGTTCACGCGTAGGTTTTAAAATTAAATCACCTGCTTTCGTCAAGCCTCCAAATAATATAATGGCTTCTGGACTAGAGAACATCACAAAGTTGGCTAAAGAAATACCTAATATTCTTCCTGTGTATTCAAATACTTCTTTGGCCACTTCATCACCTGCAGTAGCTGCTTCAAATACAGCTTTAGAATCTATTTTGTCAATAGGGATGCTTCTCAAAGAACTGGGCCTGTCGGTATTATTTAAAATTTCTACTGCGGATTTTGCAACCCCTGTTGCAGAAGCATAGCTTTCTAATGAACCTTTTTTGCCGGTGCCAGGATGAATGCGTCCATCGGGTATAATTATAGTATGTCCTAATTCTCCGGCCATTCCATCGTGCCCATATATTAATTCACCATTGGCAACAATACCACTTCCCACACCTGTACCTAGTGCAATTAAAATAAAATCTCTCATGCCTTTGGCTGCACCATAGGTCATTTCACCTACTGCTGCTGCATTGGCATCGTTGGTAAGTTTTACCGGTAACTTAAATTTATCTTGAATTAATTTTGCCAAAGGAATAATTCCTTTCCATGGAAGGTTAGGCGCATATTCAATAGTACCAGTATATACATTACCATTAGGAGCACCTACACCAATACCTTTAATACGTCCCACACCGCCCACTTTATCAATAAGGATCATTAATTTATCGTACAATTCATCTATGTATGCTTGAATATCTGCATGTCCTTTGGTGGACATTGTATCAGATGATAAAACATTTCCTAGATTATCTACTATACCAAACTTGGTACCTGTGCCACCAATATCTACACCTGCTACGAAAGAATCCATGATCTATTTTATTTTTTTTAATTATTAATGTCCTGCAACGGCTTCTGTTTCTTCATAATTAATTCCTTGCTTCTTTAAAATACCTTTCACTGAAATTGCGAATATTAAAATATAAGCAAAACAACAAACAGGTACCCAGAATGAATTATGAATACCATAGCCAGGTGTATCTAAATGTGCAGATTGTAAATAGTCGGATAATTTACCTTGTATAGGAGGAATAATTCCACCCCCTAAAATCATCATGATTAAAAAAGCAGCTCCTTGTGTGGTATATTTACCGATACCTGCAATAGACAAAGCAAAAATACAAGGCCACATAATAGAACATGCAATACCTCCTGTTAAAAATGCATAAATAGCTATATCTCCTTTAGTGAATACACCTATTAGCATAGAGATTACTCCAATCAAACTAAATATTAATAAAGTTTTTGCTGGTTTGTCTTGGCTAATAAAGAACGCTATGATTTGAATGAAAATACAAACAATATACATGTAAAGGGGAGTCATATCATATTGTGCAATACTATTGACACCAATAACAATTCCGAAGGCAACCAATGGAACTATGACAGTTAATATTTTATTAGTTTGACTTTTGAATTCAAAAGCAGAAATGGCGCCTGTCCAACGACCAATCATCATACTGCCCCAATACATTGAAATATAAGGTGCAATTTTTGAAGAAGGAATACTTCCAAAATCGGCTTGCTTTAATAATTCACCCAAATTAGAGCCAATAGCTACTTCAGCACCTACATATACAAATAGGGCAAGCATACCTAAAACTAATTGAGGATATTTCATGGCACCCCATCCATTTTCATTTTTCTGCGCTTTGAAATTGGCATATAATAAACCCAATACTACTGTAGATAAAGCTCCGAACAACCATTTTAAACGAGTGGTTTCTAAATCATGTCTACCAGCATCGGTTAATGTAGTTGGATCTATTTTATAGCTACTAAAAATAGGCACAAACATTACAATTAAAATGCCTGTCATAATTAATAACAAGAATAATGCTTTATTGGCTGGTTCAATTTTTTCTTCAGAAATACCAGGAGGAACTTTTTTAGAGAAATGGAACATGGCGGCAGCTGCTAAAAATAAAATTCCCACTGCTGTATATAAAACAACCACTTTACTTAAGCTTAAAGCGGCGATTTGATCATCGGTAATGGCAGCAGCACTTCCAAATAAAGCAAAGGCTACTACAATAGGGCCAATCGAAGTTCCAAAGGAATTAATACCACCTGCTAAGTTTACACGGCTTGCTCCAGTTGAAGGGTCACCTAAAGCAATAGCGAAAGGTTGAGCTGCGGTTTGTTGTAAAGAAAATCCTAAAGCCACAATAAATAAACCAACTAACATTCCTGTAAAAGTGTTTGCATTTACTGCAATAATCATAGCTGCTGCACCAATTGCTGAAAATAACAAGCCATAGACGATACTTTTCTTATAACCCCATTTACCTACTAAATCCTTGCCTCCAAAAGCTCCATAGGCAAATAAGCCTAAAGCACCTATGTAATAGGCCAGGTAAAATGCAAAATCAACTAGTTGACTTTGGAATTGGTCAAGGTTAAATTTATGCTTACAAAAAGGGATAAAGACACTATTGCTTGAAGCAATAAAACCCCAGAAAAAGAATACGACTACAAGGGTAGATAATGCACCCGTATTGGTAGGTTGTTTGGTTTGGCTCATAACATTCGTTAGTTTAATCGTTATTGGTTGAATCGATTCCGTAAAATACTTAAAATTATAATTCAATGTGTAAAAAGACTAAAATTCTATCTATAAATTAATAGAATTAACTGCTGAAAAACAAGGAGTTTTAAGGACAAAGAAGTAAATTGAATCAAATTAAAAAAGCTCATGGTAATAGTACATGTTAGTGCAGAGTGTTACCCAATGGCTAAGGCTGGAGGTCTGGGGGATGTGGTAGGAGCGCTACCAAAATACCAAAATAAATTAGGGGATAAAGCAATGGTGGTAATGCCTATGTATCAAACCCCTTTTCTGAAAGAGAATAATTGGGATGTACAATATAAAGGGAATACCAATTTAGGCAATTGGTTTTTCGATTATACCATCATTAAAGAAAGTACAGGTAAATTAGGCTATGATTTATATCTAGTAGATATCAATGGTTTATTAGATCGTCCAAAAATATATGGCTATACTGATGACATTGATAGGTTTATAGGATTTCAAGTGGCAGTGGTGAATTGGTTAAGTCATTGGGGGGAGCTTCCTTCCATTATACATTGTCATGATCATCAAGCTGGATTAATTTCTTTTATGATGAAATATTGCTATGATTATCAAAGATTAAAAAATGTAAAAACTGTTTTAAGTATTCACAATGCTCAATATCAAGGTGCCATGGGTTGGGACAAAAGTATTTTAATACCCAGATGGGATATGAATAAAAAAGGTTTATTAGAATGGAATAATTGCATCAACTCTTTAGCCGCTGGCGTTAAGTGTGTCGATAAAGTTACCACAGTAAGTCCTAGTTATATGCAACAATTAACAGTGCAGTCAAATGGTTTAGAGTTATTATTTAAAAATGAACAAAATAAATGTGTTGGTATATTAAATGGAATAGATAATGAAATTTGGAATCCGGCTACTGATAAAATGATACCTTTTCATTACGATTTTAATACTGTTAATGAAGGGAAGCAAAAAAATAAAAATGTACTCTGCGCAAAATATAATTTAGACACTAATAAGCCACTTGTAGTATTTATTGGAAGGCTAGTAGCAGAAAAGGCTGCCGATGTTTTACCTGGAGCTATTCAACATGCACTTGATAAAACCAACCTTGGCGTTAATTTTTTTATTATTGGTGCTGGAGATACTTCTATTGAATCGGCTTTGAATTATTTAGTGCAATTGTATCCAGGACACTACAATACATTTATTGGCTATGATGAAAAGATTGGACACGAAGCCTATGCGGCTGCCGACTTTTTATTAATGCCATCAAGAGTTGAGCCTTGCGGATTAAATCAATTATATTCACTTCGCTATGGGACTATTCCAATGGTGAGAGATACAGGAGGCTTGCATGATACAGTGGTGGATATGGGAGATGCCGGCGGTTTTGGCATTAAATTTTTACATGCTAATGAAACTGATATTGTATATTCAATTGAAAGAGCTATTGAAGTTTATAAAAATAAAAAGCAGATGAAGGCAATGATACAAAAAGCTATGAAAATAGATCATAGTTGGGAATCGGTTA
Organism: Chitinophagia bacterium; assembly: GCA_009928005.1. Lineage (GTDB taxonomy): Bacteria > Bacteroidota > Bacteroidia > Chitinophagales > Chitinophagaceae > Sediminibacterium. Next base: position 6,979 of record RFVO01000048.1, on the reverse strand, counting down.
TTATGGCTTATAAAAAAGTATATCAATCAATTGGTTAAATCAATAATAAACTTTTAAATTTTAGTTATGGCAATGTTTGCAAAAGAAACCGTCTCTATTATTTTAGGAGGAGGAGCAGGTTCAAGATTATATCCTCTTACGGCTAGCAGATCGAAACCTGCAGTGCCTATTGGAGGTAAATACCGATTAGTGGATATTCCTATTAGCAATTGCATTAACAGCAATTTGAATAGAATATTTGTTTTAACGCAGTTTAATTCAGCTTCCTTGAATCAACATATAAAAAACACTTATCATTTCAGTGCCTTTAGTTCTGGTTTTGTTGATATTCTGGCAGCAGAACAAACACCCGATAATCCAGGATGGTTTCAAGGAACAGCTGATGCTGTGAGGCAATCATTAAGGCATTTAGCTAAAATGGATTTTGACTATGTGCTTATTTTAAGCGGGGATCAATTATATCAAATGGATTTTAGTAAAATGATTGAGGCGCATAAAAATAGTGGTGCAGCTTTAACCATTGCTACTATTCCAGTGGGAGAGAGAGAAGCGCCCGAATTCGGTATATTAAAATCGAATCATGAAAATGTGATTACATCTTTTGTAGAAAAACCAAAAAAAGAAATTTTAATAGACTGGGTGAGCGACACGGGTACTGAAATGAAAGCACAAGGTCGTAATTATTTAGCTTCTATGGGTATTTATGTTTTTAATAAAGAAATACTTTACGATTTTTTAAATGAAGTGCATCCTAATGCTACCGATTTTGGAAAAGAAATTATCCCAGACTCTATTGCACATTATAAAGTATTAAGTTATCAGTATGATGGGTATTGGACCGACATAGGAAATATTTATTCCTTTTTTGAAGCCAATATAGCTTTAACCCAGGATGTGCCTTTATTTAATTTATTCGATAGTGCACAAACAGTTTATACAAGAGCTAGAATGCTACCACCCGCTAAAGTAAGTGGAACAAATATTAATAAAGCTATTTTAGCAGAAGGTTGTATTATTCATGCCAAAGAAGTGACCAATTCAGTGGTTGGTATTAGAGCTAGAATTGGAAATGATACCGTTATTAAAAATACTTATATCATGGGTTGCGATTATTATGAGAATATTGAACAAATTCAAGACAAGAACGAAAAAGGAGCACCCATTTTAGGTATAGGTGAAAGATGTATTATTGAAGATGCCATTGTAGATAAAAACTGTTCCATTGGTAATGATGTAACTATTAAAGGAGGCGCGCATTTAGAAAAAGTAGACCATCCTTTATATACTATTAAAGATGGTATAGTGGTGATAAAAAAAGGTGCAGTAATACCAAATGGATATAAAATATAAAGAATAATACTTAAATAGTAAATACTTAATTCAAATATATGAATACAGCCTATACTGGTACTAAAGTCCAACTTAGTTTTTGGCAAATTTGGAATATGTGTTTTGGATTTTTTGGGATTCAATTTGGTTGGAGCTTGCAAATGGGCAATATGAGTGCGATTTATGAATTTTTAGGTGCTACCCCTGAACAAATTCCGGGTTTATGGTTGGCAGCTCCTATGACAGGTTTATTAGTACAACCCATTGTTGGTTATTTTAGTGACCGCACTTGGCATCCAAAATTAGGCAGAAGAAGACCTTTCTTTTTAGTAGGGGCTATTTTAAGTTCTGCATTATTATTTGTTATGCCTAATGCAGGGTCTATATGGATAGCAGCAGGCGTCTTATGGATTTTAGATTCTAGTATTAATGTGACCATGGAACCTTTTAGAGCCTTTGTAGCAGACAATTTAAATGAAAAGCAACGCTCACGTGGGTTTGCCATGCAGTCAATGTTTATTGGACTAGCTTCATTTATTGCGGGTTATTTACCTCAATTATTAGTGAATTGGTTTCATGTTTCAAGAGAAAAAATAAATGGTTCTATTCCTCAAAATATTTTACTTTCTTTTTACATAGGAGGTGCTGTATTTTTAGTATCAGTTTTGTATACTGTTTTCAAGAGTAAAGAATATCCGCCATCAGAAACTAAAGAGAGTGCTGCAGAAAATAAAACCAGTATTGTTAAAGAAATTTTTGATTCTTTAATTCATATGCCAATACAAATGAAAAGATTAGCCTTGGTTAATTTTATTACTTGGCCAGGACTATTTTTAATGTGGTTTTATTATAGTACTGGGGTGGCTAGTCAATTATTCCATGGTGACCCTATTACCAGTAGCGATATTTATACTATGGGTTTAGAGCATGCGAATACTACCTCAGCTATTTTAAATTTAGTAACCTTTGGTTTTTCTTTTAGCTTACCTTTTTTAGTAAGTAAAATTGGTAAAAAGTTAACGCATACTACTTGTTTGTTAATAGGAGGTTTAGGATTAATTTCAGTGTATTATGTGCAGCAACCTAATCTACTCTATATAAGTATGGGACTCGTTGGTATTGCATGGGCTTCTATTTTATCTATGCCATATTCGATGTTATCTAGCTTTATCCCAGTTGAAAAAATGGGTATTTATATGGGCATATTCAATTTTTTCATTGTCTTACCTGAAATTTTAGCATCTATTTTCTTTGGAAAGATTATGTCTACCTATTTGCATAATGACAGATTAATGGCTGTACAAATTGGAGGATTTTTGTTGGTATTAGCTGGAGTCATCTGCGCAATAATTATTAAAGAGGAAAAAAATAAAGAGGAAAAAAAATAAAGAGAAAATAAAAGAAGAAATATTAAATATGAAGACTCGTTTTCTACACAGCCCAATTTTATTAACCATTATACTCTTGAATTTTGTAATGTTATCCATGGCCAATGGTCAAACCACGGAGGCCTATCCCACCAATTGGTTTACGAAAATGCAACTAAATAAAATTCAGATTTTATTTAGAAATACAAATGCTAATTATACTAATGCAAAAGTGAATGCAAATTATCCGGGCTTGAAAGTGCAGGGAGTGCATCATTTTGAAAATGGCCATTATATAGCTGTAGATATAGAAATTGATGCTACTGCAAAACCAGGAATTGTAAATTTTATTTTTTCCAATAAGGGAGAAAAAACAAATGCAAATTGGGCATTACTTCCAAGAAGAGAAGGAAGAGGAACTTTGTTTGCACAAGGAATTAATCCATCAGACCTTATTTATTTTTTAATGCCTGATCGTTTTAGTAATGGCGATGCTTCTAATGACCGTATAGCTGGACTAAAAGACCAGTCTTTAAATAGAGACTCTATTTTTTTAAGACATGGAGGTGATTTAAAAGGCGTCGCTAATCATTTGGATTATTTAGAAAAACTAGGAGTCTCAACTTTATGGATGACGCCAGTGATTGAAAATGATATGCCTGATAGAACAGAACATGGTTATGCAGCGACCAATAATTATGCCATTGAAAAACGTTTAGGAGGTGACTGGAGCTATTTAGCATTAAGTGATAGCCTTCACAAAAGAGGCATGAAATTAATTCAAGATATTGTATATAATCATTTTGGTCGTTATCATTTCTTAGTACAAGATGCACCTGACAAAAATTGGTTGCATCAATGGCCTTCCTATACACAAACACATTATAGAGAACAAGCTGTATTTGACCCACATCACTCAAAAGTAGATGCTGAAAAAATGGTTAATGGTTGGTTTACAACTGAAATGCCCGATGTAAACCAAGAGAATCCTTTTGTAGAAAAATATTTAACGCAAAACGCTATTTGGTCTGTTGAAACTTATGGCATTGATGCATTTAGAATAGATACCTATAAGTACTGTAATGTAGAGATGATGAATAGATTGAATCAAGCGCTTATTGATGAGTATCCAAATATTTTCGCCTATGGTGAGTGCTGGGTAGAGGGGGTTTCTTCACAGGCTTATTACGTTCGAAATAATTTAAATATTCCTTACAAAAGTAATTTACATGCCACATCCGATTTTAATTTATTATTTTCTGGTATTTTACCTGCGCTGAATGAAAAAAATGATTGGGGCGGAGGAGTGATTAAATTATACAATACTTTAAGCAATGACTATTTGTACAAAGTGCCTAGTAATAATGTTATTTTTTTAGACAATCATGATATGACGCGTATACATTCTTCTTTAGGAGAAAGTATACCTAAAACTAAAATGGCCTATGCATGGTTAATGACATGTAGAGGTATTCCTCAAATATATTATGGCTCAGAAGTTTTAATGAAGGGTATCTCCAATCCAGATGGTTGGGTGAGACTAGATTTTCCTGGAGGTTGGGTAGGCGATAAAAAGAATGCATTTACAGAAGTTGGAATGACAGATCAAGAAATAGATTTTTTACACTATGTTCAGTTATTGGGAACTTATAGAAAATCATCTGTCGCTTTAAAGACAGGAGAGTTGATGCAATACTTGCCTGAAGATGGACTCTATGTATATTTTAGGTATACCAAAGGACAATCTATTATGTGTGTAATGAATACCGATACCAAAGAAAGAAAACTTAATTTTGAAAAATATGCTGAAAGAACCGATGGGTTTAAAGGCGGAAAAAATATTGTGACGGGTGAAAAAATAGGAAAAGAATTTTCAATAACTGCTATGACTATGCAAGTGATTGAATTAACAAAATAATTATGCCAAAATACGAGGAGCTTCATTTTGTAGATACTAAGCAAGCTGTTTGGAACTATTCTTTATTTACAGATGAAGACGTACGAAATTTTCAAAATGGCACACATTATTCATTATATACCTTATTTGGGAATAAACAATTAGAAGTATCTGGGACTAAGGGGACCTACTTTGCTGTGTGGGCACCCAATGCAACAGCGGTGTATGTAAAAGGAAATTTTAATGATTGGAATAATGAAACACATTTATTAAAAGTTCGACAAGATAGTTCTGGTATTTGGGAAGGTTTTGTTCCAGGTATTCATCAAGGGGAAGTATATAAATATCATATTCATGGCTATAAAGGGGTAAAGCTAGATAAAGGGGATCCCTTTGCCAATTATTGGGAATTAAGGCCCTTGACCGCTTCTATAACTTGGCAAACAAATTATGCTTGGAAGGATGCAAAGTGGATTGAGCAAAGAAAAATTAAAAACAGAACCGACCAACCTTATTCTGTTTATGAAGTGCATTTGGCAAGTTGGATGCGCCCCAATAAAAATGATGAAAATTCATACAATTCATATATCCAACTCATTGATTTATTAGTCCCTTATGTAAAAGAAATGGGATTTACCCATGTTGAATTCATGCCAGTAATGGAACATCCCTTTGATGGAAGCTGGGGTTATCAAGGGGTAGGATTTTTTGCTCCTACTTCTCGATTTGGCAACCCACAAGAATTTGCTGCCTTAGTAGAAGCTTTTCATGTAGCAGAAATTGGAGTGATAGTTGATTGGGTACCTTCTCATTTTCCATATGATGCCCATGGCTTATTTATGTTTGATGGAAATAATACATATGAGTATGCAGATATGCGAAAAGGATATCATCCCGATTGGAACTCTTATATATTCAATTATAAAAGAGGGGAAGTAAAATCTTTTTTAATTAGTAGTGCCCGTTTTTGGTGTGATCAATTTCATATCGACGGATTAAGAGTGGACGCCGTGAGTTCTATGTTAAGATTAGATTATAGTAGGGAATTGGGTGAATGGGAGCCCAATGAGTTTGGGGGTAATGGGAATATAGAAGCAATAGCTTTTATAAAAGATTTAAATGAAACTTTATACAGAGACTTCCCTTATATACAAACAATTGCTGAAGAAGCTTCAGATTGGCCGGGTATAAGCAAGCCCACATTTATGAATGGTTTAGGTTTTGGTATGAAATGGATGATGGGTTGGATGCATGACACTTTGGATTATTTTAAATTGGATCCTTTGTTTAGGTCTTTACAGCAGGATAAGTTTTCTTTCTCCATGATGTATTTTTATGATGAAAGCTTTATGTTGCCTTTAAGCCATGATGAAGTTGTGCATGGCAAAAGTCCTTTAATTTATAAAATGCCTGGTGATGATTGGCAGAAGTTTGCAAATCTGAGATTATTATTTACTTATATGTTTATGCATCCAGGTGCTAAACTATTATTTATGGGAAATGAATTTGCAGCAACTAAGGAATGGAATTATACCACCGAATTACAATGGGATTTATTAAACATAGAATCTCATGCTGGTATGCGAAGAACAGTTCAAGCTTTAAATGAAATATATAAAAACAATCCTGCTTTATATGAATTACAATTCAACCCTAAAGGTTTTGAATGGGTAGAGTTAAATAAAAGAGAGGAAGTAGTAATCGCTTTTAAAAGAAAAGGGCTTAAAACTGAAAATGATATTTTAGTAGTGATGAATATGACGCCTGTACCAAGACATCAATTCCCCATTTATGTAGAAGGGAAAAAAAAATGGAGAGAAATTTTTAATTCTGATGCTAAAAAATATGGTGGTGCTGGAGACTTAACCAATACAAGTATTCTGGCATATCCTCAGGATGAAATGGGAAATTGGAATCAGCTACTATTGAATTTGCCTGCATTGTCAGCCATTGTCTTAGGATAAAATCTAAATCCTATTGTATCTAAATTGCTCAATTTCAATTCTTTAATTAGTATTTAATTAATTAAAATAGCTATACGAACATTTTCGGCTGAGTTTTCCACATTTAAGTAGAACTGACTATTGTTAACAATTAGGAAACAATTAGTTGTGAACTTTGCATTGTAATCCAACACATAAAAAACAAAATGTATGAAAGCAACAAACAAAGCAATGTTGTATGAAGCCGTTTCGGAATTTATACAGTTGCACGCCTTCGATCATTTATTGGACAACGAATTAGCGCAGTTGAAAAGCTTATTAAATGCCTACACAAAAACCGAGGAGGGGAGTGAAATGCATGAAATTAGCAGCAAATTAATTCCTTTGCTAAGTAAAGCGAATTTCTTTGTGGAATCAATTTCACCTGCTGCCATTCAATTATG
>RFVO01000047.1 GCA_009928005.1 Chitinophagia bacterium | reverse complement strand
TTACTTTGTACCGTAAATATGAATTGCTAATTGAACTTCTGAATCTATCATTCCAATACCATAGTTGATACCAAAAAGGGTTCTATCAAAAGGCATGAAGGCTTCAGCGAAGAAACCTTTATCATCTGCATTTCTAATAACGGCAGAGAAAGTAATAGGTGCTTTAATACCTTTTAAATTTAAGTCACCTTTAATTGTTGCTCTGTCAGCTTTCGTATATTCTACAGAACTAATTGTAAAGCTTGCTTCACCAAATTTTGAGATATCAAAGAAATCGGCAGAAGACAAATGACCTTGTAATTTCTCACCACCACCAGCATCAGTTACTTTTAAGCCAGCAATATCAATAACAAAATTACCTCCTACTAATTTACCGCCATTTACTTGAACAGCGCCAGACTTGATGGGGAAATAACCTGTATGGTAATCGCTTTTTTTAGAACCTGTAAAGTCAATTTTACTTTTTTGAGCAGTAACAGTAAAATTTACTACATCAGAATTTTTCGCCTTAGGCGCAAATGAAATCATTGAAATCGACGCTGCGATGACAACTAAAGAGAACATGATTTTTTTCATATATGTGTTTTTAATTAAATTAAGAAATTTCTAATGCTAAAATACAGCCTTATACCCTATTTTAAGAATGTAAAGATATTATTCAATGTTTAAACAACAAAATTTATTTTTAAGCTAAATCATTCCCTATTATCTATTATCTTCGCCAAAATTTTAGTTACTATGAATTTGCATGAATACCAAGCTAAAGAATTGCTTAAAAAGTACAATGTCCCCGTTCAAGAAGGAGTTGCCGTTGAAACAGTGGAAGCCGCAGTAGCTGCTTACAATAAAATTGCTACCGAAACAAAAAACAAATTTGCTGTTGTTAAAGCACAAATTCATGCAGGTGGTCGTGGTAAAGGAAAAATAGAAGGTACAGAACAAAGAGGCGTTGCTGTAGGAAAATCTGCAGCCGACATTGAAACATTTGCAAAGAATATCTTAGGCGGTACTTTAGTTACTATTCAAACTGGCCCTACAGGTAAATTAGTGTCTAAAATTTTAGTGGCCCAAGACGTTTATTATGAAGGCCCTCATCCCACTAAAGAATTTTACCTTTCAATTTTATTAGATCGTGCTAAAGGCATGAATGTCGTTATGTATAGTACTGAGGGTGGAATGGATATTGAAGAAGTAGCTCATAATACACCAGAAAAAATATTCAAAGAGTGGGTACACCCAGGTGGTGGCTTACAAGGTTTTCAAGCAAGAAAAATTGCATTTAACTTAGGTTTAAGCGGCGAAGCTTTAAAGAACTGTGTGAAATTTGTTACGAATTTATACAACGCATATGTTGGTTTAGATTGTGGCATGTTAGAGATTAACCCTTTATTCAAAACTTCTGATGACAAAATTATTGCTGTTGATTGCAAAATGAATATTGACGATAGCGCCTTAATACGTCATCCCGATTTATTAGCTATGCGCGATGTATCTGAAGAAGATGCAACCGAAGTTGAAGCAGGTGAATTCAATTTAAACTTTGTTAAATTGGATGGTAATGTTGGCTGTATGGTAAATGGTGCTGGACTTGCTATGGCTACTATGGATATGATTAAATTAAGTGGTGGTGAACCCGCCAACTTCTTAGACGTTGGAGGTTCTGCGAATGCAGCTACCGTAGAAGCTGGTTTCAGAATTATTATGAAAGACCCTAATGTAAAAGCTATTCTTATTAATATATTCGGTGGTATTGTTCGTTGCGATCGTGTAGCGGCTGGTGTGATTGAAGCCTTTAATAAATTAGGCAATATTAATATTCCGATCATTGTTCGTTTACAAGGAACCAATGCAGTAGAAGCTAAGAAATTAATAGATGAGAGTGGATTGAAAGTACAATCTGCTATTCAATTAAGCGAAGCAGCTGCCTTGGTGAAACAAGCCGTTGCTTAGGTTTTTATAATTCTTCAGTCCAAATTTTAAGAATTTATGGGCTTTGAATTATACTCTAATAATTTTTTTAAAACCTCTTTAAAAAATTTTTAAAAACCCTCCCCGATTCATCGGGGAGGGTTTTTAGTTTTATAGATTTTTTATAAGCTTTTTTACACCATTTTTACTTCAGTTAGGGCACTGAATAAATAAACATTCCCTGTTGCCAGTTCAACACATTCAATTCGTTTGCGTCTTAGTTTAATTTTTTTAAAAGTTCTGCCTTTAGTTTCTACAAATAATGCGCCATCTGCCAAATGAGCCAAAATAACTACCCCCTCCTTCTGCACGGGGTTGTATCTTCTTAATACTAACAATAGAGCAGTCTCACCATTGGCTGTAGCAGCGGGATTTAGTAAAGTTTTTTGTAAACTCTTTCTTATATCGTCAGGGAATATTTGCAACTGAATAAACTGAACTAGTAATTGACCATAGATGGCTTTCCATTCCTTTCCATGCGATTCCACCCTATTTCTATACTGTTCAAAACAAAGTAAATGTGCCAACTCATGTAATAAAGTAATCAAAAATTCATACTTATTTAAATTCCCATTTACAGTAATCTTATGATTGGCACCCATAGCGGCATGCCTGTAATCTCCTAATACCGATTTTCTTTCCTTAGTTACAGTTAGATGAACTTTGTAAAGATTAATAAGTTGTATCACTGGCTCAAAAGCCTCTTCTGGCAAGTAAATTTTTAATGCATGTAAAGGATGTTCAACTTTTGCCAAAACAATAATAAATTAAAATAGATGATTATTTTTTTTGAACTGCTTCTTTAATTTCAAGCCAAGTGTACGCCAAATACAAACTCATACTAGCTAATAAAGTGGGATACCCTACTGGTTCTTTAGCCTGTTTCACATAGGTTAAAGCAGCTCCTGCAAATACAATGAGCTTAAACAATGTTCCTAACATCACAGATCTAATTAATGCATTAGGGTTGTTTTTATCAACTCTTTGTAGCCTTAAATAATTTAAATATACCATTGCAAACAACATCATATTCACCGTTAGTATAAAATTAATTTTAATTGGGACTACTATTCCATTAAATAAAATAGTCTGCCCTGCTACCAAAACAATTATAAATATTAAAAAGGAGCTTATATTCTTTTTTAAAAACATAGATTATATTTTAGAGTAATAGTATAAATAATTAATGATTATTTTTTCTTCTGCGTATCTCTCACTACCATAAATAAAGTAAATAAAATGAATAAGGAGGGTAAAATCCAGGAAGCTAGATTATGCCAATTAAAATAGGTATCCATCTTCTTACCCAAATACAAGCAAATTAATAAACCAGCTATAATTTGAGAACCAAGACCAGCATATTTAGCTAAGCTAAAAACGGAGTCTTTACCTATTTTATTATTATGGGAAGAGGGAGATGTCATTAATCAAAAGATTGTTTGCTATCTGGTAATACCAAGGGCAAAGTGTCTAATTGTTTAGGATTGCCTTCAGACAATACTTTTTTGATTCCTTCTAAATATTGTTCTTTAAAATGAATGGCCTGCTCTAAGGAATCGGTTCTAATTTTTAATAGTTGTAAAGCAGTTCTACTTTCTTTAGTGCCATAGCCCGGTATATAGTATTTAAGTGGTGTAAAAGCAATTAAGGCGATAGTCAAACCTACAAGTAAAATAAAACTAATACTGAAACCAATATAGACCGATTTTCTAGACAATCTAAAAGCAATTACTTCATCATAGGTGTCGTCATTCATGACCACTAATCGATAAGTATTACTAGTTCTTTTAAAAGTATTATTGATGTCTAATTTTGGCATATAGAAGCGGACTTGTTAAAGATACAACCTATTCCATTTTTTTAAGAGAATAATAGGAAATAAATGTATTTTTAAGGCGATTTTAACCCTTTTATGCAGCATAAAAAAGCCCCTTTTAAATTTTCTACTAATTGGTTTTGGGCCATCTGCATCCTTGGCCAATTTTGCATACAAGCAAATGCACAAAACAACCTTAAAAAAAGACAAGATAGCCCTCAGCAAAAAACAGATACCAGTAAATCCATATTAGATATTAATAATAGCAAGCTTATCAAAAAAGCTAATAGTATTTTAGATAGCAACCAAAAAAAAGTAAATGATTTTATTTTAAATAAGGTTAATAAAATAAAAGGAACAGCGAATGATAAAGCAAATAAAATAGTAGGAAAAGTTATACCGCTTGAAATTGAAAAACCCCTCCCCTATGAACGCCTGCTTAAAACAAAATATACTTTGGGAAGAAGAGCTTACCAAAATACAGTATCCCAGTTTAATTTTTTATTTAATGCCGAACAAGAATTAAATGAGTTTATTTTAAAAGCTAGAAATGAATATGTCGATGATTACACCACATTAATTAGTTTTTATGACTACGATTTGAGTAGCATTGCCAAAAATAGTATCGACTCTATAATTTATAGATGCAATGCCAATATTGTACTGCACGATTTAAGAAGCAATTGGGTTGATGACGCCTATTTACTTTTAGCTAGGGCCTATTTATTTCATAAAGATTTTGATACAGCCGGCAGTATCCTACAATTTATAAACTATTCTTTCGACGACAAAGAAAATGGAATGGATTTACCCATTGGAAGTAATATGAGAAATACCAAAGGAAAATTCAGTATTGCCACTGCAGAGAATAATCGCTTTTTTGAAAATGTAAATGTGCGAAATGAATCCATGATTTGGCAGGCTAGAAATTATATTGAAAAAGAAGAGTTAAATGAGGGAATTAGTTTATTACAATTATTAGAATCCGATGCCCTCTTTCCTAAAAGACTATACCCGTTTTTAAATGAACAGCTTGCCTATGGGTATTATCAAATGGAAATTTATGATAAAGCAGCTGCTGCACTTGAAAAAGGCATTGAAAATGCCCCTGATGCTGCTGCAAAGACAAGATGGTATTATTTAATAGGACAGCTATGGCAAAAGGCTGAAAGGTGGGACAAAGCCTATCCTTGGTTCAAAAAAGCAAATCAAAATGCAGTAAACCCCATTGTGAGCGTCTATGCAAAAATTAGCATGATAAGTTATGATGCCAAAAATGCAAATAATGCATGGGAAGAACTTGCTTTTTCTCTAGAAAAAATGACAAAAAGAGATAAGTATAAACCTTATGCGGATATCATTTATTTTGAGATGGCAAAATTAGCAATTCAAAACAATGCATATATTAAAGCCAACGACTGGCTTATTCAATCTATCAGAAAAAATAGAACTAATCTTAAACAAAAACAAAAAGCATTTGAGCTATTAGGGGATATCAACTATTCTAATAACCACTATAATATAGCCAAACTAGCTTATGATAGTGTAAGTACTGTTTTAAAAACAAATCCAAACTACGAAACTATTCAAGCAAGAAAAAAATGGCTAAGCACTATTAGCCATAATGAAAAAATAATAGAAGCTCAAGACACATTGCAATATATATACCAACTAAACCCTTCTTCTCAAAATACTTATTTTAATACATGGCAAAGGAAACAGAAAATTGAAAATGAATTTTTTAAAGATATATTTCTAGATAAAATTACTGGCCCTAATTATAGTATCGAAATACCTACTAAAATTAATTTTAGTGGCAATGAAAATAATAGTACCAATTTTTACTTTGATAATAAATCAGCTGTACTTCAAGGCAAACAAATCTTTACACAAAAATGGGGGCAAAGGCCCAATGTGGATGGATGGAGAAGAAAAACAAACCTAATGAATTCACCTGGAAGCATAATCAATCAAGATGCTTCAAATACAGGATTTTCAAACATTTCAAATAAGGATTCATTGCAAAAAATGGGGCTTTCCAAAGATGTCATTGGAAATTCAAAAGCAGATGAAAAGAGTAATGGTTATGAAATGATTACAGATGAAAGTTCTTTCATGAAGTCTAAACAACTGTGGAATAAAGCAGTATTAAGTAATGCACAAACTTTTTTACTAGAATTAAACGATTTTGAAAGGGCCTATCCTCTCTACATTAAAGTAATTGCCAATAATATTGATACAGTCATTACCGAAAGAGCCATGTTGGATTTAGCAAGTTATTACTTACATGAAAACTTAAATGAAAAATCGGATAGTATTATTAAGTTAGTAGAAATTAAATTTCCACATGGCTTTTATAACACAAAGAAAAAAGAAAGCAGTTTAAAAAAGAAAAGAGAGGACAATTTGCTGAATGATTACAAAGAAGCCTATTTCTTATCTCAAATAGGTAATTGGGAAAGTTTAGCAGCATTATCTAATCAATTAAATATCGATTTAAGAAAAACAAAATGGTATACACCTTATAAGTTTATTCAAGTAAAAATGTATGCTCAACAAAGAATGGATACGGCAGCGATAGAATTATTAGACTCTATAGTGCTTCAAAACACAAATGAAAAAATAAGAGACAAAGCAAAAAATATACTTTCGGAATTAAAAAATAGAAACCAAACTGAATCTTATTTAAGTAATTTAAATATAAACAAAGAACTACTTGATACAAGTGCACAAGTAAATTCGGCAGTTACTAAAATAGATAGCAGTTCAAATTTTAAAGTAGCGCCTCAAATAACTTCTGCCATAAAAACTTCTGCTATAAAAACTTCTATTGACACAAGCTTAAAAGTAGCTATTACCACCCCCCCACCTGCCTTCACCAATGATAGTACCGAGCAATACTATATAGCTTTTGCCACCCAAAAAGTGAGTGCCACTTTTGTGAAGGAGATGCAAACAGCCTTTACCTATTTGAATAATGATGAATTTATAAAACAAAAATTAAATGTAACTTACATACAGTTTAATGAGAATAGCTATATAGTTTGGATTGGTCCCTTTGTAAACAGCCTTGACGCTAAAACTTATATAAATAAAGTGAAGCCTAGGTTAAGTACTGAAATTATATCATTTGTACCCTCCAAGCAATATGAAATATACTTATTAAGCAAATCAAATATACTGCTTATAAAAGACGAAGCCGATTTGAAACAATATCAGCAGTATATGTTTAAAAATATTTATAAACCTTAATTTAAAATAGTAGTGAGTCAAGATTCAAAAAAACCTAAGAATTGGGTGCGCCTTTTTTGGAAATACTATTTTATTTCTGCTGGCGTATTTTTATTATTTATATTAATGTTGAATTGGGGTTGGATTGGAGATATGCCTGACTTAAATGATATTGAAAACCCCACTGCCTCCTTAGCTAGTCAAGTGTATGCCCAAGATGGTACACCCATGGGTAAGTTTTATTTAGAGGACCGTATTACAGTAAAATATAGAGATATTAGCCCTTATTTATTACAAGCATTAGTAGCAACAGAGGATAAAAGATTTTATGATCATTATGGAGTAGACGGAGAAGGCCTAATAAGAGCCATAGCTTTTCTAGGTAGCCAAGGTGGTGCCTCTACCATTACAATGCAAACTGCTAAAAATTTATTTACAGATAACTGGAGCACTAAAAACAAATTACTACGAGTTATTCAGAAAATAAAAGAAAGCATAATTGCCATTAAACTAGAGCGCAATTTTACTAAACAAGAAATTATCACTCTTTATTTAAATACTGTTCCGTTCAGTGAAAATGTGTTTGGTGTAAGTAACGCTTCTAGAACTTTTTTCCAAAAAGAACCCGACCGCTTAACTTTAGAGGAAGCGGCTTTATTAATAGGCATGATCAATGCCCCAACCAAATACAATCCTAATAGAAACCCTAAATTAGCCTTAGAAAGAAGAAACTTAGTAATTAGTAGAATGGCAGGTCAAAAATATATAAGCCAAGACCAAGCCAATGAACTTAAAAATTTACCTATTGCCACTAATTTTAAAAAGCTAGATCAAAACAATGGACTTGGCCCCTATTTTAGAATGACTTTGGGAGAGTACATGAAAAAATGGTGCAAAGAACATAAAAAAAATAATGGGGACCCTTACGATTTATATCGAGATGGTTTAAAAATTTATACTACCATAAATCCTAGAATGCAATTGTATGCAGAGGAAGCGGTAGCAAGGCATATGTCTTATTTGCAAAAAGAATTTAATCAACAAGCAAATATAAAGTCGGGCACTATTTGGAAAGAATTTAGCGCACAACTTGAACTAGCGGTTAAACAAACCGACAGATGGAAGAACTTGAAAAAAGAGGATATGGAAGATGAGGCTATTAGAAAAACTTTTAATGAGCCTTTACCCATGCGTATCTTCGCTTGGAATAAAAATCGTTTTATTGATACCATCATGACCCCCTATGATTCTTTAAAGTATCATAAACAAACTTTACAAACCGGATTTCTAGCCGTGGATCCCTTTACTGGAGAAGTGAAAGCCTGGGTAGGTGGTGTAGATTTCAAAACATTCAAATACGATCACGTTAATATAAATACAAAAAGACAAGTGGGTTCTACCATTAAACCTTTGTTGTATTCATTAGCAATTGAACAGGCTGGCTTTACTCCCAATACTATTGTACAAGACATACAACAAAATTTTGATGGATATGGTATGGTACCTAATACACCTAAAACCTGTACTTTCCAGTCTATTCCAATGGCACAGGCTTTAGCTGAGTCAAGAAACTGTTCTTCGGCCTATATCATGAAACAAATTAATGGTAAGAGCAATGAAGCAGCAAAACAATTTGTGGAGTACTTGAAAAAGTGCAATATCAAATCTGATATACAACCCTATCCGTCTATTGCATTAGGTGCTGTTGAAATTTCACTTTTTGAAATGGTTCAAGCCTATACCATGTTCCCAGGAGCTGGTTATAATGCTCAACCATTCTTTATAAATAGAATTGAAGATAAGAATGGTAATGTTTTAGAAAGCTATTCTCCTCAAAGAAGAAAAGTGATTAATGAAGTAACTGCTTATTCAGTAGTGAGTATGATGCAAGGAGTGATACAAAAAGGAACTGGAAGAAGCATGTATTCTTATGCGGTTCCAACACAGTCTATTGCAGGTAAAACAGGTACCACCAACGATAATAGCGATTTATGGTTCATGGGCTATACCCCTCAATTATTAGCAGGTGCATGGGTGGGATGTGACGACCGATATATAAGATTCTCAGATAATTATTTTGGACAAGGCGCACATGCTTCTTTACCTATCTGGGCGTATTTTATGAGCAAGGTAGCTGCAGACCCTGCTTGTAATTTAGATGCAAATGCAAGCTTTGAAAGACCATCAAGTTTACCCAATGACTTTAATGTAGATTTCATCTCAAAAGATAGTACAGCATTAGAAGGCATTGATGATATTATTAATTCTGAAGATATCAAAGCAGAGTCAGATTACACTCTCACCGATGCTGCAGTTGTTAGCCCTATTAAAAATAATATACCTATAAAAAATAATCCTAAGGATACAAAATCTAAAGATTCAAAGGCTAATAAAGAAGGGGCAAAACCAAAAGCTATTTTTCCACCAAAGAAAAACTAACGCGCATTTTTCAAAGAATAGAAAATAGAGAAATGGTGGTATAAATTTCTTTGGAAAAATGCATTTCCATATTGTATCGTAACTCTAGGCAGCTTTAAACCCATTCCTGCACTAAATCCATTGAACCAATTTTGTTGGTTTTGGATATTTAAATCGAAACGTCGAATAAAATTATAACCGAAGTCAAGATTTACTTGCTCTCCTATGTTCGCTTCAGCACCAATTATTAAATGATTAAAAATATCTTGGGCATTTGATGGCACTTTATACCCTTCCGAACTATAAAAGCCTGGGTCATAGAAAGTATTATTCCAAATAGAAAGTCTTTGTGCTGTTATAGAAAATTGAATGGGCGCATTTTCTAATTTCTTAGAAACCCCCAAAATTATATTTAATGGAAGTCTTTCTTTTTCAGTATATGATGAAAGTTGCCCTCCCACATTATTAGCTAGTATACTTGCGCGCAGTAACCGGTTTGATGAAGTATACACCATGGAAATATCCATGGCTAACCCAGTAGATTTATACATACCATAATTGGATTGTATTAATTTAAGTGTAGCTCCTAGATTTATATTTTTTCTATATAAAGAAGCCAAGGAAACTTCTGCCACATAATCATTGGCAATAAAATCACCCATCTCATTTCCTGACACATCAGACATTTTGATATTTCCATAACCCATATAATGAAGCCCCCAACTAAGCACCCAATTTTTTTTGGGTAAATAATTCACCCCACTAAAATCGTACTGTTGAATATTTGAAAAATAAGACTTCACACTTAAATGAATGTTCTTATCCATGGAAGGGTCTAATAGTGCAGGGTTATACATAGCCAAGCCCATGTCAGATCCAAGTTGACTAATATTAATACCTCCTAAGGAAGTAGCTTTAGCACTATAAGGTAAATTAAGAAATTGATATACCTCATTAGCATTAGCACTTTGAGCACGCAAAGAAAAGGTACTTACAAAAAATGTAATGAAAACAATAAAACCTACAATATATTTTGATGCTAGGACCAGCCTTCTCATAGAACAAAGCTAGGGATTGATAACATCAAATACAATTTAAACAGAATGAATTTAAGTATAGTAGATATTTTGATTATTTCTAGTAAAAGTTTAAACCAATGCTAAATCTAGTACTTGTTGCATATTTTTTACATAATGAAACTGTAGTCCTTTAATAAAACTATGGTCAATTTCATTAATGTCTTTTTCATTCTGCCAGCAAAGAATAATATCTTTCATACCTGCTCTTTTAGCGGCTAATATTTTTTCTTTAATACCCCCAACTGGTAATACTTGACCACGTAAGGTAATTTCACCAGTCATCGCTAAATAGGGTTTTACTTTTCTACCAGTAAAAGCTGAAGCAAGAGCAGTGAGCATAGTAATACCAGCACTTGGGCCATCCTTAGGCACAGCACCTTCAGGTACATGAACATGAATTGATTTTGTAGTAAACAAGTTTGAATCAACCCCAATTTTCTTTGCATTCCCTTGCAAATAAGTAAGTGCCGTATCCACACTTTCTTTCATCACATTACCTAGGTTACCAGTAAGCTTTAAGCCTCCTTTACCTTCAGCAAGCAATACCTCAATAAATAAAATATCTCCACCCACATAGGTCCAAGCTAAACCGACTGCTACTCCTGGCATATTTACAGTCTTATAAATTTCATTGCTATATCTTGCCTGTCCTAATATTTTATGTAAATCGGTTTTGGTAACTGTGGGTTTCACTTTATGCTTATAAGCTAGTTCCTTCGCCTGATAACGCATAATAGAAGCAAGCTGTCTGTCTAATTCACGAACACCGCTTTCTCTTGTATAATCTTCAATCACTTTCTCTAGTACATTGTCAAGCACTTTGAAATTAATTTTATCTAATCCATGTGCTTTTCTTTGCTTAGGCAGTAAATGTTTTTTAGCAATTTCAATTTTTTCTTCCACTGCATAACCACTTAAATCAATAATTTCTAAACGATCTCTTAAAGCTGGTTGAATACGGCTTATATCGTTGGCCGTTGCAATAAATAAGGTTTTACTTAAATCGTATTCCGATTCTAAATAATTATCATAAAAACTATGGTTCTGTTCCGGATCTAATACTTCTAATAAAGCAGAAGAAGGATCTCCTCTATGATCGTTGCCTATTTTATCTATCTCATCTAAGATCATTACCGGATTTGAAGTTTTCACCTTTCGTAGGCTTTGTACTATTCTTCCTGGCATAGCACCAATATAGGTTTTACGATGACCTCTAATTTCACTTTCATCATGCAAACCCCCTAAGCTTACTCTAATATATTTTCTACCAATAGCATGTGCAATAGATTTACCTAAAGAAGTTTTACCAATTCCTGGAGGGCCTAAAAAACATAAAATAGGGCTTTTCATATCGCCTTTTATTTTAAGTACCGCTAGGTACTCTAAAATTCTATTTTTTATTTTACTCATACCGTAATGGTCAGCGTCTAAAACTTTTTTAGCATTCTTTAAATCATAGTTGTCTGCTGTATATTCTTCCCATGGTAAGTCTAATAATAAATCCAAATGATTATAAACGACTGAATAGTCAGGTGTGCTAGGGTGCATACGCTCCAATTTCTCCAACCCATTTTGAAATAATTTTTTTGCCGCCTCTGGCCACTTCTTCCCTTCCGCTTTCTTTTTCATTTCTGCTACTTCACGCTCGTTCGGGTCCCCACCTAATTCATCCTTAATACTTTTTAATTGTTGTTGTAAAAAATAATCGCGCTGTTGCTTGTCAATTTCGGTACGCGTCTTATTAGCAACCTTATTTTTTAATTCAACGAATTGTAATTCTTGTTGTAAAAACTGGATTAATTTTTCTGCCCTTAACGTAATATTATTTTGTTCTAATAAAGCCTGTTTATCATTTACTTCAACACTTAAATTGCTGCTTACAAAATTGATAAGAAATAAAGGGCTTTCAATATTTTTTAAAATCATGGCTGCCTCCGAAGGAAAATTAGGAGACAACTGAATAATTTGAGTGGCTAAATCTTTTATATTAGACAAGTAGGCTTGGAAATTTTGATTTTCTTTATCTACTTTATCTTCTATTAGTACTTTCACACTGGCTTTGAAAAAAGGATCTTCTTCTTTCATCTCCAATAGCTCAAATCGCTTTTTACCTTGTATAATAATGGTGGTACCTCCATCTTGCATCTTAATCATTTTAATGATTTTTGCAACTGTACCTATTTGACATAAATCGGCGGGTGTAGGGTCTTCGATATTGCCATCTTTTTGAGAAACCACCCCAATAAATTTATCCTTATTATACGAAGCCTTTACCGCTTGAATACTTTTATCTCTTCCTACTGTAATTGGAATAACTACCCCTGGAAATAGGACCGTATTACGCAATGGCAAAATAGGTAATAAACTATCAATTACCATTTCTGGTTCATTCTCATCCCCCTGTTCATTGAATGAAAATAATGGTATAAACTCATTATCTTCTTCCCCCTTAAACAAAAACGTCTTATTCACACTATAAACAATTTAAATTAAAGTCAAAATGACATAAAAACTAAGTAAGATCATTGATTTACCAATACTTTACTAAGGTATACCCTTATATGTCAATATTGATGCCAAAAAAAATCCTCCCCGATATAATCGGGAAGGACCTTCTTGCAAGAAGTTATTTATAAACTTCTAAATTACTTTGCTTTAACTGTAGTATCAGTTGTAGCAGCAGCAGCTGTATCAGCAGTTGCAGCAGCAGCTGTATCAACAGTTGTAGCAGCAGCAGTGTCAGTTTTTGCTTCAGTAGAAGCACCACCACATGCAGCTAATGCAGCGATAGCGAAAATTGCGATAACTTTTTTCATTTTTTGGTTTTTTTAAGTTTAGTATCAAAAATACGTTGGCAAAGATAAACATAGCCTTCAAAAATGCCAAATTTTAACATTATTTTTTTACTGCTTACTATAAAACAGAGGAAATGCTACTTTTTCCTAAAATAGACCCTAATGGGCACCCCTGTAAACTTGAAATTTGCTCTTAATTGATTTTCAAGGTAGTTACGATATGGAACCTTAATATCATCTGGGAAATTGGTAAAAAAGGCAAAACTTGGCACCCTGGTTGGTAACTGGGATACAAACTTAATCTTAATGACATGACCTCTAACAACTGGGGCCTGATACTTAAGAATAGCCTTCAACATAATATCGTTTAACTTAGAAGTTGGTACTTTACGGTGCTTATTTTCATATACTTCTAAGGCTAATTCAATGGCCTTGAATATGCGTGTTTTCTCTATAGCAGATATGAATAAAACAGGTACATCCGTAAAAGGAGCCAGTTTGTCCTTCACTACTTTTTCATAGTCTCTGGCCGTATTGGTTTCCTTGTCAATTAAATCCCATTTATTTATTAATACAACTATACCCTTACCTTTCTTAGAAGCAAGGCTAAAAATGCTCAAATCCTGGGCTGTTATACCCTTGGTGGCATCAATAACTAGTAAACATACATCGGCTTCATCCATTGCCTTAATAGCCCTTATGATAGAATAAAATTCTAGATCGTCTTTTTCCTTATTCTTACGTCTAATACCTGCTGTATCAATTAAAATAAATTCCTTTTGAAACATGGTATAATGCGTATGAATAGTATCTCGTGTAGTGCCTGCAATATCACTAACAATGGTTCTATCCTGTCCAATCATAGCATTCAATAAACTAGATTTGCCTACATTGGGCTGGCCCATAATGGCAATCTTAGGAACTTCTAAAACTGCTTCTTCCCCTTCAGCTATTTCTTCATCGTCATTGCTTACTTCCTTAATCTTAATATCATTGGTTACTGCATCTAAAAGCTCACCTGTACCACTGCCTGAAATGGAACTTATAAAAAAGTTATGTTCAAAACCCATTCCGTAGAACTCTGTTCCTTCTAAAGCGCGTGTTGAATTATCTACTTTATTTACGCATACATAAACGGGCTTAGTGCTTCTTCTAAGCATATCAGCCATAGAAGCGTCTAAATCAGTTAAACCCACGGCAGCATCTACCATAAAAATGATTGAATTAGCTTCTTCAATAGCTATTTTTACCTGCTTGCGAATTTCGGTTTCAAACATATCACGAGAATCGGGTACAAAGCCCCCCGTATCAATGACATTGAAGGTTTTACCCGCCCATTCAGTTACACCATATTGACGGTCTCTAGTTACACCACTAATATCGTCCACGATGGCTTTTCGTTCTTCTAAGAAACGATTAAACAAAGTGCTTTTCCCTACGTTTGGCCTTCCAACAATAGCCACTGTATAGCT
>RFVO01000046.1 GCA_009928005.1 Chitinophagia bacterium | reverse complement strand
TTTTATTTCTTAGATTAAGTAAACAAGCCTACCTGTTTATGGGGTAGGCTTGAAAAATCATTAGATAAGGAATAAACAATCCTCAAATTTTCTATTGAGGGTTGTTTATTCTATACACTCTAAGGAAATTCCCTCCCAAAACTTTTGCAATATCTGTATCTGAATAACCACGTTTAATTAAGGCCTTAGTAAATTCAGGATAATCTACAACTGTTTTTAATTCTTTCGGTGCAGAATTAATACCATCGAAATCAGAACCTAGTCCTACATGGTCAATACCAATTAATTTTACGATATGATCAAAGTGTTGCATTAATTGTTCTAAGTCTGGTTTAATGGCCTCACTTTCTGCAGGATATTTTTCAGACACCATGGTGAAAGCATATTCGCGTTGTAAGCCTGTGGCAAGTAAAGAATCTATTTCTGCCTTATGGTTTTTTCTAAAAGCTGCATCTTTTTTACTAAAATTACTATCAACAAAACCAGAGAAGAAATTTAAATGTATTACACCTCCATTTTTTCCAACAGCTAAAATTTGATCGTCTTTTAAATTTCTTGTAACAGGACAAATAGCATATGCATTGCTATGTGAAGCAATCACAGGTTTGGTAGTTGTTTTTATTGCATCCCAAAATGTAGCTTCACCCACATGAGAGATATCTACAATAATACCTAACTTATTCATGCGTGCAATAATTTCTTTACCAAAACTAGTGAGTCCTTTAGGTCCGGTATACTTAGGATCTTTTTCATCGACATGGGAACTTGCCCATGAAGGAGAATTGTTCCAAGTAAGTGTCATATAGCGAACCCCTCTTTTATAAAAAGTATCTAAACGGTCGATATTATCTTCAATCATATGACCACCTTCCACACCATATTGTGCTACAATTTTATTTTCTTTTAAGGCTTTTTGAATTTGCTTCCAAGTTTTTGCTATTACAATTTTATCAGGATTTCTATTAGCAACAGCTTCTAGGGTGTCCATAGATCTCATCGCCCATGCATATGGGTTGGCTTTTTCACCATCGCACCAAACTGAAAATAATTGGTAGTCTAAACCCCCTTGTTTGAATCTTTTTAAATCGGAATGATTGATGCCGGTAAGGTCTTGGTCAAGGCTTACTTTTTTTTCGATACATGCAGTGATACAATCGTTATGTGTATCAACAACGATGGATTTATAGTGAATGGCTTGGGCATTGGCGCCTGCTGATATTAGCAAGAAAAGGGCTACTAAGTATTTCATAGTATAGGATTGTTTTAATTGACAACTAAAATAGCTATTTTTGCGCACAGAAAATCGACTATGTTAGACAAACTAGAAGCCATAAAAGCAAGATTCGAACAAGTTGGGGTGGCTTTGACCAATCCAGAGATCATTAATAACCAAGCAGAATTTGGTAAAATGAGCAAGGAATACCGATCCTTAGAAAAGATTATTATACCCTATGAGCGATATTTGAAGGTGCTAGAAGAGCATAAATTTGCTAAAGAAACCTTGAACGGGGATGATGCAGAAATGCGCGAACTGGCAAAAATGGAAATGCCGGGTTTAGATGCGGAAAAAGACAGTCTTGAAAAAGAGTTAACGAAATTATTAATACCCAAGGACCCCCAGGATGATAAAAATGCCATAATAGAATTAAGAGCAGGAACGGGTGGTGATGAAGCAAGCTTATTTGTAGGTGATTTACTTAGCATGTATACAAGGTATTGTCAGAAAAAAGGGTGGAAGGTGGCATTAGTAAGTGAGAGTGAAGGTTCTGTGGGTGGTTATAAAGAAGTTATTTTAGAAGTCACGGGAGAGGATGTGTATGGTACCTTGAAATTTGAAAGTGGTGTACATAGAGTACAACGTGTTCCTTCAACTGAAACTCAGGGAAGAGTTCATACTTCAGCTGCTACAGTGGCAGTAATGCCAGAGGCAGAAGAAGTAGATTTTGTATTGAACCCAGCAGATGTTAAAATGGAAACATCTCGAAGCGGTGGTGCCGGTGGGCAAAATGTAAATAAGGTAGAAACAAAAGTAATGTTAACGCATATTCCCACAGGCACTGTTATAATTTGTCAAACAGAGCGTTCTCAATTAGGTAATAGAGAAAAAGCTATGACCATGATGCGCACTAAATTATTTGAGGAGCAAGTGCGTAAGCAAGAAGATGAAATTTCAAGACATCGTAAAACTTTAGTAAGTACTGGAGATAGAAGTGCAAAGATTAGAACATATAATTGGCCGCAAGGCAGAGTCACCGATCATAGAGTAGGGGTTACTTCTTATAATTTAGATGCAGTCATTAATGGTGAGATTGATGAATTTATTGAAGCGCTTCAAGTAGCTGAGAATGCAGAGAAGATGTTGGTGAGGCAATAATTATTTTTTGGCAATAGCTTTTTCCCACTCCCAAGCCGTTCGCATCATTTCATTTAAATCAAATTTACAATGCCAGCCTAGTTTTTGAACGGCATAATCGTTGTTGGCATAAATAGCTACAATATCGCCTGCTCTTCTTGGTCCAATCTCATAATTTAATTTAACACCCGATACTTTTTCAAATGCTTCAATGGCTTCAAGTACACTTATACCATTGCCTGTTCCTAGATTAAAAATCTCTGTATGGTTTGATTTATTTTCTTTGATAGAAAGTTGTAGGGCCAAAGTATGTGCATGTGCAATATCGCAAACATGAATATAATCTCGAATACAACTACCATCACGGGTATCGTAATCATTGCCATGCACTTGCATCTTTGGTAATTTGCCAATAGCTGTTTGTGTAATAGCGGGTACTAAATTTTGAGGACGACCAATAGGCAATTCACCAATTGCAATAGAAGGATGAGCGCCCACTGGATTAAAATAGCGAAGTAAAATGGTAGAAAGTGGGTATGCCACAGCAGCATCATGAACAATAGTTTCTCCCATTTGTTTAGTAGCACCATAAGGAGAAGCTGCTGTTTGTAAAGGAGTTTGTTCTGTTACTGGAATTTTATTTGGGTTACCATACACCGTACAAGAGGAAGAAAAAATAAAATGCTTGGTATGGTATTGAACTGCTAATTGTAAAAGATTAATTAAAGAACTAATATTATTTTGATAATAGTCCAATGGCATTTCAACCGATTCGCCTACTGCTTTATAGGCGGCAAAATGTATAATACCCGTAATATTTTTATGTTCGATAAAAATTTGCTCAGCTGCTATTTTATTGGTTAAATCAATCTCGTAATTTTTAATTTTTTTACCTGTAATTTTTTCAATGCCTTTTAAGCTATCAGCAGAGGATCTAGATAAGTTATCGGCAGAGACAACCTCAAAACCATTTTCAATTAAATCAACAATGGTATGTGCGCCAATATAGCCAGTACCCCCTGTAACAAGAATAGTTTGCATTCAAAATTATTTGCAACAAAAGTAACGAAAATTATGCTTTGCTAGCTAGGGTAAATCCAATGGTAGTGCCCACATTTACCTTACTCCTCGCATGTATAGTTTCACCATGCGCCTCTATTATATGCTTGCAAATAGCTAGTCCTAAGCCAGTGCCTCCAATTTCACGCGCCCTAGCATCATCGGTACGGTAAAATCTTTCAAATAAACGCGGAAGATGTTCTTCGGCAATGCCAATGCCATCATCACTAATTTCAATAAGAATTTTTTGGTCTTCCATCTTATAAACACTGGCAGTAATTTGGCCATCAATTTTTCCATATTTAGCAGCGTTGGATAAAATATTAACGATGACTTGATAAATTTTATTTTTATCAGCGAAGACTGAAATTGGAGACTCAGATCCTTTTTTAAATTGAAATTGAATATTTTTTTTAATCCATTTCACACTTAAATTATTCACTGCTTCATTGATTATATCTTGAATTGTAAATGCTTGTTTTAGAATAGGGTCTTTATTAATTTCTAAATTGGTAATAGCGTCCACATCATTTAATAATTGAACTAGTCTTTGCACATTGGATTGAGCTTGTTCAACAAACTTTTTACCGGTAACAGGTTCGTCCATAGCGCCATCGCTCAATAATTCTAAATAACCTTGAATAGCGAATACGGGAGTTTTAATTTCGTGCGATAAATTTTGTAAAAATTCTTTTCTAAAGGCTTCGTTAGATTGTAAGTCTTGGATTTCTTGTGTTTTTTGAGCGGCCCATTTTTCTACGTCTTCTCTTACGTCGTCGATTCCTTTTTGAGGTAACACATATTTTTGATAAGCTTCTTCTCTTTTGCTGGCCTTAGTTTGTGAAATAAGTTTGTAGATTAATTTTATTTTTCGATAAATAAAATATTCTAAAATTTGATCCATTAAAAAGTAGATACTTATAAAACTTACGATAAAATAGGTAATGCATAATTTTGCATTTGAAAATAACATGAAAATACTTAAGGCTATCAAAGAAGCCAATAGCAATGCAGTTAAGGCTGCAAGTTGTTTGGGTGATAAGTTCTTTTCTTTAAACATGTATATATGCCTTCTATAAAAAGGCTATATGAAGTTATTAAATCTTCCTAATAATAGATTTAATAAATTGGATTTAATAATTGAATTTGTAGCCTACCCCTTTTACGGTAGTAATGCAGTCAATGCCTAATTTGGCTCTAATTTTTCTAACATGCACATCAATGGTACGATCTCCCACGATAACATCGTTACCCCAGACTTGAGATAAAATCTCACCTCTTAAAAATACTCGACCTGGTTGTGCTGCTAATAAGTATAGTAATTCAAATTCTTTTTTGGCAAGTACATAGGTCACGCCTTTCAAAACTGTTTTGTATTGGCTTATATCAATCATTAAATCATTGATGGTAATAATTTTTTTATCTGATTCAGTAGGTTGTAGTCTTCTAAATAAAGCAGTAATTCTGCTTACTAATACTTTAGGGCTAATAGGTTTACTAATAAAATCATCACCTCCTAGCTCTAATCCTTTAATATGAGAAGCCTCGTCGTTAAGAGCTGTAAGTAATACAATAAGTGTTTTGTCAAATTTTTTCTGTGTCCTTAAATATTCACAAACTTCAAAACCAGTTCTCTTAGGCATCATTACATCTAAAATAATACAGTCTGGAGCAAAAGAGTTTGCTTTTTCAATCGCCTCGCTTCCGTCTTTAGCAGTGGCTACTTCATAGCCTAATTTATTTAAATGAAAACTTATAATTTCGATAATATCGGGCTCGTCGTCTGCAATCAATATTTTTATAGGTGCTTCCATAATTATTAGTGTAAAAATACCTTTTAAATAGCAAATCAATGAAGGGAGTTAACATTATCAAATTGTTAACTAAGTAATAATTATAGGTTAAGATTGGCTACGAATATATTTTATATAAGGGTTATGTTCTTTTTCCCTACCCCAAGTGGTGGCTGGTCCATGACCTGAGTAAATAGTAAGGCTGTCTG
This sequence comes from Chitinophagia bacterium, assembly GCA_009928005.1. Classification (GTDB taxonomy): domain Bacteria; phylum Bacteroidota; class Bacteroidia; order Chitinophagales; family Chitinophagaceae; genus Sediminibacterium. Next base: position 9,526 of record RFVO01000046.1, on the reverse strand, counting down.
GTAAAGGAAAAATTTGTTCACGAATACTTTTAATTAAATCCAAAGGGTTGGCCCCTGGTAAATCGGTACGACCAACACCATCTTTAAATATAAGGTCTCCTCCAATCATAAAATCCTGCTGGGGATGGTAAAAACAAACACTTCCTGGAGAATGCCCGGGGGTTAGTAATACTTTGAATTGGTCAGTACCCAATTGAATAATTTCGCCCTCTTGAATATATTGTATGGGTCCTTTATAGGCTTCAGTAGGAGCGCCCCATTTAGCGGCGGCTTCGGGTAAACGGTCTAAAACAATTTGTTCATTTGGATGTATATGTGCAGTTAACCCATAAGTTTCACTTACATAATTATTACCAAAGACATGATCTAAATGACAATGTGTATTTAATAATAATATGGGCTTTAAATTTTCTTTACGAATAAAATCAGATAATATTTTTTCCTCGATACGTGTATAGCAACCCGGATCAATAATGATAGCTTCTTTCAGCTCGTTGTATAAAACATAAGTATTTTCTTGAAAAGCGCTAAAGCAAAAATCTTGAATGGTTATCATATTTATTTAAGGGCGCTTAAGTGTTTACAGATATTTTTTACAATCATAGGACCTTCATAAATAAATCCTGTCCATATTTGAACTAAGGAAGCGCCTGCATTAATTTTTGATTCGGCATCGGCTCCGGTGAATATACCACCACTGGCAATAATGGGTATACGGTCTGCAATACCTTTATGTAAATATTTTAATACTTCAGTGGACTTGTCTAATAATGGTTGACCGCTTAGCCCACCTGCTCCTATTTTTTTCCCTTTCTCTTGATTCATTGTACTAAGTAAGCTACGATCAATGGTGGTATTGGATGCTACAAGTCCATCTATTTTTATTTCATGTGTTAATGCAATAATATCATCTAATGCCGAAGTTTCTAAATCTGGCGCAATTTTTAGTAAAATAGGTTTGTTATTTTTATTTAAATTTTGCAATTCTGCAAATATTTTTCTTAAGGATTCTTTTTCTTGTAGTTCGCGCAGACCAGGTGTATTAGGAGAACTTACATTCACTACAAAATAATTTACTACTTCTTCAAGACCTATAAAATTGGTGCAATAATCTTTCCAGGCGTATGCGTTTTCAGTCACTTTATTTTTCCCAATATTTCCTCCTACAATTAAATTAGAATTACTTTTAGCTTTTCTTTCTTTTAATCTTTTCGCAATAATTTCTAAACCCTCATTGTTAAAACCCATTCTATTAATTAATGCTTTTTGATCGGGTATTCTAAATAAACGAGGTTGGGCATTCCCTGCTTGTGGTTTGGGCGTGACCGTTCCAATTTCAACAAATCCAAAACCTAGCATTTCTAACTCGTCTAAATATGCCGCATTTTTATCAAAGCCGGCGCCTAATCCCACAGGGTTAGGGAATTGTATACCAAAGCAAGTTTTCGCAAGACTTCTACCTTGATATTGAAATTGACTGGTTAGCACTTTTTTCAAAAATGGGATGCTGGCCGCATTTTGCAAACCTTTCATTGAAATTGAATGGGCCGTTTCAGGCGGAAGCATAAATAAGAGGTTGCGCGCTATGGGATACCACATACTACAAATTTACGATGAAATATTTAGTTGCATAAACAACTTTTTATAAAAATGCCTACATTTAGGGTGTTAAAATTCATATTTTATGCAAGAAGCGTATATCGTTGCAGGCTTTAGAACAGCTGTTACAAAAAGTAAAAAAGGTGGTTTTAGGTTCATGCGTTCAGATGAATTATCCATTGAAGTTATAAAGGGTTTGATGAAAACTTTACCTGCAGTAGATCCAAAATTAGTAGATGATGTTATTGTAGGCAATGCTGTTCCTGAAGCAGAACAAGGATTACAATTTGGAAGAATTATTGCAGCCAAAGCTTTAGGCATTGAAGTGCCTGGTATTACTATTAATAGATATTGCGCAAGTGGTTTAGAAAGTATTGCAATGGCCACCGCAAAAATTAGAACGGGGATGGCTGATTGTATTATTGCAGGTGGAACAGAATCGATGTCGATGGTCCCCACTGCAGGCTGGAAAACAGTTCCAGCGTATTCTATTACAGTGGATGAACCAGACTATTATTTATCTATGGGCTTGACTGCTGAAGCAGTAGCTAGTGAATATAAAATTTCAAGAGAAGATCAAGACGCATTTGCACTGGCATCACATCAAAAAGCAAAACAAGCTATAGATAATGGTTATTTTAAAAAAGGAATTTTACCAATTGAAATAAATGAAACTTATATCAATGAAAAAAATAAAAGAGCCACACGTAGTTATATAGTAGATACAGATGAAGGTGTAAGAGCTGATACAACTTTAGAGGCTTTAGCTAAATTAAAACCTGCTTTTGCGCTGAAAGGTTCAGTGACTGCAGGAAACTCTTCTCAAACAAGTGATGGTTCTAGTTTTGTGATGGTGATGAGTGAAAAATTAATGAATTCTTTGGGTTTAAAACCAATTGGACGTTTAGTGAACTGCGCCTCAGCTGGAGTACACCCAAGAATTATGGGTATTGGTCCAATCGCAGCTGTTCCAAAAGTATTAAAGCAGGCTAGTATGACACAGGATCAGATAGATTTATTTGAACTAAATGAAGCCTTTGCTTCTCAATCTTTAGCAGTTATTAGAACCCTTAATTTAGATACCAATAAAGTCAATATTAATGGGGGTGCTATTGCTTTGGGCCATCCTTTAGGTTGCACAGGCAGTAAATTAACTGTGCAAATTTTGAATGATTTAGAAAGGCTAAATAAGAAATATGGCATTGTGACTGCCTGCGTGGGTGGTGGTCAGGGTATTGCAGGAATTATTGAAAGAATTTAATTCTAATTTGTAATCAGGATTTACAATATTCCCCACTAGTTATTTTTCAAACCCTTCTAGGGTTTAGGGCCCTCACTATTTTACCATACATCAAAAGGCGCTGTTTTTTCTTCTTTTTTTCCCCATTTTTTGCCTAAAATATAATAGCTTAGGAATTCGATTTATTAAATAAGTAAACTTAAAACTATGCGTATATCTATTATTGGATCTTTTGTATTGGCATCTATTTTGTCAATGAATAATTTATCTGCTCAGAAGGCAAAAAAAGCAATGCCTGTAGTAGCTGCCACTGAAACAAAAGTGGATATTAATAAAGTATTTAAAAATTGGAAACCTCGTAATGTAGGGCCAGCTTCCATGAGCGGTCGTGTGACTTCTATTGATGTTGAAGTAGCCAATCCGAATAATATTTGGATAGGCGCTGCTTCTGGAGGTGTATGGAAAACAAATAATAGTGGCGTGAGTTGGACACCCGTGTTTGACGAGCAACCTATTTTAAATATTGGCGCCATCGCTATTCAACAATCTAATCCAAATGTGGTTTGGGCTGGAACAGGAGAAGGTAATCCAAGAAATTCAGTTAGCATAGGAGAAGGAATTTATAAAACATTAGATGCTGGTAAGACATGGAAAAGAATGGGCTTGGAACAAACAAGAAATATTCATCGTGTAATTATTGATCCCACTAATCCAAATACAGTCTATGTGGGTGCTATAGGAAATCCTTATGGACAAAGCAAAAACAGAGGTGTCTATAAAACAACTGATGGTGGTGATACTTGGACTCAAATTTTATATACCAACGATACATCTGGTGTGGGTGATATGATTATGGATCCAAAAAATCCGAATAAATTATTGGTAGCCATGTGGCACCACTATCGCAATCCTTATCATTTAGAAAGTGGCGGGAAGGGAAGTGGTATATATATGACAATTGACGGCGGAAAAAATTTCACTAAGCTAGGAAAAGAAAATGGACTACCTGATGGTAATTTAGGTAGAGTAGGTATTGCCATAAGCAAGTCGAATCCTAATAGGGTATATGCTTTAGTAGAATCTACCAAGAGTGGTTTATATAGAAGTGATGATGGAGGTTATAATTTTATTTTAGTGAATGCACAAAAATCAATTGTAGATAATCGCCCTTTTTATTTCCAAGATATAATTTGCGATCCATTGAATGAAAATACACTTTGGTATATTAGTCAAACAGTTGTGAAAAGTATTGATGGCGGAAAAAATTTCGAGACTATTATTCCTTATAGTGGCATTCATCCAGACCATCACGCATTTTGGATTCATCCAACCGATAACAAATTCATGGTAGATGGCAATGATGGTGGTATTGGAATTACAAGAGATGGGGGAAAAACTTGGATGTTTGATGAAAAAATTCCAGTGGGTCAATTTTATCATGTAAATGTAGACAATGAAATACCTTATCATGTAATGGGAGGTATGCAAGATAATGGCTCATGGAGAGGCCCAGCATATGCATATACTAGAGGAGGGCTTAAGAATTTTTATTGGGATAATTTGTGGGGCGGAGATGGATTTGACGTAATGCCAGATCCTGAAGATGCGAATTGGGTTTACGCTATGAGTCAAGGAGGTTCTGTTGGTAGATATAATACTGCTACTGGTGAAAGTTCTTATATTCAACCACCTTCTCCTGATGCAAAAACACTTTTAAGATTTAATTGGAATGCTGCAATAGCGCAAGATCCATTTGATAAAAAAACAGTTTACTATGGTTCACAATTTTTACATAAGAGTACCAATAAAGGAGCAGCTTGGAAAGTAATTTCTCCCGATTTAACAAATAATGATAGTGCACAAATTGATCAAACAAATAATGGTGGCTTAAGTATTGATATAACGGGTGCTGAAAATCATTGTACTATTATTACAATCGCGCCTTCATCTGTTCAAAAGGATTTAATTTGGGTTGGCACCGATGATGGTAATGTTCAAATGACCACCAATGGCGGATTAACTTGGACTAATATGACAGCCAATATTACAGGACTACCTAAAGGCGCCTGGATTCCCCAAATAAGAACTTCAACCTATAATGCTAATGAAGTTTTTGTAGTAGCTAATAATTATAGACAAGGTGATTTTGCTCCTTATATATTTAGATCTACTGACTTTGGAAAAACTTGGACCAATATTTTAAGCACAGCGAAAGTAACTGGATATGCCTTATCTATTATTCAAGATATTGCAGAGCCCAATTTGTTTTTTGTTGGAACAGAACAAGGGATGTATGTTAGTTTAGACAATGCAGAAAATTTCCAACAATGGAAAAATGGTTATCCTTCTGTTTCTACTTATGATTTTGCGATTCAAGAAAGAGAAGCCGATTTAGCCATTGCTACTTTTGGTCGTGCATTATGGGTACTAGATGATATTAAACCTCTTCGAAAATTGGCCCATAATAAAGGACTTACTTCAAACTTTTTTGTATCTGCACCTAATTCGGTTATAAATGCATCATATAAAAACCCTACTTATGAGTGGAGTACTTGGGGAATGTATGATGCAGAGAATCGTCCATCTGGATATCCATTTACCATTTATTTAATGGATACTGTAAAAAAAGTGAAAGTTCAAATTAAAGATGCACAAGATTCAGTCATCAGAAATTTAACATTTAAAGTAGATTCTGGATTTAATAGACAATACTGGGGCTTTGAGCAAAAAGGAAAGCGTGCTGCGGGCATGTCTAAAGTTGGTGGTGGAGGACGTGGTAGAAGAATGGCAGAAGAAACACCATCTGATCCAGAAGAAGAAAGAGAATATAGAGGCCGTGCTGTTCTAGCTGGACAATATAAAGTAGTTGTAACAGCTAATAAGCTTAAAGATTCTATGTGGATAGAAGTGAAAGATGATGCTCGTTTAGCAGATAGAACTCAAGTAGTAAAAAAACAAGATGAATTAATGGATAAACATCAACCAAGTGCTGATAAGTTTAATAGTGTTATGGATCAATTAGATGAAGTTGATGCTTTATTACTTGATTTAAAAGCAGAATGGAAAGATAAAAAAGACAAAGGAATTGATACTTTAAATAAGGCGCATAAAAAAATTACTGAAACAGCTAAAAATTTACGTGAATTTATTTTTGGTAAAAAGCAAGAAAAGCAAGGCTATGGTACGGTAGATGTGATCACACCTATCTCCATCATTAGAGACGCTTCAATGCTAATTGCAGGAAAAAATACCATGCCAGGTGAGCAAGAAGAAAGAAAATTACAAGAGGCAGAAACAGCCATTCAAAATGTAATTACTAAAGCAAATGAATTTTTTACAAAGGATTGGGCTGAATTTAGAAAATTAGTGGAAGCTACTCCTATTAAAAAGTTCAAGGATTATGAGTCAATAAAATAAGTTTTAAGAAGGTGTATCCTAATAGAAATTTAGGGTGCACCTTCTTTTTCTAATGAAATTTAGTTAGCATTTAAATTATTTAAAATAAATAGTATGAAAAAGTTTTTATCAATCATCCTCTCTCTAATTGCTTTAATGTTATCTAATAACTTAGTTGCGCAGAAGAAAAAAACAATAATACCTGTTGTTACAAATAGTTTGTCCCAGGATCCAATTATTAGTGCACAAAATTTTAGACTCATTGGCCCTTTCAGAGGTGGAAGAGCTGCTGCAGGAGTTGGTTCTTATACCGATGTTAATACATTTTATATGGGCGCCACAGGAGGGGGTGTTTGGAAAACAACTGATGCAGGTAGTAACTGGAAAAATATTTCTGATGGATTTTTTGGAGGTACCATTGGCGCCATAGCTATTGCACCAACCAATGAATCAGTTGTCTATGTCGGTGAAGGGGAGAATAGTATGAGAGGTAATGTAAGTGAGGGTTTAGGAGGAATGTGGAAGTCGACCGATGATGGAAAAACTTGGAAAAATATTGGATTAAAAGAAGCTAGACATATTGTAAGAATAATTGTGCATCCAAAAAATCCAGATATTATTTGGGCAGCGGCTATGGGTCACTTATTTGGTCCTAATGAAACAAGAGGAGTATTTAAAAGTATCGATGGTGGACAAAATTGGAAAAAAGTATTGTATGTTAATGAGCAAACGGGCGCAAGTGATTTAGTAATTGATCCAAGTAATCCTGAAATATTATATGCAGGTACTTGGCAATTAATTCGAACGCCTTATAGTTTAGAAAGTGGTGGGGAAGGTTCTGGTTTATATAAAAGTATCGATGGTGGAGAAACTTGGACTTCTATTAAAACCAATAAAGGTTTTCCAAAAGGAGTATGGGGTATTACAGCCATTGCAGTAGCTAGGTCTAATACCGATAAATTATATGCTTTAATTGAAAATAAAGATGGCGGTTTATATGTATCTGAAAATGCAGGTAAGACTTGGGAATTAGTAAATAGTGACAATAATATTCGTCAAAGAGCTTGGTATTATACTAAAGTATTTGTGGATCCTGCAGATGAAAACAAAGTGTATTGCCCTAATGTAAATTTTATGATGTCAACTGATGGAGGCAAAACTTTTGTTGCAGGAAGAACACCACATGGAGACCATCATGATTTATGGATAGATCCAAAAAATGGTAAGCGCATGATTGTTTCTGATGATGGTGGTGCGCAAGTAAGTTTAGATGGTGCAAAAAATTGGAGCACTGTTATGAACCAACCTACAGTGCAAGTTTATCGATTAAGTACAGACAATCATTTTCCTTATAGAATTTTAGGAGCCCAACAAGATAATTCTGCTTTTAGAATTTTATCAAGTTCTTATGGTGCTTATATTGGAGAAAGTGATTTTGAAGTAACTGCAGGTGGAGAGAGTGGTTATATTGTAGCCGATCCATTAAATAATGATGTTGTGTATGGCGGTTCATATGGTGGTTTAATTACAAGATTTGATCATAAAACAGGAGAGAATAGAGTAGTAAATGTTTGGCCTGATAATCCAATGGGTGCGGGTGCTGATGTACAGAAGTATCGTTTCCAATGGAATCATCCTATTTTCTTTTCTCCACATAATCCTAAAAAATTATACACGGCAGGTAATCATTTATTTGCTTCAGAAAATGATGGTGCTAGTTGGACCCAATTATCTCCTGACTTAACCACCAATGACAAGAGTAGACAAAAAAGTTCTGGAGGCCCCATTACACAAGACAATACAAGCGTAGAATATTATTGTACCATATTTACAGCTGCAGAATCGCCATTAGAGAAGGACTTATTATGGACTGGTAGTGATGATGGCTTAATTCATGTAAGCAAAGATGGTGGTGTACATTGGAAAAATGTAACACCAAAAGATATACCACAGTGGATGATGTGGAATAGAGTAGAAGTAGATCCTATTAGAAAAGGTACAGCATATTTTGCAGGCACGCGTTATAAGTTAGATGATTTTGCTCCTTATTTGTATGTAACACATGACTATGGCGAAACTTGGGAAAAAATTACAAGTGGTATTAATCCATTGCATTTCACAAGGGCAATTGTAGCAAGTCCTAGAAAAGCAGGTGTTTTGTTTGCTGGCACTGAATATGGCTTATACGTTTCTATGAATGATGGTAAGTCTTGGGAGTTATTGCAATTAAATTTACCCGTAACACCTATCACCGATTTATTAATTAGAGATAATAATTTAATTGTTGGTACGCAAGGGCGTAGTTTATATATTTTAGATGATTTATCTTTTATTGAAAACTATCAAGCATCAAATGTGAATGCTTCAAAGGTATTCCCTGTGGCAAATGCTTATCGCGTACCTCCACAAATGGGTGGACGTCGTAATCGTGGTGCTAGAGCAAGTATGCCATCCAATGTGGGTACAAATCCTCCTAAAGGAGTAGTGATTAATTATTGGTTGAAAGATGTAAATGATAGTACCATTATTCAAATTGATATCTTAGATGAGAACAAAAAATTAGTGAGACATTTTAGCTCAAAAGAAACAGGCAAAGATAAATCGGGTATTGTAGTAGAAAACGGATTACAGCAATTTACTTGGAACTTGTATCATAAGGAAATTGAAAAACCTTCCGAAGATTTAATTTTCTGGAATGGCACTACAAGTCCGGTATTAGCTGCACCTGGTAAGTACTTCGCAAAAGTGAGTATTGACAAGGATTCTGTAACTTATCCTTTTGATTTGATAGCCGATCCTAATTATAAAGTTTCTAATGCTGATTTAAAAGCACAAGAGCAATTCTTATTAGAAGTAGCAACTAGTTTTAATAACATTATGAAAGCTTTAAAAGGAATTAAAGAAATTCGCTCTCAAGTACAAGTTTTACAAAAGAAAACCAAGGATTCTAGCTTCCAAAAACAAAGTGAAGAATTATTAACAAGTATTAAAACAATTGAAGAAGCTTTACATCAAACAAAAGCAAAGAGCGGACAAGACGTTTTAAACTTTCCAATTCGCTTAGATGATAAGCTGTCTGGTGTATTTGAATCTGCAGCAGCAGGCTATGTGGCACCTACAAAACAAGTAAGAGAAGCCTACGCAGAATTAAAAGACCAAGCAGAGGTTCAATTGAAAAAATATGAAGCTATTAAAAAAGAAGGCGTGAAAGCTTTAAATGAGGCAGTTCATAAATTAATGATTCCTATTATAGGAAATTAATAGTTCATTGTATTGTTCTTCTAACGTAGA
>RFVO01000045.1 GCA_009928005.1 Chitinophagia bacterium | reverse complement strand
GATTTAAGTAGTGCTAATGAATTAGTGAGCTAGATTTAGTAGAGTATATACTTTATTAAATAAAGATAAAAAGAAAAGGCCTCCTTTTTATGGGAGGCCTTTTCTGTAGATAAAATATAGATTTAATATTTATATTTAAACTTGTATTAGAATAATCCCTTAGTTAATTTAGTTTTACCTTCTCCGATTTTGAAACCGTTATGGTAAATTTCTACTAAATATTCTCCTTCAGTAAAGGTTACATTTTTGATATCATAGCTTACTGGCAGTTCCTTATTTTGTTCATATTGAACTGATAATTTGTTAGAATATGCTTTAGCGCCATCTTCTCTTGTGTTGATTTTACCAACTTCGTTGAAAGCTTTGCCATCAGGACCAGTAATACAAACAAATAACTCTTGTGATCCTGTTGGAGTGATTTTGTTTCTGTCAATTTGAAAAGACAAACGAATAGTGTTTGCTCTTTTAGTATTGCTTGTTTTTTTCTCAGTTCCATCATCCTTAATTCTTAAAGCTTGAATGCTAAAAGTAGAGGCATGTAGAGTAGAACCAATATCTTGTAGTCTTTCTTTCTCTTTTTGAGTAGCTGTTAAATTAGAATTTAAGGTAGAATTTGTATTTGTTAAAACTTCGTTTTTAGCAGTTAAGTCTTTGTTTTCAGCTTGAGCTTTTGCTAGATCTGCAAATAGGTTAGTTACCTTGCCATTTAAATCGGCTATTAATGTTTTTGCTTCTGCTAATTCTTTATCAGTAGCATTTTGTTTACGCAAAATAGTACTTATGTTAGATTTCAATTTTTGAATTTGATTAGACTTGTCTAATAACTCACCTTGAAGGCTAGTATTTTGGCTAGTTAAAGAGTCTGCTTTTGCAGAAACTTCAATAAATTCAGCTTGAATTTTTGCTTTAGCACTGTCAATTACTGCAATCTTATTGTCATAGGTTGTAATAATATCCACTTTTGAACTATTGAAATAGATCCAAGAGCCAATAATGACTAATACTAAAACCGCAATGGTTATTTTACTACTCGTGTTAGAAGATTCGTTGCTCATATAATTTTTTAGTTTAGGGCTTCAAAGATACAAAAAATGGAACAGATTACTAATTTTTATACTTTTTCTTAAAGGGGTAATTTAAAAGGGGATTGATTTTTAACCTATTATTTAAAAAAAATTAAGAATTCAGTATGACTTATCTTTATATTTGAATATGCCTACTTCTAAAATTATAGCTAACTGGAAAAAGAATGTTTTTGATGCCATTTATTGGCTAGAAGGAGAAGAAGCATACTATATTGACAAGGTCGTAGATTATGCTGAAAAGCAACTACTTTCTGAAGCAGAAAAGGCTTTTAATCTTACAATTTTTTATGGAAAAGATGCAGAATGGTCTGAAATTATGAACGCTTGTAAGCGTTATCCCGTATTTGCAGAACGCCAGGTGGTAATTATTAAAGAAGCCCAATTAATGGCTCAAATTGAAAAATTAGAATCCTATGTAGAAAACCCTTTGCCTTCTACTGTTTTAATTATTGCATTTAAGGATAAAAATATTGATGGTCGTAAAACCTTTGGCAAACTACTAAAATCTAAAACCACTTTTATAGCAACTAAAAAAATGTATGATAGTAAGTTGCCTGAATGGGTGAATGAATGGGTAGCAGAAAGAGGGTATCAAATTTCACCAAAAGCTACTCAAATTTTAGTAGATCATATTGGTAATGATTTAAGTAGAATCCAAAATGAATTAGAAAAACTTATAGTGAATTTGGGAGATCGTAAAAAAATAACTGAAGATGACATTGAAAAGTACATTGGCATTAGTAAAGAATATAATGCTTTTGAATTTCAGGAAGCAGTGGGGCAAAAAAACTTTGCCAAAGCCATTCGCATGATTCAATTTTTTGAATCGAATAATAAAGCAGCTCCTATACAATTAATATTACCAACTTTATATTCTTTTTTTTCTAAGATATATGCCATTTATGGATTAAATACAAGCGATGAAAAAAGAATAATGAGTGAAGTAGGTATTTCCTTTTTTGCAGTGAAAATTTATTTAGCAGCTTTAAGGCAGTATTCCTATTCCAAGGTGGAACATATTCTATTATTAATACATGAATATAATCTTAGAGTAGTGGGCATCCAAGATGCAGATAATACCGATGCCGATTTATTAAAAGAATTGGTTGTTAAAATTATGGATTTACCTGAAAAGCAGCCAGCTTAAGGCTATTAATGCTTCTTTAAAATAGTTGCTACGGTTATTTTGTCTTTTGCAAGTTGTACTTTTAAGGCCTCTAGCCCATCAAATTTTACTTCGCCTCTAATGTATTCATATACCATGACAGTTAAATTTTGCTCATAAATATCCTGATCAAAATCTAAAATATGTACTTCAATGACTTTCTTTTGTCCATCTACTGTGGGTCTTATACCAATATTCATCATGCCATTATAAATAGTATCACCTAAACATTTTCCTTTTACTTTTACGGCATAAACACCATTGGAGGGAATTATTTTTTCTTCATTATTGATATGTAAATTTGCAGTAGGGAAACCAATAGTACGTCCTATTTGATTACCTCTTACTACAAATCCTTCAAATAAATATGGGTAGCCTAATAGGGCGTTAGCTTTTTCAATATTATGTTCAAGTATATAGTTTCTAATGTGAGTAGAACTTACAATTTCATCACCTATAATTTTTTCTTGAATCTGTTCTACTTTAAAGCCAAGTTCTATGCCAAATTTTAGCAGAAGTTCAAAATTCCCATTTCGTCCATTTCCAAACCTGTGATCATAGCCTACTAAAATAGTATGTGGGTGGAAATGGTCAAATAAAAAGGCTTTAATATATTCATTAGCACTTAAATTAGAGAAAGCGTAGTCAAAATTAACAACTACTAAATGGTCGATACCACTTTGCGTTAATAATTCAATTCTTTCTTCGAGGCTTGTCAATTGTTTAATTTCTCCAGGGATAGAAGAAATGACTTTTCTTGGATGGGGATGAAAGGTTACTATGACTGTTTCTCCACCAATTTCAAGGGCTATTTGCTTCATTCTGCTAATAATCTCTTGATGGCCTAAATGAACGCCATCAAAGGCCCCAGTAGTGATTACGGCGTTTTTGAAAGCGGGTAATTGTTTTAAGTCGTGGTGAACATTCATCTTGGTTGTCTAAATATGGCACAAATGTAAAACAATTGTACCTTTGAGCCACAAACCAATTTAGATTCATGTCATTGTATGCCCAACGCGGTGTCTCCGCTCAAAAAGAAGAAGTCCATGCAGCTATCAAGAATCTTGACCAAGGATTATATCCTAATGCTTTTTGTAAGTTATATGCCGACAATTTAGGGGGTCAATCTGATTATATTAATATAATGCATGCCGATGGTGCAGGTACTAAAAGTATATTGGCTTATATCTATTGGAAAGAAACCGGTGATGCAAGTGTTTGGAGGGGTATCGCACAAGACGCCATTGCCATGAATTTAGACGATTTATTATGTGTCGGTATTTATGATCAAATATTATTTTCCTCAACTATTGATCGTAATAAATTAGTAATTACAGCAGAAGTGTTAAGCGAAATTATTAATGGTACACAAGACTTTTTTAATACTTTAAAAAAATTTGGTATTCAAATTGAATTTTTAGGTGGTGAAACGGCCGATGTAGGGGATGTTGTAAGAACAATAGCAGTAAATGGAACCATGACAGCAAGATGGCCTAAAGCAAAACTAATAACGAATGACCATATTGCTGCGGGACAAGTGATAGTTGGTTTTTCTAGTTATGGCCAAGCAAGTTATGAAACTGCATATAATAGTGGACTAGGAAGCAATGGACTTACAAGCGCTAGGCATGATGTTTTAGAAAATAGCTATGCAAAAAAATATCCTGAAACCTTTGAGCCAAATTTAAATCAGCAGGTGGTTTATATTGGTAAAAATAAAATAACAGATACATTGTCTATACCTGCATTTGGAAATATAAGTATTGGCAAATTATTATTAAGTCCTACGCGTACTTATGCACCGCTTGTGAAAGCTATACTGGACAAGCATTTTGAAGCAGTAAAAGGAATGATACATTGTAGCGGTGGCGGGCAAACAAAATGTATGAAGTATTTGCCTGGCCCAATGCGTATTGTGAAAGATAATTTTATGGAAGTACCTCCTATATTTAAATTGATTCAAGAAAATTCTGGAGCAAACACAAAAGAAATGTATCAGGTATTTAATATGGGACATCGTTTAGAAATTTTTACCGACGATAAATCGGCAACAGCATTAATAGACTTAGCTAAAACATTTAATATTGAAGCTCAAATTATTGGTAGGGTGGAAGCCTCTGCGCAAAAAGAATTAATTTTAAAAGGAAGTTTTGGAACAGAAAGTTTTAGCTATTAATTTTAGAACATTGAATAATTATAAAATTATAAATAATAAAGAAAATAATTTTACACTAACAAAATAAGATATGAACGAAATAGTAGTGCAATTAGAAAATGTGAATATTTATCAAAGTGGTAATCTCATTTTGCAAGATGTAAATTTTACAGTTCAAAAAGGAGAGTTTGTCTATTTAGTAGGAAAGACAGGTACGGGAAAAAGTAGTTTATTAAAATCATTATATGGAGAAGTTACTATTACTGAAGGAAAAGGGATAGTGGTAGGCTATGATTTAAAAGAAATGGATTGGAAAAAATTACCCTTTTTAAGAAGAAATTTAGGGGTCGTTTTTCAAGATTTTCAATTGTTAACCGATAGAAATGTACATGAGAATTTACGTTTTGTTCTAAAAGCTACAGGTTGGGAAGATGAAAGATTAGTGGAACAAAAAATAGAAGATGTACTTGCGAAAGTGGGGCTTCAAAATAAAGGTTTTAAAATGACCTATGAGATGAGTGGGGGCGAGCAACAAAGAGTTGATATAGCTAGGGCATTATTAAACTCCCCTAAATTAATTTTAGCAGATGAACCAACAGGTAGTTTAGACCCAGAAACTAGTGATGAAATTATGCAATTATTATTCCAAATAGCCAAGGACGATGGAACTGCAATCGTAATGGCAACACACGACTTTATGGTCGTAAATAAGTTCCCTTCAAGAACCCTGACTACCCTTGGAGGTAGGCTCATTGCATAGGTTTATTTTTTCTCCACTAATTGTACACAAAACAGCTTTTAGGCCTTGATTTCTTGGCTCTTTTTCTTATGTTCGCAGACATAAAATAGAAGATAAAAGTGAGACTAAAGTCATTAGAAATCAAAGGGTTCAAGAGCTTTGCTGACAAAACAATTGTAAGTTTTGATGAGGGAATTACGGGTATTATCGGACCAAATGGTTGTGGTAAAAGTAATATCATTGATAGCATAAGATGGGTAATTGGAGAGCAGAAAATTTCAGCTTTAAGAAGTGAAAATTTAGATTCTTTAGTTTTTAATGGAAGTAAAACCAGATCAGCTAGTAGTATGGCCGAAGTGAGCCTTACTTTTGAAAATACTAAAAACTTATTACCAACTGAGTTTAGCACTATTACTGTAACGCGTCGTTTTTATAAAAACGGAGAGAGCGAATATCGTTTAAATGATGTGGCTTGTCGTTTGAAAGACATACATAATTTATTCTTAGATACAGGAGTAAGTACCGATAGTTATGCCATTATCGAATTAGGTATGGTAGACGATATCATTAAAGATAAAGATAATAGTCGTCGTAGAATGTTAGAGCAAGCTGCGGGTATTACAATTTATAAAACAAGAAAGAAAGAGGCAAAGAATAAATTAGATGCGACTGAACAAGATTTAGCCCGTATTGAAGATTTATTATTTGAAATTAATAATCAGTTAAAAACATTAGAGAACCAAGCTAAAAAAGCAGAAAAGTATTTTGAAATCAAAAAAGATTATAAAGACACTGCTATTGAACTTGCTAAGGCTTCTTTAGAAGGTTTCAATATTAGCTATAAAGAGTTGAATGAACAACAAGAAGCTGAAACAGATAAGAAATTTCAATTAGAAGCTGCCATTGCTTTGGAAGAAGCTTCTTTAGAACAAGAGCGAGTGGTTTTTATTGAAAAAGAAAAGGGCTTGCAGGCCATGCAGCATAAGTACAACGATAGTTTATCTATTCTTAGAACTAAAGAGAACGATAAAAATTTAGCTGCTCAACGCCTAGATTATCTTAATGATAAAGAAGCTTCTTTGCAAGAGTTTTTATTAAAAGCAGAGGGTCAATTAAAAACCATTGGCGATTCTATTGAGTATACTAAAATTCAAGTTGTTGAGGAAGAAAAAATATATCAAAATTTTAAATCAAGAGTTGACCAATCTCAAACTGCTTTAACTGAAAAAAGAGATTCCTTCGATAGTCAAAGATCTATCTTAGATAATTTGCGTCAGTCTTATCAACAAATTCAAAGAAATCAATTTGATGCGGAGAAGAAAGTAGCGGTATCAGATACCTCTATTCAAAACGTTCAAAGATCTCATCAGCAATTAGAGGAAGAGCAAAATCAAAGACTAGGACAAATTGCAGATATTACTGCTCAATTAGCTAATAAAGAGGCCGATTTAGAAACAAATAAAGCTAGTTTAGCTTCTTTACAAATTCAGCATGATAATGCAAGAGCTAGTATTTTTGAGACACAGGAGCAATTAGAAATTCTTAGATCAGAACTAGCAGAGCAAACTAGAAAATTAGACGCAAAGAAAAACGAATACGATTTATTAAAGAGCTTAGTAGATTCTATGGAAGGTTATCCTGAAAGTGTTAAGTTCTTGCATAAGAATACAGGTTGGAATCATCAAGCACCTATTTTATCAGATATTTTATATGTTCAAGAAGCATACCGCGCTGCAGTAGAAAATGTATTAGAGCCTTATTTGAACTATTATGTAGTTAATGATTTAAAAGAGGGTATGCAGGCCGTACAATTATTGGATGAAAATAAAAAAGGAAAGGCCAACTTCTTTTTATTAGATCAATTAAATGGTGCTTCAGCCAATACAGCACCTGCTAATACCATTTCGGCACTATCTGTTATAGAAATAGATACTAAATATATTGCTTTGGCAAATCATTTATTAGGTAATGTTTTTATTGCTGAAAATGAACAAGCCTTATCGGGTGATTATGCAGGAATTATCTTAGAAAAAACTGGAAAGTTTGTAAGAGGTAAATATACTTTAACAGGTGGTAGTGTTGGTTTATTTGAAGGAAAGAAAATTGGTCGTGCTAAAAACTTAGAAAAGTTATTGGAAGATATTCAAGCTCAAGAAAAAGTAGTTAACGATTTAAAAGCTACTATACAAACACAACATAATTCTGTATTGCAGTTTAATGAACTCTTAAAAGAAAATGAAATTCGTGCAACTGAACAAGCTGTCAATACTTTAATTAATGAAGTATTTGCCAGCAAGAACAGATTAGAAAACTTACAACTTGCACAATCAGCTGCAATAATTAAATTAAAAGAGTTTGAAGATAAAATTAAAGAAGAACATACGGCTATTGCTGATACAAGAGTAGCGCTTGAGGCTTTGAATTTATCTTTACAACAAACACAGTCTAATTTAAACGATGTGGAATTGGCTTATCAAGCAGCTGAACAAGCCTATCATTTAGCTTCTGGTGAGTTTAATGAAATGAATTTACAATTAACTAAACAGTATAGTAAAATTGAGGCATTACAACAAGAAGTTGTATTTAAAGAAAATCAATTGAATGATTTGCATGTTCAAATTCAAACCAATAGTGTTCAATTAACAGAAGCTAGTGCCGCGATAGTGGAAAGCCGTGCAGAATTAGCACAATTAGAAGAAGACTTAGTAAAATTATTAAAAACGAAGGAAGAGGAAGAAACAAAATTAAATGAAGCAGATCAGGCTTATTATAATTTAAGAAATATCTTGCAAGAAAAAGAAAGTGCCTTAAGAATGCAGATTAAGTCTAAAGAATTAATTGATCAATTAATTAATGAAATTAAAGATCAACTGAATAATTTAAAATTACAGTTATCTGGCATGAAAGAAAGGTTGAATGTAGAATTCAAAGTAGAATTAGAAGAAATTTTAGACGAAGGAAGAGCTACTGAAATTTCATTAGAAGAATTACAAGCTACTGCTGATAGAATGAAGAAGCGTTTGGAAAATATGGGTGAAGTGAATCCAACTGCTATTGAAGCCTATACTGAAATGAAAAAGCGTTACGATTTCATTTTAGATCAAAAGAATGATTTAGTGACCGCTAAAGAAAGCTTAATGCTAACTATTCAAGAGGTAGAAGCTACAGCCAATAAAGCCTTCTTAGAAACTTATAACCAAGCTAGAGAAAACTTCCAAAAGGTATTCAAAGCATTGTTTACAGAAGAAGATTCTTGTGACTTAATATTAGTGGATCCAGAAAACTTAGCTGAAACTGCAGTGGAAATTGTAGCACGACCTAAGGGTAAAAAGCCATCTTCTATAAGTCAATTAAGTGGAGGAGAAAGAACCTTAACAGCAACAGCTATGTTATTCGCAATATATTTAATTAAACCAGCACCATTCTGTATTTTGGATGAGGTGGACGCCCCATTAGATGACGCCAACGTAGGGAAGTTTACACAAATGATTCAGAAGTTTAGCGATAATTCACAATTCATAATTGTTACACACAATAAGCAAACAATGAGTGCTGTGGATGTTATATATGGTGTGACTATGCAAGAACCTGGTGTAAGTAAATTAGTACCTGTTGACTTTAGAAGTTTGAGTAACTAAAATATATTAAAAATTCGCTTTAAGAGTCCTTGATAGTAATATTAGGGGCTCTTTTAATTTAGAACCTGTTTTTTAATGATTAAATCTGCTGTTATATTATTTCTTACTTGTTTTTTATTATACCTACCATTTAGTAGGGTGCCAGATTATTTTGATAGTGAAACGGCTCCAGGAATTATTATTAAAGAAGGGACGGGGTCTGGGGCTAAGATAATGGCTATTTATTCCGAATATGGTAAAGAATATAAGCTTGAATTAGATAATACTGAATATGCTTCTAAAATAGGGAAGAAAGTGGAAATAATTTATGAATTAAGTAATCCAGGAAAAGCGGTGGTGAATAAATGGTGGGGCTATTGGTTAATACCTATTGAACTAGCCTGGTCTTTTGGAGGATTCGCTGTGTTACTAGCCATTGCCTATGCCACTACCCATAAGCCAGCTCCATCTGCCATCGCTGAACAATTAAAAGGCGATGAAGCGCCCAAGAAAAAATATGAGTAATTGAGTGGGTTATTTAAATAAGTTTTTATCATTATCGCTTCAGCAGACGTTTAATTTCCTTATCAACGTCGCGGGTTTTAATCGTTTCACGTTTATCAAATTCTTTTTTACCCTTACCTACACCAATTTCAACTTTGGCATAATGTTTATCATTAAAAAATATACGTAAGGGGATAATGGAGTATCCTTTTTCTTTAACCTTGGTCTCTAATTTTTCAAGCTCTCTTTTTTGTAATAATAATTTACGGTCATGCACTTCAATGTGATTATTGGCATTACCATGACTATAGGCATTAATAAATAAACCACGCACCCATAGTTCCCCTTTATCAAACATACAGAAGGAATCATTGAAACTTACCTTGCCTTCTCTAATCGATTTTACTTCAGTACCTAACAATACAATGCCTGCCTCATATTTATCCTCTATGTGGTAGTTAAAATAGGCTTGCCTATTATTTAACTCTTTAGCTTGTATGGGTTTTGATTTAGCCATAAAAAATCCCGGAACTGATACAGCGCCGGGAAACAAAAATAGGATTAAATATTGACTTCCTAAATGGATTCTAATAAGCTTAATGCTTAAATAAGTATGCCACTTCGGATAATTTATTTTTTAAGTCTTTTCTATCAACAATAAAGTCTAAAAAACCATGTTCCAATAAAAATTCACTGCGTTGAAATCCTGCGGGTAAATCTTTTTTAATGGTCTCTTTAATAACACGAGGGCCTGCAAAACCAATTAAGGCACCTGGCTCTGCAATATTAATATCACCCAGCATACCAAAGCTTGCAGAAATACCTCCAAATGTTGGATCGGTAAGCATTGAAATAAATGGTAGTTTGGCATCGCTTAGTTGAGAAAGTTTACCGCTTGTCTTGGCCAATTGCATTAAGCTAAAGGCACTTTCCATCATACGTGCACCACCACTTTTACTAATAACTAAATAGGGAAATTTATGCTCAATACAATAATCAACTGCTCTGCTAAATTTTTCTCCCATCACACTGCCTAATGAACCACCAATAAATTCAAAGTCCATACATGCCACCACCATTTCTTCTCCATTAATTTTACCAACAGCTACACGCATGGAATCCTTTAAATCGGTTTTTGCATGAATTTCATCTAATCTTTTTTGATAGTTTTTTAAATCGGTAAAGTTTAATGCATCTTTACTTTTAATGTTATAAAAAAGTTCAGTGAACTGAGTTTCGTCAAATAAAATATTAAAATACTCATCACTTCCAATACGATGATGAAAATTACATTTAGAACAAATAAATAAGCTTTCTTTTAATTCTGAACTGGTACAAATATGATTGCAAGAGGGGCATTTAGTCCATAGACCTTCTGGTGTTTCTTTTTTATCAGCAGTGGAAGTGGTTATGCCTTTTCTTATTCTTTTGAACCATCTTGATTTACTAGCTTCAGAAGCAGCCATTTCTTCTCCTGTTAAGTTTACTTCAATATCTTCTTCTCTATTTCTCATAGTTAAGCAATCGTTTTAGTCCTATATGAAGTTATAAAAAAATAAACAGCCACCCATCTAAATAAATAGGCAGCTGTGTTAAAATTTTGTTTAAGCGTTTCTATTAATGCAATTTAAATCATCAAAAGCCACTTCTAATCTTTTAATAAAGGATTCTTCTCCTTTTCTTAACCAAACTCTTGGGTCGTAATATTTCTTATTAGGTTTATCAGCTCCCTCAGGATTACCTAACTGAGCTTGTAAGAAAGCCTCATTTTTTTTGTAATACTCTAAAATACCTTCCCAGAAAGCCCATTGCAAATCGGTATCTAAATTCATTTTTATAGCGCCATATCCTATAGCTTCTCTTATTTGATTTTGTGGAGAACCTGATCCTCCATGAAAAACAAAATAGACAGGCTTTTCGGCAGTGTTTAATTTTTTCTGGATATACACTTGGCTATTATTTAAAATATCGGGTCTTAATTCTACATTACCTGGTTTGTAAACACCATGTACATTTCCAAAAGCCGCAGCTACTGTAAATAAATTACCTACTTTACTTAATTCAGTATATGCATATTCAACATGTTCTGGTTGTGTGTATAATTTATCATTATCTACATTGCTATTATCAACACCATCTTCTTCGCCACCTGTTACACCTAATTCTATTTCAATACTCATTCCTAAAGGTGCCATTCTTTTATAAAATTCAACAGATGTTTGAATATTTTCTTCTAAACTTTCTTCAGATAAATCCAACATATGCGAACTGAATAATGGTTGACCTTTTTCTTTTTTATATTGTTCACCTGCTTCAATTAATGCACTAATCCAGGGTAACCATTTTTTAGCTGCGTGGTCGGTATGTAAAACAACAGGAACATTATAAAATTTTGCAACTTGATGTACATGCAAAGCGCCAGCAATAGCTCCTTGTATATTCGCTTGTAAATTATCGTTAGGCATTCCTTTGCCTGCAATAAATTGAGCCCCTCCATTTGAAAATTGAATAATAATAGGGGAGTTCACTTTTGCGGCTGTTTCAATTGCAGCATTAATGGTATCGGTTCCAGTAGTATTTACTGCTGGTATAGCAAACTTATTAGCTTTTGCATCGTTGTATAATGTCTCTAATTCTTTACCAAATAAAACCCCTGCTCTGTACTTGCTCATAGTTTATTTATTGAGTGACAAATATACAATTTAAGGCCCAAACGCATGTTAGCCAAACCCTTGCTTTTAGGGTAAAATAATCCACAAAAAAGGGAAGAATACACACATTTTAAATTGAAAGTCAGTTCATTACAAAAAACCTTTAGACTTCATCCATTCGTCATTATATACCTTTCCAACATACCTACTTCCATGGTCATGTAAAATACATACCACTAGATCAGATGGCTTTAATTTATTCTTTAATTGAAGTAATCCTAAAATGCAAGATCCTGCACTGTAACCACAAAATAATCCTTCTTCTTTTGCTAAACGCCTAGTCATTAAAGCACCCTCTTTATCAGCGACTTGTTCAAAATGATCAATAACCGATATGTCGTAATTTGCAGGAATAAAATCTTCGCCAAAACCCTCTGCAATATAGGGATGAACATAAGAATGATCTTCGATACCAGTTTGGAAATAATGCGTAAGTAAGGAACCAATAGGATCAATGGCCCATACTTGAATATTTGGATTTTTTTCTTTTAAATATTTTGCTGTTCCTGTGATGGTGCCGCCTGTACCAGCAGTACAAACTAAATGCGTAATTTTTCCTTCTGTTTGTGTCCATATTTCAGGGCCTGTGCTTTCATAATGCGCTTGTCGATTTGCTAAATTATCATATTGATTAAAGAAAAAAGAATTTGGTGTTTCAGCAGCTAATTTTCTTGCGACGGAATAATAACTTTTTGGATCCTCTGGTGTAACATTGGTAGGACAAACAATTACTTCAGCCCCCATTGCTCTTAATATGTCTATCTTTTCTTTACTCTGCTTATCGGTGGTGGTGAAAATGCATTTGTAACCTTTCACAATGGCAACTAGAGCTAAACCCATTCCAGTATTCCCACTAGTACATTCTATAATGGTACCACCTGGCTTTAGTTTTCCTTCTGCTTCTGCAACTTCTACCATCTTCAATGCCATTCTATCTTTAATTGAATGACCAGGGTTAAAATAATCCACTTTAGCTAGAACGGTAGCGGGCACTTCACTCGTTATTTTATGTAAACGTATTAAGGGCGTATTTCCGATTGTTTCTAAAATATTATTTAACCACATGTATTTTCACTTTAGTGATAAAGTAAAAATAAACTAATTAATAAGAAACTAGGAATAAAGAAGTGCAGAACTTATTATAAATTTTCAAAATTACTAGTAATAATTTCACAAAAGCGGGTTTGTATCATTTTTTCTGCAAGTAAAATCATATTGTAAAAAGCTTTTGCATTGCTAATGCCGTGGCCAATTATTACTGGTTTATTTACACCTAGAACAGGTGTACCTCCATAATTTTCAAAATGGAATCTGCCAAAGAAAGAGTCGTTTTGTAAATTTTGATGTGCAGCTGCATCATACATTGCTTCAGCAGTTTTTAAAATAATATTACCGGTAAATCCATCGCAAACTATAACGTCAGCTTTATCATTAAAAACATCTCTACCTTCAATATTGCCAATAAATTTTATCGCTGTGTTTTCTTTTAGTAATGGGTAAGTGGCTTGCGCTAAAATATTTAAAATATGCTTGGCGTATAAGTTGCCTAAAATACCAAACTGATTTAATTGTTCTGGTTTGCAATCTGCATTTAAACCAACATCGACTAATAAACCTGTTTTACCATTTAATTTAGGAAGAAGGGTAGCGATAGTAGGTCTTAAAACACCTTTAATGGGTTTGATGCTAAACATAGCGCCTACTAACATGGCACCGGTATTACCAGCACTTAAGAAAGCATCTATTTCGCCAGTTACTAAAAGTTTAAATCCAATGGCAATTGATGAATTTGGTTTTTCTTTTAGAGCTTTAGTAGGATGCTCGTGGTAACCTATCACTTCAGTGGCAGGTATTATATGTAAAAAAGGTGAGGAAATCCCGTGGGTCTGAAAAAGTGTTTTCAGTTGGGTTTCTTCACCTATACAATATAAATTATTTTCTGAATGAGCTAAATATTGCTGTACACCTTTAACGGTTTCCAGTGGGGCGTAATCGCCTCCCATCATATCGATGCCAATATTCATTGGATCAGTAATTAAGCTTTTAGTGGCGCTTTTTCGCTTACTAATAAACCTTTGTAGTACAATTTACCTTCTTGAACGTGCGCACGATGACGAACATGAATTTCTCCTGTTGTTCCATCCTTGCTTAATGTAACTTCTTGAGCTACATAGTGAGTTCTTCTTTTAGCACTACGTTGTTGTGAGTGTCTGCGTTTAGGATTAGGCATCTCTTATTTTTTAAAATTATTATTTAATATTCGTTGTTAATTCTTGTTTATTTCTTCCTCATTCGTATCGTCAAGTCCTTTAAATTTTTCTAAACCTTTCCAGATGTTTTTATTATTTACCTCTGTTGGATTTACTTTGAATCGGTTCAACTGGTCTAATACTTTTTGATTACAGGTCGATTCTCCTTTTTCATTTTCTTTACAAATATGTTGTAAAGGGATACTTAAATTGATAAATTCATAAATCCAAGTAGCTACCGAAAAATGGTGTTCACCTTTATCGATATAAAAAATATCAGGGTCTTCTTCTTGACTGTTCATGGTAATAGGGTCGTCCACTAATTTTACAATTAGATTGAACTCATCCCATAATTGAATCGTTAGGGGGTTCCCGCAACGATCGCAAAGGGAATCTATTTTTCCATCTACATCAAAGTGCAATTGCAAGAAACCTTGTTTTTTGTCAAGTGTAAGTTTAACAAGGGTGTTGCAATTAGAGAAGTCTTGTTGCCCAAAGTTGGTAAAGAACTGATCCTCGATACGGTATTCGAACTCATGTAAACCGGGTTTTAAACCCACAAATGCTATTTCGTAAGCCCTGTTTTGGTTCATAACCGTACTAATAAGGTTGGCAAAGTTAGTAAAAACCAACCAAAAGAAAAAGTTTATCCTACTTTTACAAGGGGAACCTTAATTAGCCAAAACCCCCTAAAACCTGAAAAAAGACCTACTAAAACTGTCCAAAATACTTCAAACTATCCTTATTTACCTTTGGATAGGCATGGCATTGGCTATTTTCGTCTATTCCTTTTTTCCTAATGGGGTTAGTGAATACTTCAGTTTTGGCCTATTTAAATATATTGGTGGAGGCTTAAGATCTATTTCAGGTATAGCTAGCATACCTTTAGGTGAGTATGTTTATTTATTTATTGTTATAATATTGATTATTAAATTATTAGAGTTTTTATTTAAAATAAAATATAAATTTAATTCTACGAATATTG
>RFVO01000044.1 GCA_009928005.1 Chitinophagia bacterium | reverse complement strand
CTTATGATCATGACTTTTTAAAGATTCATGGTGTTAATCAATTTTATGAAAAAAGTATTAGAGGAACACCAGTTAGACCCGGTTTAGAAAGACCAATAGATCCAGAAACAAATAACACAAGAGATTTAGGTTCAAATAATCTTTATTGGCGCAATGCTTATTTAGGAAATTTATTTAATAGTGGAACATTAATTACCATACAATCAGGAACAAATATACCAGCATTAAGGATTACTGGTAGTGCTATAACTGGTGCCTCTGGAATTTCTGGATATAATTATACAGGATTATATATATCTATAGCAGACAATTTTATAACAGCACCAAATAGATTAGTAGATATAAGAGGCGGAGCAAATGGATTACTTCAAAAATTTACTATTGTTATAATTAGCACTAGCCTTACTTTAAAGAATCCCTTTTAATAATAACAGGAGCTACTTTATCAATGACTAAGTCAATAGCAACTCCTTGTATAGTTACATTTTTAACTGGCATACCTAAAGAATCTAATACAGAAGAATAAGTGCTAGGGTTTTGTTGAACAACAAAGGCATTGGCTGTGTCTTGTATAGCAACATTCGCCGTAATATTTCCAACAAGTAGTCCCATACTTGTAATTTTCATTTTGGCCATGGCTACTGTTAAACCAATTAAGTCAGGAACTTCCATACCAATACTAGCACCACCATCTCCTACTGTAAAATTAATTAAGGTGCCTGAAACAATTTTAGTACCAGGTGCAATAGGTGTATTACCTACTAGTTGTTCTACAATTACATTTTTATTTCTATCGGCCACTAAATTAATCGTGCCAATTCTTAAACCTAATACTTTTAAATAAGTTTGAGCACTCTTTAAAGAAAAGCCAATTAAATTTGGCATGTCTACCTGCGGAGCAATGACGCGGTTAATGGTTAAGAAAATAGTTCTTCCTTTTTTAACTACTTCATCTGCTTCTGGAGTTTGTCTTAATACTGAATTTCTTGCAAGTGTATCTACATAAATAGAATCTTGTAAGACTAAATCAAAACCTAGGGTTTTAATATTTTTTTCAGCTGCTAAAACATCTAATCCTAAAACATTGGGTACTTTTTCAGTCTTACCATTGCCTGTAATCCAGCCTAATGAAAAGAAAAACAATATTAATAGTACCAATATTGCACCAATACCTGCTAAGATATTTACCCATAAAGGCTTTTTTAATAATTTGTCTATGAATTCCAAAATATAGGATTTTATTTTAAGGCTATATAAACAAGAACTTTACTCATTTTTTCGAAGCTAAACTATCTTCTATAATACTTGCATAAAAATCGGTTAAATTCCAACCCATGGCCCTTACTTGTTGAGGAATAATGCTTGCCTCACTTTGGCCAGGCACTGTATTTACTTCTAATAAAAAGGCTTTTTGTGCTTTTTCATCATAAATAAAATCAATTCTAACAACTCCTCTGCAATTTAATGTAGAATAAACTTGCTTTGCTGCATTTGATAAATCCTTGAACATAGTCTCCGTAATTTTTGCAGGCGTAATTTCTTCACTCTTGCCTTCATATTTTGCTGCAAAATCAAAAAATTCGTTTTCAGTTTTTATTTCAGTGATAGGTAAAACAGTAGTTACCCCTTTTGATTTAAATACACCAATGGTAAATTCTCTTCCACTTATAAACTCCTCTACTAAAACTTGGGTATCTTCTTTAAATGCTTTTTCTAAAGCAGGCGCTAATTCAGAAGCGTTATTTACTTTACTAATACCTAAACTACTTCCACCATTATTAGGTTTCACAAATAAAGGCAGTGTAACCTGAGATAATATTTGATCGGGAGTAAGCTGAGTAGAAGAAACTAAGTGTAAAGACTTTGCTACTGCTACTCCGCCAAAACCAGCAACAGCCACTGTGTATCTTTTATTAAATGTTAATGCAGAGGTGGCTGTATCGCAACTTGTATAAGGCAAACCAATTAAGTCAAAATAGCCTTGCATTTTTCCATCTTCACCTGGTGTGCCATGAATACACATTAAAGCAATGTCGAAATTAATTTTAAGACCCCCTTCTATTATACTAAAGTCGGATCTATCTACGGCTACTTCTTCTCCTACTAAATTTTCATACCACCAACCTGTAGGATGAATGTCTATTAAATACACATCGTATTTATTTTTATCCAAGGCATTCATTACAGTTTGTGCACTCTTATAACTAATTTGTGCTTCAGAACTTAAACCACCTGTAACAAGTGCTACCTTTTTTTTCATGCATTTTATTTGATATTCAAATTTACTTAATAGAAGGCATAAAAAAAGGGAAATGATTCCCTTTTTAAATATGATTCTATACGTTAAGTTTAAGCGTGTAGTTTGTCTTTTTTAGCTAACAACACTTCTACCGTTTCTACATACATTTCATCTGGTATACAACAGTCCACTGGACAAACAGCAGCACATTGAGGCTCTTCGTGGAAACCTTGACACTCTGTACACTTATTAGGTGTGATATAATAGGTATCGGCAGCTACTGGCGCAATTCTTTGAGCAGCATCTACTGAAGTTCCATCTAATAAAGTGAAAGAACCTTTAACTGTCGTTCCATCAGCAATTGCCCATTCTACACCACCTTCGTAAATAGCGTTATTTGGACATTCTGGTTCACAAGCACCGCAGTTAATACATTCATCCGTAATTTTGATAGCCATAAAAAATTATTTAAAAATTAGTAACGTAATTTTGCATTACAAATATATATAACAAGCATGAACTTACAAGCAAGAATTGAGCATTTTTTTACCTTAGGAGAGACCTTTTTTGACCCAAAAAATGAGGCCTTCCAATTAGCTAAAAAAAAGGCTTTTCAACAAAATTCTTGGTTTTTACCCGTTTTCATGGATCATGCTACAAGTCAAATAAAGCAATCTTTTTTATCCTTAGATGCCCTCATACACTGGACCAATAGCTATCCCTATCTATCCAATTTACCTACTGGGAAAAAAGTAGGCATAGTAATGGCTGGTAATATTCCGCTAGTTGGTTTTCACGATTTACTCAGCACTTTAATTGCGGGACATACAGCTTTGGTAAAGCTTTCCTCAAAAGATACCGTTTTAATGAAGTATGTGATTGATTCACTTATTGAAATTAACCCAGCCTTTCAAAATTTAATTATACAACAAGAACAGCTTAAGAACTGCGATGCTTATATAGCTACAGGAAGTAATAATTCAGGCCGCTACTTTGAACAATACTTTGGTAAATACCCCCATATTATTAGAAAAAATAAAACCTCTATTGCCATTTTAGATGGGCATGAAACCAAGGCTGAATTAGATTTACTAGCAGACGATATGCTGCTTTATTTTGGAATGGGGTGCAGAAATGTGACTCAAATTTGGGTACCCAAGGGCTATGATTTTATACCTCTTCTTGAGGCTTTGAAAAAATATAACTTTTTAGGGGACGAGCATAAGTACAAACATAATTATGACTACCAGTTAGCCCTACTTATGATGAACCGACAATTTTACATGGATACTGGAGGTATTTTATTAAGTGAGAATCCTTCTCCCTTTGCAGCTCTCTCTCAAATTCACTACCAATTTTATACCCCTGGTAAACTACCCACTATTGACAGCAGTGAAATTCAATGTATTGTAGGTAAAAATGGGATTCCTTTTGGAGGTCCTCAAAAACCTACAATTTCAAACTATGCCGACGGCGTAGATACCCTTGAATTTTTGAGTAAAATTAATTAAAAACGAATAATTTCGTAAATATTTTGTTAAAGCTTATCAAAAGGTTTTGTGACAAAATTTCAGCTTCGTTAATTTGTAGCTGAATTGGTATCAAATTTGCAAATTATGATTAGAATAAAATTTTACTATAAATAAAAAAGCATGAATATGAACTTAAAAAATGTTGCAGCCATTATTGGTATTAGCGCTATCACAACTGTGGCAAGTATGTGGGCTTATGGAAAAATTTCAAACTCAAATTCAAGTTTTGAAACCGATGGTAAACTGCCTGCGAATTATGCAAGCTTTTTTAATGGTAACGCTCCGGCCACTACCGTTGACTTTACCCCTGCAGCCAATGCAGCCTCTCCTGCCGTGGTGCATATTAAAACAAAGACCAACGCCAAAAAAGTAGAGACCAATCAAAGAAGACAAAGAAGCCCTTTTGGAGATTTCTTTGGAGATGATGATATGTTTGGCGATTTTTTTGGTGGACCAAGAGTGCAGCCAGAACAAAGAGCTAGTGGAAGTGGTGTATTAATTACAGCAGATGGTTACATAGTTACTAACAACCATGTAGTAAATGGTGCCGATGAAATTAATGTAACCTTAACGAATAAGAAAACCTATAAAGCAAAAGTAATTGGAGTGGATGCTAGTAGTGATATTGCTGTTATAAAAATTGAAGCAAGTGGTTTACCTTATTTAGTTTATGGCAATAGTGATGAAATTAAATTAGGACAATGGGTACTTGCTATTGGTTACCCTTTAAATTTAGATGTAACTATTACAGCAGGTATTATTAGTGCTAAAAACCGTTCTATTGATATTAATTCAAGACAAAGCGATAAACCTGTTGAATCGTTTTTACAAACAGACGCTGCGGTGAACCAAGGCAATAGCGGTGGAGCCTTAGTAAATACAAGCGGTGAACTTGTAGGTATAAATTCTGCCATTGCCTCTCCTACTGGTTCTTATGCAGGCTATGCTTATGCCATTCCTGTAAATATTGTGAAAAAAGTAGTTACCGATATTGTAAAATATGGCGTTGTACAAAGAGCTTATTTAGGTATTAGTTACCCTAAGGACGGCTTATCTGATGAAGAATTAAAGAAGATTTTAGAAGAATTGAATACAAAGTATAAAGAAGGAGATGGTATATTAATTTCTGATGTATTAGAGGGAGGCGCTGCTAAAGCTGCGGGTATTAAAAAAGGAGATATACTTGTTAAAATAAATGGAGTAGCTGTGAAAACTTCTCCTGAATTACAAGAGCAAGTTTCTCGTTATAAGCCAGGAGATAAAATGAATTTAGTTATTAAGCGTGATGGTAAGGAAATGACTATGGAAGTAACTCTAAAAGCCAAATTAGGAACTACCGACTTAGTAAAAAGTTCTAAGGCTGCTGAAAAATTAGGTGGGAAATTAGAAACCTTAGACAAAGCTACTGCTGAAAAGAACGATTTAGAAGGCGGTGTCTTAAT
Source organism: Chitinophagia bacterium (assembly GCA_009928005.1). GTDB lineage: Bacteria > Bacteroidota > Bacteroidia > Chitinophagales > Chitinophagaceae > Sediminibacterium. Next base: position 10,689 of record RFVO01000044.1, on the reverse strand, counting down.
AAAAGAATTAGGCAATGGTATTATAGGTAAAAGCAGAATTGAAAAAGGCTTTGTGATTACTCATGTAAACGAAGAGCCAGTGAATACTGTAGAAGAGTTTTATGAGGCATTAAAAAAAATAAGTAGCAATACTATAAAAATTTCAGGAGTATATCCTGGTTATTTTGGTAACTACGCATTTATATTAAACTTAAATGAATAAGTAATTTAATAAAGATTGTTTTTGGTTGGGTTAGGGTGAAAGAAAAAGCCTCTCGAAATTCGGGGGGCTTTTAATTTTATAGAATAGTTCAATCAATATTATTTCATCTTTTGCCAAATAGCTTCTTTTTCGTCAAGACTTAGTGCCGCCAAGTTTAAACCGTTGTCTTTGGCATATGCCTCCATTAACTCAAATCGATGTTTAAACTTCTTATTGGTTTTCTCAAGGGCGGTCTCTGGGTCAATTTTTAGAAAACGGGCATAATTGATTAGGCTAAAAAATACGTCCCCCAACTCATCTTCCATCTTCTCTCGATTGTTTTGCGCAATTTCATGCTGTAGCTCTCCAATCTCCTCATTAACCTTATCCCAAACTTGCTCTTTATTCTCCCATTCAAAACCAACCTGTTTTACCTTTTCTTGAATTCTTAAGGCCTTCACCATAGAAGGTAAACTATTGGGCACACCACTTAATATTGTTTTTTTACCATCTCCTTCTTTTAATTTAAGCTGTTCCCAATTTAATTTTACTTGTTCCTCTGTTTCTGCCTTTACATCACCATAAATATGCGGATGTCTATTAATTAATTTTTTGGAGATACCTGCAATCACTTCTTCTAAAATAAATTCATTTTTTTCAGAAGCTATTTTAGTATAAAATAAAATATGTAACAATAAATCACCTAGCTCTTCTTTAATACCTTGCCAATCCTCTTCAATAATAACATCAACTAATTCATATAACTCTTCAATGGTGTTACTTCTTAAGCTATGTATAGTTTGTTTTTTATCCCAAGGGCATTCTGCTCTCAAGCGGTCCATAATAGCCACTAGTTCTAAAAAGTTTTTGGAAATATTTTCTTGAGACATGATTAAATTCTGTTTTTTGATCTATAAGTATATGTCTGAGAATGACAATTAGGACATAAAAGTCTTAAGTTATTAAAATCATGATTGATTCTATTTCCATCAATATGATCTAATTCAAGCTTTATTTGTTTGTTATTCCAGCTTTCTATACCACAAATAGAACACTTATTTTGTATTAACCCTTCTTTTAATAGCCTGTTTTTTAGTTTATATGTTTGGAAATGCGGGTGAATTCCTTCTAAAATTTCGTTTAGATGAATCTTTGAAGGTGTATTCTTATTTCCACCCTTAAGACCTTGATTGGGAGTATAACAATCATATAGAATAGCTAGTCTTTTTAAAGTATTGAAATGGATATTTAGTTCAGCGGCAGCTTGCGCCATTGAATTACTCGTTTTACAAACTTCTATAATCTTCTCTTTTGAAATGTTTGTTTTCATCTTACTCTAATTTATGCAAAAAAAAAATCCCTCTCGAAATAATCGAGAGGGATTGTGCCTCAGGCGGGAATCGAACCCGCACGGGCGTTGCGGCCCACAGGATTTTCTTACTACTATGGTTTTCACCACCCTACTCTGGTTTGTAGTCTGGACTATGCCTTCACCATATCTTTCGATTTAGGTGCTCCGTGTCTAGTCTCTACACGTTCCCTTTCGGGCTTCGCTCGGTATTCCCATTTTAAAGGGTTCGCCGAATTTACGGAGTTCTACATCTTCAATTTCTCGAAGCGCACTCAAATTTTGTTCAACCAAAGAACAATGTCTAAGTCCTGCGTGTCTACCAGTTCCACCACCAAGGCGTCTTCATCAGACTTAAAAAAAATCCCAGTCCGAAGAACGGGATTTTTGGAGCGAAAGACCGGGCTCGAACCGGCCACCCCGACCTTGGCAAGGTCGTGCTCTACCAAATGAGCTACTTTCGCTTATATAAGAACTATTTTAGGACTGCAAAAATAACGAAACAGCGCTCTTAAACAAATTTTTTTTCTTACTTATACTCAGGCTTATACTGTGAGCTAGTTTGCACTTCTGGATTGGGCTTAACAAAACGACTAGTGTAAAGTTTACTACAATTTCCTAAAACCAATGCTAGTATAGCAAAAATAGACACGTAGAAAAAGAATCGAGAAGAACTTACCCAGTTAGTAGCGATATCTTTTTGTGCTGTATTATCTTGTAAATCGTGTGACATAATGTTTATTTACGGATGCAAAAATAGCAACAAGTTCTTAATAATGAGCTAGTTTGGTCACTATTTTACTAAAATAGTGTTTGTTTTTAATAAAGTATTGATAAACCAATGACCCAGGATAAACACCTTTTAGTGTTTCTAAGGCTTTGGGAGAATGACTTCTTTTTAATTTACCAGACAATACATAAGCCATAAAAGCGAAATGTGCTTTGGCAATAGCAAAAAAGAAGCTAGAATCTCCACTTAATAAGCCCTTATAGGCCGAAATCGCATCTAAACTAAACCTGGCAGGTAATTTCCATATAAGTGATGTTAAAGGCAAATTTTTTGTAAGCATTATTAAGTTGTTTCTAAAATTTAAAAAAACTTTACGACCACCTCTTGGCAAAGTACCTGCTCCAACATGATAAACTACAGATTCTGGGCATGCATAAATTTTATAACCTGCTAATTGTAATCTCCAACATAGATCTATTTCTTCTTGATGTGCAAAGAAGCTTGCATCAAAACCGTGCATTGCGTGAAATAATTCTGAACGAATCATCATACATGCACCGGTGGCCCAAAAAATAGGCGCTGCATTATCATACTGCTCATTATCTTTCTCACATATATCAAAAACACGACCTCTAGAAAATGGATAACCAAGTGCATCTATCCAACCTCCTGCAGCCCCAGCATATTCAAAGAGTTCTGAGTTATTATAAGATAAAATTTTAGGTTGACAAGCAGCAATAGTTTTATTAGACTCCAATAAATTCAACATCGGCTCAATCCAATTTGAGTCAACAGCCACATCTGAATTTAGTAAAATATAATAATTTGCTTTTATATTTTGCAATGCCCAATTATAACCACCCGCAAAACCTTCATTCGTATTATTTGTAATTATTTTAACAGTTGGGAACTTTTCTTTAACTAGAATAATAGAATTATCTGAAGAACCATTATCGGCAACCACCACTTCAAAGTTTTCATATTGAGTGGCTAAAACTGAAGGCAAGAATTTTTCTAAGTAACCGGCTCCATTATAATTTAATATGACTATAGAGACAAGGGGTTTCAAAGTATTTGTTTTTGCGAATGTAAGCCCAAATTATGGGAATTTGAAGTAAAAAAACTAACTTAGCCCTATGAACACGGTAAGTTTTTTACTTAGAAACCTAGATTTACTCAATCATCCCTTGGGGTAGTTCAACTACCTCCTATTTTTTGTACGTAAGCGAAATTTATTATTCGCATATGTATCTAGTTTACAGAACAATTTAATTTTTATTATTTTAATTTAAAGAAATGACTCATTCAACAGTTAGTTCTAATGCTGCTAAATACTTAGCATTGGAAGAACAATATGGCGCTCATAATTACCACCCACTTCCAGTTGTACTTGAAAAAGGGGAAGGTGTTTACTTATTTGATGTAGATGGTAAAAAATACTATGATTTTCTTAGTGGTTATTCTGCCGTAAATCAAGGGCATTGCCATCCAGCTATAATAGAAGCTTTACAAAAACAAGCAAGTAAACTCACTTTAACTTCTCGCGCTTTTCATAATAATTTATTGGGCGAGTATGAAAAATACATAACCAACTATTTTGGATACGATAAAGTGCTTCCTATGAATACAGGTGTGGAAGGTGGAGAAACAGCTATTAAATTAGCGCGTCGTTGGGGATATAATGTAAAAGGTATTGCAGAAAATAAAGCCAAAATAATTTTTGCTGAAGGAAATTTTTGGGGGCGCACATTAGCCGCCATTTCATCATCAACCGACCCTAGTAGCTTTAAAGGATTTGGACCTTATATGTCAGGCTTTGGCATAGTACCTTATAACAATTTAGTGGCTTTAGAAGAAGCCTTAAAAGATAAAGAAGTTGCCGCGTTTATGGTAGAACCTATTCAAGGTGAAGCAGGTGTAGTCATCCCTGATGAAGGATATTTAAAAGTAGTGCGTGATTTATGCGATAAGTACAATGTTTTATTTATTGCAGATGAAATTCAAACGGGCTTGGCTAGAACTGGGAAAATGTTAGCCTGCGATCATGAAAATGTAAAACCCGATATTTTAATATTAGGAAAAGCCTTAAGTGGTGGTACGCTTCCTATTTCAGCAGTACTTGCTAATAATGAAATAATGATGCAAATTAAGCCAGGCGAACATGGTTCTACCTATGGTGGAAATCCATTGGCATGTGCAGTGGCTATAAAATCTTTAGAAGTATTGAAGTCGGAGAAGATGGCGGAGAATGCAGAAAAAATGGGAGAAAGATTAAGAACAGGACTTGCGAATTTACATTCACCATTTGTTACCACCATTCGAGGTAAAGGTTTATTAAATGCCATTGTGATAAAACATGAGAACCCTGATGCAAGTTGGAATTTATGTTTACACTTAAAAGATTTAGGCTTACTAGCTAAACCCACTCATGGAGATAAAATAAGATTTGCACCTCCTTTAATTATTACGGAAAAACAAATTGACGAAGCCATTCAAATTATTGGGGCTGGTTTGAAACTTTTATCTTAGGTAAAAAAGTCATTATTAATATGCCGGCAGAAATTATGATGCAAGCATATAATGCCCACTTCTTTTGCGGACACTCTCCCATTTGACAAGTAGACATTATTAAAAAATTTCTATAACTCCATGCTAAAAGCAAGGTAGCGAAAACCATATTGAACCTCTTTGCCCATAAAAAAGGCAAAGCAAAAAAGGCTAAAGATAAAACCGCGAAAAAACATAAAAACTTACCTGCCTGACCAAAACTACTTCCTGCAGGATCCCAACCTGTAATTGTCCAATTTCTACTTTCAATTACTACCAATGGTTGTGTAGTAGTATAAATAAGTAATAAGCAAAGTAAAATTCCGATGGGTTGAGAATATTTCATATTAATTCAATAATAAAAAGTAAAACCCATACAAATTGTAAGGGTTTTACTTTTTTAGTGAGGTCGAGAGCGGATTCGAACCGCTGTAGAAGCTTTTGCAGAGCTCTGCCTAGCCACTCGGCCACCCGACCTTAATCCAGTATGCGAAAATAACGCAAAGTACTTAATTATAAAAGAATTTTACAGCTATTCCTATTTAAACGACATTTGTGTCATAAATGAAACAATATGCAGGCAATTGGAGCATCAGAACTCATTATTAACGACCGCGGGGCTATTTACCACTTAAATGTTCGTCCGGAAGAGATTGCGGATACCATTATTACCGTTGGCGACCCTGAAAGAGTTGCAGAAGTTAGTAAATACTTTGACCGCGTTGAACATAAACTAGCACACAGAGAATTTATTACCCACACCGGCTATATTGGACAAAAAAGAATTTCAGTTGTAAGCACAGGTATTGGCCCTGACAATATTGATATTGCTTTAAATGAAATTGATGCACTAGTCAATATTAATTTTGATACTAGAACCATTAATGAACAAAAAAAATCGGTTTCCATTATTCGCATGGGCACTTGTGGTTCTTTGCAAGGCGAAGTAGGTGTGAATGAATTAGTAGCCGGCACGCATGGATTAGGTATTGATAATGTTTTACATTTTTATTCTCAAGAAAATAATGAAGAAGAGAAAGCCATCCTAGCCGCTTTTGATGAGCATACAAAAATCACGGCTCATAAAATTCAACCCTATATTGCTACTGCAAGTGCAGGTTTAATAAAATATTTTAAAGAAGGCTATAGCCATGGCATTACAGTTACTTGCCCTGGTTTTTATGGTCCTCAGGGTCGCATCTTAAGGCTTCCTTTAAAAATGCCCAACCTAGTGGATCAAATGACCAGCTTTAAATACGGCCAACATAGAATTGCTAATTTTGAAATGGAAACATCTGCTATATATGGTTTATGTAATTTATTAGGCCATCAATGTCTGAGTATAAATGTAATAATTGCCAATAGAGTAAAGAAAGAATATAGCAAGGATATGGGCAAGGCAGTTGATCATATGATACAAAAATCACTAGGTATAATTGCAGGTATTTAAAAAGCCACTGTATAATTAAATTATTAAATTAAATAATTAGTCGACAAAAAAATATTAGTAAGATCAGAATTAATATAAAAGTTAAATACTAAAATGAATATACCCTTTTCAAAATACCAAGGCACGCAGAACGATTTTGTAATTATGGACAACCGTTCTGGTAATATAAAATTAAGCGAAGCACAAATTCAATTTATTTGTGATAGAAGAAAAGGCATAGGCGCCGATGGCTTAATGTTATTAGGTACTGCAGCAGGTTACGACTTTTCTATGACTTATTATAATGCCAATGGCAAGGAAGGTTCTATGTGTGGTAATGGTGGCCGCTGTTTAACACAGTATGCATTTGACCAAGGGATAAAAAAAGATATCTATTCATTTATTGCTATTGATGGCCCACATGAATCAAAAATTGATGCTGAAGGTTGGGTGCATTTAAAAATGATTGATGTAAAATCAGTTGAGAAAAATATTGAAGGCGATGTTACATTTTATGTATTGAATACAGGCTCTCCTCATTATATTGAATTTGTAGATAGTGTAAATAGTGTGGATGTAGTAGGACTAGGACAAATGATTCGCTACAACGAAAGATTTAAAGAAGAAGGCATAAATGTAAATTTTGTTCAACAAGAAGAACGACAAATTTTTGTTAGAACCTATGAGCGTGGGGTGGAGAATGAAACTTTTAGCTGTGGCACAGGCGTTACTGCTTCTGCCTTAATTGCAGGTATTGAAAAATTAGGTGAACAAAGAATAAATATTGAAACTTTAGGCGGAAAACTAGCCGTAAGTTTTAATAATAGAGGAGATAATATTTTTGACAATATTTATTTAATGGGTCCTGGCACCTTTGTTTTTAGTGGTGCATTAGATATTTAAAAAAATTATCGAAAGATTTATTGAAAAATAATAACTGAAAACTTAAATATTGAAAATTTAATTCATCCACTAATAGTTTTTTATGGCTTTATTTAATGTTCGTGTGTATGGCTTATTACTTGATGCTCAAAATAGATTACTCGTTAGTGACGAATATATTAGAGGAGAGTTTTTTACAAAACTTCCTGGAGGCGGGCTTGAATTTGGCGAAGGTACACGCGATGGATTAGCAAGAGAATTTGTGGAAGAAACGGGAATTAAGGTAACTGTAGGCGCTCATTTATACACCACCGATTTTTTTCAAATATCCGCCTTTAATAAAAAAGACCAAATCATTTCCATTTATTATATGGTAACTAGTACTGAATGTGATAAGATTAAAACCAGCGAGAAAAATTTTGACTTCAGCCCAGCACAAATTGATGATAAAAAAGGAACATTTGAGTCCTTCCGTTGGGTAAATTTTGAAAACTTGAATGAAGAAACAATGAGCCTTCCTATTGATAAAGTAGCTATTCAAATTTTGAAACAACGCTTCTAAACCTCATTCTCCAAGCCCATTGCTTGCAATTTCATCTTCTTGGCTAAATCATGTCCTAAATACTTTTCAATTCTTCCTTCAATAAAAGCAATTAAAGGCGTTAAAATAATGGCCATGGTAAACTTGTATATATAATTTACGACACAAACAGCCAGCACTGTAGACCAGCTCCAGCCATTGCCTATTTTAAAGGCTATAAATAAAACCAAGAAGCTGTCTACCAATTGAGAAACAACTGTTGATCCAGTGGCGCGCAGCCATATCATTTTGTCTCCAGTCATTTTTTTAATTCTGTGAAAAACATACACATCAATAAACTGACTTACTAAAAAAGCTATTAAACTTCCTAAAATAATCCACATACCTTGTCCAAATATAGATTCAAAAGCCAATTGCATATTGGGCATACCATCAGCAGTTTTTGATTCTACCCAAAATTGAGCAGGTGCAATATGCATAGCTAAATAAAACATTAAAAAAGCATAACTAATTAAAGCCACGGCAGTATAACTAATTCTTCTTACTGCTTTTGGGCCAAAGTATTCATTCACAATATCGGTTATAACAAATTCAAGCGGCCATAATAAAACGCCACAGGTTAAATTAAAAGAAAGATTAGACACTCCAAATAAAGTTAAATTGGAAGGTGCTAGCCCAAATACTTTTTCTAAAGAAAATATTTTACCTCCAATACATTCTGCAATTAAGGCATTGGCCACAAAAAAAGCGGTGATACCTAAAAATAATTTAGTGGGCTTGTCTTTTAAAATGGAATGAATCATAATTCAAATTAAATAATTAGTAGTGTAATTTGTAACAATAACATTGAAAAGTTAATAATTGTTTGCCATTTAGGTAAATCAATCTGTTTTTTAAATAGCAGATTAATGATAAACCATATAACAAATACTAAGTTCACAAAAGGGGCCATTTCAAGCCCTAAAACGGCTATAAAATTGGCTATATATGCAGGTATTTTTAACCAAGATAAAAACAAAAAGGCGCTAATAAATAAATAGAAGGCATTACATATTATGGCAAGCTTGGAGACAAATGTAAAAGAGGTCTGGTTTTTCATTCTATTTGTTAATATTTACAAGGTACTAAAATTACTTAAAAAGCCTTTTTAGTCGTAGGTTTGTTGGTATAAAAATCTGAATATGTTGAAGTCTATTTTCAAGTCGGCCCTACCCCATATTATTGCCGTGTCCATATTTGCAATAGTAGCAATAATTTATTGTAAGCCTGCTTTAGAAGGCAAGGTTTTACAACAACAAGATATTACTCAATGGAAAGGAATGGCGCAGGACGCAATGCTCTATGCCGAAAAAAATGGACATACCCCTTTATGGACTAATAGTATGTTTGGAGGTATGCCCACTTATCAAATTACAGGAGTTCCAGGCTTCGCCTATTCGATTGGAATATTAGACCAAATTTTTACTTTAAAATTAGCAGAACCCATTAGTTTATTTTTCTTAGCAAGTTTATGTTTTTATTTCTTAGCACAAGTACTTGGTTTTAATACTATCATAAGTGTAATTGGTGCGTTGGGTTATAGTTATGCTACCTACAATCCCATTATTGTAACAGTTGGTCATATTACTAAAATGCATGCTATTGCTTACTTACCATTTTTTATTGCAGCTATTCTGTTAATTTTTCAAAAGAAGTATTTATGGGGCGCAATACTCACAGGAATTGCTACCACTTTATTTGTAGGAGCCAACCACTTGCAAATAACTTATTACGGAATAATTATTGTAGCTTTTATGTCAATTTTCTTTTTAATAAAATGGATTAAGGAAAAAGAATTCAATCATATACTAAAAACATTTGTGGCTGCTTGCATTGGTGGACTATTGGGTGTAGCTGTAAATGCTCCATTATTAGCCAGCACATATGAATATGGGAAGGAATCTATAAGAGGTGGAAGTGTACTTGTGAATAAGGATAGTAAAACCACTACCACTGGATTAAATAAAGACTATGCATTTTCTTATAGTATGTTCAAAACCGAGCCCTTGGTTTTGATGTTCTCAGGAATATATGGAGGAGCCAGCGGATTAACCCAAATGGACCCTTCAAATTCAAAAGCTTTAGAAACCTTACAACAAATGCAACCTCAAATAGGGCAACAATTACAAGGATTTGCCTCACTTTATTGGGGAGGTATTGGTGGAACATCCGGCCCCCCATATGCAGGTCTAGTTATTTGTTTGTTTGCTTTAATAGGTTTATCAAGCTCAACTAACATACATCGCTGGTGGATTACTGCTACTATTGTTTTTTCATTCATGTTAAGCGCTGGAAGTTATTTCGAAGCTTTTAATGTATTCATGTTTGATCATCTGCCACTTTACAATAAGTTCAGAGCCCCTAGTATGATAATGATTATTCCTACTCTACTATTAGGTATCATGGCTTTATATGGAATGGCAGCAATAAGCGTAGAGACCGATTTTAAAACCATATTAAAAAAATACAAGCCTAGTTTTATTGTTACTGGATTAGTTTTAGCTACTGTATTATATATTTACTTCACTAGTAGCTTCAAAAGCGAATCTGAAATTAATTTATTATCTCAAATAGCTAAAATTCCAGACGCGAATCAAAAAGCAGCTTTTGAAACTCCTGCAAATGATTTAGTGAATGCCATTGCTACCGACAGAAAATCATTAATAGAAGCAGATATTGTCAAATTCTTTTTATACTTAGGCTTACTTATTGCCTTAGTATTTTTAGCTATTAAAAAAGTAATCAACCAAACTATATTATTAGTTGGATTTGGTATTTTATCCATGATTGATTTATTCCAAGTAAATATTAAATACTTAAAATCGGATAGTTTTGTCGAAGCCAATGAAAATGAAAATGTTTTTGCCTTAAGCCCTTTGGATATCGCTTTGAAAAAAGATACTACTCAATACAGAGTATTAGATATAAGAGGAGGAATTAGCAATGCCTTTAATGGTGGCGCATTAATTGCCTATCACCATAAAACAGTGGG
>RFVO01000043.1 GCA_009928005.1 Chitinophagia bacterium | reverse complement strand
TGACCAGGATGAAAATAAATGATCCATGCAGCAGCTGCTATAAAAGGTCCCACCCATTTTAGCCAAGGTAAAAAAGGCAGATTATAAAATAAACCGATACTTCCGAAAAATAAAGTAATTAATAACTGCGCATAAGAGGCCCAAGCCATTTGGGCTAACCCTTTTAATTTATTACCTGGTTCTAAGAATAAAATTCTACCTACATAATCACCAGATCTAACAGGTGTAAAAAAGGCAAAAGCCTGGCCTACTAAAACAGATTTAAAAGATTTTAAAATTGAAGTTGGATTTAATTCAGCCAAGACCAACTTCCATTTAATAGATTCCATTAAATAATTTAAAACAAATAAAATAATTAAAACAGTCCACTGAAAAAAGCCAATGGTATAAAATTGTTTTTTGATTTGATCTCCAAATTCATTGAGGTTGTCATTTGAAGCTACTTTATTATAAATAGCTACTGCACATACAAGGAACAAAATAAATCCAATAGAATTATTAAGGATGGTTCTAATTTTTTGGATGCGCTCTTGATTCATTGCTCCAAAGTTCGGAATTTGCTATGATATATGTAACTTTATTGTACATGTCAAAAACACCCATTATTTTAGGAATTGATCCAGGCACCCAAATACTGGGTTATGCAATTTTAAAAGGGGGACCTAAACCTACCCTTATTACGATGGATGTCTTAAAAATGACTAAGGAAAAAGACATTTATGCAAGACTTCAAATGATTCATGCAAGAATTATTGAATTAATTGAAACTTATCAACCAACTCATTTTGCCATTGAAGCTCCTTTTTTTGGAAAGAATATACAAAGCATGTTAAAGCTAGGCCGTGCGCAAGGGGTAGCCATCGCCGCAGCCATGCATTTTAAAATTCCAGTTTCCGAATATGCACCAAAAAAAGTAAAGCAATCCATAACAGGTAATGGTAATGCCGATAAAGAAATGATTTGGAAAATGTTGGAGCGTATTTTAGCTATTAAAAAACAACCTAAATACTATGATGCCACTGATGCCTTAGGTGTTGCCCTTTGTCATCATTACCAAATTAGTGGCTTAATTTTGCCTACAGCTAAAATTGTAAAAGGGAAAAAATCTTCTAAAAAAGCCAATAGCTGGGAGGCCTTTCTTAGTAAAAATCCGGAGCGACTAAAAAAGTAATTTTATTCTAGTATGCACATTTTTAAGCTTGCATTGTAAATGATAAACTATTTTTGAGTACCCTATATTTATAATTTACTTATAATTAAATCTTGAATGGCTTTAAACTCTTCTTTGCTTAATGAAAGTTTAGGCTGAGAAAATTCCATATCAGCTGCTGCATTTATAGGTATTAAATGTAAATGTGAATGAGGCACTTCTAAACCTACCGTAACCATACCTACTCTATTACAAGGAAAGCTTTTTTCAATGGCTGCCGCAATAGGTTTTGCGAATATTAAAAATTCACTTAAATAAGTATCTGGAACTTCAAAAATTTTATCTACTTCTATTTTAGGCACAACTAAAGTATGGCCTTTTTGCAAAGGAAAAATATCTAAAAAAGCATAAAACTTTTCTGATTCCGCAATTTTATAAGAGGGAATTTCGCCATTGATTATTTTTGAAAAAAGGGTCATGGCTTTTATTTATTTTGAAAAAATTAGATAGTAATATTATCTACTACGAATTTCATTACCCCATTAGGCGCTTGAATTTCTGCCAGTTCTCCTACTTTTTTACCAATTAAACCTTTTCCAATAGGCGAAGAAGCAGAAATTTTACCCGCTTTTAAATCGGCTTCCTTTTCTCCTACCAATTGATAAGTCATTGTTTTTTTAGTTGCTTGATTAGTTATAGTTACCTTTGTAAGAATAGTTACCTTACTTGTATCAATGGTACTTGTATCCACTATTTTAGCATTCGAAATAGTAGCTTCTAATTGTTTAATTTTTGCTTCCAACATACCTTGCGCTTCCTTAGCAGAATCATATTCAGCATTCTCTTTTAAGTCTCCTTTTTCTCTTGCTTCAGCAATAGCTCTAGAAGCAGCAGGACGATCTACTGACTTCATCTTTTGTAATTGCTCACGCATTTTATCAAAAGTATCTTGGGTCACATATACTGTAGTTTCGCTCATATCCTTAGTTTAGTTATAAAAAAAATACAACGCCACATAAGTGAAGCGTTGCATGGTACAAAGATATAAAATATTGGTTAAATGATTCCTAATTTTTCTAAGATCACTTTAGACATTTTATAGAAGGCCTCGTGGCTATACCCTGCAATATGAGGTGTTATTATACAATTTGGATGCATCATAAGTGCTTCTAAAACAGCCATTTCTTGGCCTGTATGTAAGCCAATAGGCTCTTTTTCTAGTACGTCTAAACCTACCCCCCTAATTTGCTTATTTTGTATAGCCTCTAAAACAGCAGCGGGTTCAGTAACCGAACCTCTGCAGGTACTTATAAAATAAGGCTTCTTTTGGAGGCGATTAAAAAAGGTATTATTGGCATAATGATGCGTTAAATGAGTAAGAGGTAAATGCAAGCTAATGACATCCGCTTTTTCTTGAATCATTTCCAAGCTTGCCGCTTTTATTTGAGCTGTCTCAAATCCAGTTTTATAAATATCGTGTGCTAGAATTTCTACATCAAAGCCAGACAAAACTTTTGCAAAAGCAGCACCTGTATTTCCAAAGCCAATAATGCCCACAATTTTTCCAGTAAGTTCATCTGCTCTATTTGCATCCCGAATCCATTTACCTGCTCTTACTTCAGTATAAGAACTATGTATGCGGTTCATCAAACTTAATAATAAACCTAAAGTATGCTCTCCCACTGTTGTTTTATTCCCCTCTGGGCTACTTACACATAGTATATTTTTAGTAGCTGCAAACTCTGTATCAATTAATTCCATCCCACTTCCAATTCGTCCAATCCACTTTAGTTGATTGGCTTTTGCTAAAATATGAGAATCTATTTTTAAACGTGTGGTTACAATTAATCCATTCGCTGTATCAATACAATTCATTAAGGCCTCATAACTAATAGTAGGTTCATATTGAATGATATATCCTTTTTCTTTAAAAGTATCCAATAAAAAAGGATGCACGGGTGCAGTTATAATTATTTTCAAAGCCATTTTATTCTATATGCATTTTAAAAGTTAAGGCAGCATAGTCATCATAGGTAAGGTTTTCAGCTCTTTTCGTAAATATTGAATCCTGCAATTGTGCTGCACTAAAATAAGGCTTTAAGGGATTTCTTAACATTTTTCTTCTTTGTCCAAATGCCATTTTAACAATGTGATAAAATAGTTTTTCAGAAACAAATTTCGGAAAATTATTTTTTCTAGACAATTGAATCACCCCACTCATCACTTTAGGGGGCGGGGTAAAAGCAGAAGGCGGCACATCAAATAAATATGAAACATCATAAAATGCCTGTGTTAAAACACTTAATATTCCATAAGCTTTTGAATTAGGCTTTGCAGCAATTCTTTCTGCCACTTCCTTTTGAAACATACCAACCATCATGGGCACCTGCTCTTTCCATTCTAAAATCTTAAATACAATTTGTGTAGAAATATTATAAGGAAAATTACCTACCACTACAAATTCATTATCAAAGGGAAGGGTCGCCTCTAAAATATCGGCTAGAATTAATTTATCTTTTAATGCCGGAAATTCACTGTTTAAAAAAGCAACTTTTTCACGGTCTAATTCGATGGCTTTAAATGACTGTGTTGGAATATTCTGAATATATTTCGTTAAAGCCCCTGCGCCTGGACCCACTTCTAGCAACTGCTTAATGGGCTGCGCTAGCAATACTGCCTGAATATCCTTACAAACTTGAGCGTCATTTAGAAAATGCTGCCCCAATGATTTTTTTAGCGTGTATTGCATGAGGCAAAGTTAGGTTTTTGTGCGTACTTTTACAGCCTAATCAAATGGATATGAACCCAGACATCAAAAAACCAATTATAGGCTTTACCTGTGGCGATTTAAATGGTATTGGCATTGAACTAATCATCAAATCTCTATCCGATAGTCGCATCTTAGATTTCATCATTCCAGTCATATTTGCCAATAATAAAGCAATCAACTTTTATAGAAAAGGCCTGCCTGAATATGCTATCAATTTTGCAGCAGCCACTGACCTTTCAAAATTAAATACCAAGCAAGTAAATTTAGTAAACTGTTGGGAAGAAGAAGTAGCCATTACCCCTGGAGAGATGACAGAGCTTGGTGGGAAATATGCATTGATTTCTTTAGAAGCTGCTGTAGCCGCTTTAAAAAACAAACAAATTGAAGGTATTGTTACAGCACCTATTCATAAAAAAAATATTCAATCCCCTAATTTTAACTTTAGCGGACATACACCTTATTTACAAGCTGCCTTTGGCAATACTGAAAACTTAATGTTGCTTGTAGCCGAAAATTTAAAAATGGCCTTGGTCACTGAACATGTAACCATACAAGAAGTAGGTAAACATATCACGAAGGATAAAATAAAACAAAAACTAAGTATTTTAAATAGTAGTTTGAAAAAAGATTTTGGAATTGATACACCCCGCATTGCCGTATTAGCTTTAAACCCACATGCAGGTGATGAAGGATTAATTGGTAAAGAAGAAATTGAAATTATCAAGCCTGCCATTAAAGAAAGTAAGCAACAAATGTTGGTATACGGCCCTTACTCTGCAGATGCTTTTTTTGCAAGAGGCGCACATGAAAAATTTGATGGCGTTCTTGCCATGTATCATGATCAAGGGCTTATACCCTTTAAATCATTGGCCTTTGGAGAGGGTGTAAATTTTACAGCAGGGCTTCCCATTGTTAGAACTAGCCCGGACCATGGTACTGCCTTTGATATTGCAGGAAAAAACAAAGCTGATGCGGGTTCCTTTACAGCAAGTCTTTTTGAATGCGCTAGAATTATACACGCAAGAAAAGGTTATACAGATATGCGACTAAACCCACTTAAGAAAATTAGTGCAAGAATGTTTGCAGGTGCAGTGGATGAAAGATTATATGAAAATGAAGGCTAATCTATAGGACAAGCCTTCATTAAGTCATTTAGTAATGGCCTACCCCAATGTGGCATTATATTGAACTCTTCTTTTTGTGTGTCAAAAATTATTTTTGCTTTTTGAATCAATGGCCTTGCATCTGCACAACCACCACCAAATAGTATAGGCATTTTATATATTATATTGGCTTTTAAAATATAAGACCTCGGATTATTTTTATTCAAAGCCATCGCTTGCTCTAATGGCTTATTAATTCTAGCTTCATAAGCCTTCCATCTAAAGACGGGATTTATTGACATTTTAGAGCTATACACCAAACTTTCTAAACAAAGTACTTCATCACTATTGTGTTTGGATTTAGTATAATTAAGCCATTGAATAGCTTGGTCAGCTAGTGCATCTGGATTACCCATTTTTTTTAAAGCCATTCTAGCCTTGATAATACTTGCATAATAAGCAGGCAACCACTCATTGGGTGCTTGCTTAGAAATTTCTTCCATTTTTGAATATACTAATTCGTAATTTTCCTTGGTTTGGCTTTTATCAAAAAGCTGAACAGCAGCTTCTAAATTTTTTACATAACTATTAAATTGCGCTTGAGCACCGATGCATGTCAACAAAAGGCAAATAATGAATAAATAACTACGCATAATTAAAAAATATTATTAGGTATGCCTTTATTTATTGTATACTTTGAATAAGTTATTTCAATAGTACCTTTTTTATTTTTAAGCGCTTTTTGTTTAGCCGTAGGGTCTTCATCCCCAAATTCTAAAGTAATACCATTTGGTAATTTATAATCTTTGGTGTTAAAACTAAATATAATTTTACTAGCAAGTCCTTGTTTAGCATAGTCACCATACTTCATAATTATTTCGTAACTTCCATTTTCCTTAGTGGTGGTAGCAGTTTTATATACTAGGGCTTCTGTTGGGTCAATCCATAATGTAGAAATTACCCAATCTAAATTTTCATCTGTTGGAATTAATTTTATCACCGTTAGATTTTTCCCATTCAAAATCTGTGTGCCCGCAGAAATGGTTGTGTACTGTTTGGTATTTAATAATGTATTAATAGTAAGCGACACCCCACCCCTTGGTAATAAGGAAATACCCCCTTCTTTTTTTACTTTTAATAAATTAGGCTTTTTAAAGTATACCTTAACTTTTCCTAAAGAGGCTTTGATAAAAGCAACATCTGTTTTCATGACCCCTTCTGCAACATAGTCATTTACTTGAGCTAGCTTTTGGCTTACTTTTTCTATTAATGGGTCGGTTTGAGCCATCCCATTCACAGATAAAAATAAAAGGAAGGCGAAAGCCATAAAGGAGCTTACAATATTTTTTGGTTTTTTGGGTTGCATTTTAACTGAGTATATCTTTTTTCTTAATAATAATAACAGAGGCGGTAACAAATAAAATTATATGAAGAGTTAATACTATTAAAGAGGTTTTAATTTTAGCTATGTTTAAAATACTCCCTCTAATGGCTTCATTGTCTAGATTTGTTTTTAAATCAAAAAATTCTTTCCAATTATTCATATGGGTAGTAAATAAATAAGGCTTCACTAGATTAAATAAAGGAATATTTAAAGTACTTAAAATGGTAAAAAATACAATGGCGCTCATAGTACCTACTATGGGACCTATTGAATTACTAGATAAACTAGACATTAAAAAACCAAGACTAGTAACGGTTAACAAAGAAAAACTAGCAAATACAAAAGCACCTACATATCTCCACAAAACATCCGATTGCTCTATTAATACAACATAATTTGACTTCATTAAAAATAAATCGTCAGTGCCAAATATCCACATACTTACAAATAGCGCCAAGAAAGCCAGCCATATTAAAAGTAAAATAGTATAAATACTAGCTGCAATAAATTTAGCTAGAACCCAATGCGTTCTATTATAGGGCGTTGTAAATAATAGACGAAGTGTGCCTAAATTGGCTTCGCCAGAAATCATATCAGCAGCAATAAGTGCTACGAGCAAGGGCACATGCACTAATAATAATTGTAATAAGATATAGCAAATTAAATAGCCATTCAATACTTTACCATCAACCGTTAAAGTATCATTGATATCCTTCATTAGAAAACCTGCATAAGCATCACCATCAATTTTTAATCCCAATTGGATAACAACAATAAGAGTCGCTATAGCTCCAAAAGCAATATAGGTTCTAGGGCGTCTAAATATTTTATATAATTCTATTTGTATAAGTGACCACATTGCTAAGCGTTTGAAGTAATTTGTAAAAAATAATCTTCTAAAGAATTCTTGGTTTCAATGCCCAAGACCGCCATCCCTGACTGGACAAGGCTTTCATTAAGTATAGGAATAGCAGTTGTGGGTAATTTTAAAAAGAGACCTTCCTTTCTATTCAATAAGTATTGACTAAAACCACCTGCCGATATAATTGCCAAGGCCTTTGCATCATCCATTGTTTTTATTTGTACAATTCTTTTTTCAGGATCTAATAATTCTTTGGTTACTCCTTCTACCATTTTTTTACCCTGATGTATAATTAAAATTTGATGGGCCATTTGTTCTATTTCAGAAAGTAGATGAGAAGAAACAAAAACAGTCTTACCT
This sequence comes from Chitinophagia bacterium, assembly GCA_009928005.1. Lineage (GTDB taxonomy): Bacteria > Bacteroidota > Bacteroidia > Chitinophagales > Chitinophagaceae > Sediminibacterium. The sequence goes on along the minus strand of RFVO01000043.1, from coordinate 8,322 downwards.
TCTTCTTTAGCTAAGTATTGAATGAGGGCTCGAATATCGGCAATCCCTTGTGGATCTAAACCATTGGTAGGTTCGTCTAAAATAATTAAGCTGGGATTATGCACAAGTGCAATGGCAATACCTAAGCGCTGCTTCATACCCAAAGAAAAGGTTTGTACTTTATCTTGAGATCGATTTGATAAACCTACCTGCTCTAAAGTTTTTGTAATATTAATGGGAGCTACTTTCTGCTTTCTTACTTTGGCAAACAATTGTAAATGTTCTGTTGCCGTTAAATAGGGATATAAATCGGGCCTTTCAATAATTGCACCTACCTGCTCTAAAATAGTATCTCTATTTTTTTGGATGGACTTTCCAAATAGCTCTATACTTCCGCTACTTGGGTGAATCAAAGATAAAAGCATACGAATGGTAGTGCTTTTCCCAGAGCCATTTTGGCCTAAAAAGCCAAAGACTTGCCCAGCCTCAACTTCAAAACTGAGATTGTCCACCGCTTTCAGTGTACCAAAATGCTTACTTATATTTTCAACTTTAATAACTGCCATACTAACATAATAACAAAAAACCCCAAACATAGTTCGGGGTTTTATATCAATTTAATATTAACTAATACTATTTGTATTGAGGAATAATGCTATTGGCTAATTCTACCATTTGCTTCAAACCATCTTCTGGTAAATTACCTTTCTTAAATTCTGCAAGCACATGAGGTAATTTGTTAGACATTTCTAATAAGAAATGAGTTTCAAATTCTTTTACTTTACGCACAGCTACTTCTTTCAATAAACCATTTGTACCTAAATATATAATAGCTACTTGTTTTTCTACTGTGAAAGGAGTGTACTGAGCTTGCTTTAAAATTTCCACGTTTCTAGCACCTTTATCAATTACCGATTTAGTTGCCGCATCTAAGTCACCTCCAAATTTTGAGAAAGCTTCTAACTCACGATATAAGGCCTGGTCTAATTTCAAAGTACCAGATACTTTTTTCATAGATTTAATTTGTGCATTACCACCCACACGACTTACAGAGATACCTACGTTAATCGCTGGACGGATACCAGAATTAAACAAGTTGCCTTCTAAGAATATTTGTCCGTCAGTAATTGAAATTACATTGGTAGGAATATAGGCAGATACGTCACCCGCTTGTGTTTCAATAATGGGTAAGGCGGTTAGAGATCCTCCTCCTTTAACTAAGTGCTTAATAGAAGCTGGTAAATCGTTCATATTTTTAGCTACTTCATCATTGGCAATAACTTTTGCAGCACGCTCTAATAAACGACTATGCAAATAGAATACATCACCAGGATAAGCTTCACGTCCTGGAGGACGACGTAATAATAAAGAAACCTCACGATAAGCCACTGCTTGCTTTGATAAATCGTCATAAACAATTAATGCTGGACGACCTGTATCACGGAAGAACTCTCCAATGGCTGCACCGGCAAATGGAGCATAGAATTGAAGTGGTGCAGGATCTGCCGCAGGAGCAGCTACAATAATAGTATATGCCATGGCACCATTATCTTCTAATGTTTTCATCACACCTGCAATAGTAGATGCTTTTTGACCAATCGCTACATAGATACAATACACTGGTTTACCTGCATCAAAAAATTCTTTTTGATTAATGATAGTATCTACACAAATTGCTGTTTTACCTGTTTGACGGTCACCAATTACTAACTCACGCTGTCCACGTCCAATAGGAATCATTGCATCGATAGCCTTAATACCTGTTTGTAATGGTTCTTTTACTGGCTCACGGAAAATTACCCCTGGTGCTTTACGCTCCAATGGCATTTCATATAATTCACCTTTAATAGGGCCCTTACCATCAATGGGCTCTCCTAATGTATTAATAACACGACCAGCAAGACCATCTCCTACTTTAATTGAGGCAATCTCACCTGTTCTTTTTACTTTGTTTCCTTCTTTAACACCTTTGCTATCACCCATCAATACCACACCCACATTATCTTCTTCAAGGTTAAGTGCAATAGCTTTAGTGCCATTCTCAAATTCAACAAGCTCACCACTTCTAACACCATTCAAACCATATACACGGGCAATACCATCACCCACCTGTAGAACAGTTCCTACTTCTTCTAAATCTGCTGAAGCATTAAAGTTGCTTAATTGTTGTCTAAGAATCGCCGAAATTTCATCTGGTTTAATGTCCGCCATAACAGTCTATTTTAATGTATGATTATTTATATTTTACTAATGAACTCGTTGTTCAAAAATTGTTTTTTAATGTCTTTTAAATCTCTAGCAATACTAGCGTCCACTAAATTATTATTAAACTCTAGAACAAACCCACCAATTAAACTTTCATCTGTTTTAGTCGTTAATTCAATGGTTGTAAAATTAGAAGCTGTTTTTACTTTTTGCTCAATCGATTTTTTAATGTCCTCACTTACTGCCACTGCAGTGGTTAAGGTAACTTGGTGAATTCCTTTAATGGCATTATACTGCTCAATAAAGGCAATAGCCATTTCAGGCAATTCTAATTCTCTTCCTTTTTTAACCAATAATATAGTGAAGGAATTGGTTAAAACGCTTACTTTATTTTTAAGTACTTCATTAATGATGCTATTTTTTTGATCGGCTTTAATAATAGGACTGCGTAAGATATTTACAAAGTCACTACTAGCATGGCATACTTCATGAATATATTTCATATCCGCATACACTGCCTCTAATTGGCCTTTTTCTGTGGCCAAATCTAATAAGCTCTTTGCGTATCTACCTGCTAAACGTGCGTTGGGCATTTTTTAAAATTTAGTTTAACTTAACTCCGTCTGCTAATTGCTTAATATAGGCTTCTTGTTCTGCTTTATTGGTAAGCTCGCGTCTTAATACTTTCTCAGCTACCTCCACCACTAAGCTACCTACTTGGTTTTTAACTTCCGTTAAGGCTGCATTTTTTTGTTGGTTAATAGCCACTTGAGCGTCTGCCACAATTCTTTCATATTCAGACTTCGCTTTATCTTTTGCTTCAGCTACCATTTTTTCAGAAGCTTCTTTAGCTTCTTTTATAAGGGTAGCTCTTTCTTCTCTCGCTTTAGTTAATAATGCCTCATTTTCATTTTGCATAGCAGATAAATCTGCTTTCATTTTGTCTGCCTTGGCTAAAGAATCCTCGATGCCTTTTTCTCTATCAGAGATAGCTTTCAACATAGGCTTCCAAGCAAACTTGCCTAAAACAACAAGTAGTCCAAGAAAGGCAACAGTATTCCAGAATACCAATCCGATATCTGGTAGCACTAATGGGTTTATTTCTAAAAACATAATCCTTAATTTATCTTAATGATTTAAAATCTTTTCTTTTAAAAATCTTTTTCTACAACACTTTGTTTAAAAAATTATAGGCCCTTCGCCCTGTGCTAGGGCCTATAATGCTTTTGGAAATCTTTTGATAGATTATCCGTTCCCCAATAGGGCAACCACCACCGCAAATAAGGCTACGGCCTCAACGAAGGCAGCCATTACGATCATGTTAGAACGAATATCATTTACTGCTTCTGGTTGACGAGCAATACTTTCTACCGCTCCTTTACCAATTAGACCGATGCCAATTCCAGCACCGATAGCAGCTAATCCAGCGCCGATTGCGGCAACACTTCCTACTACCATTTTTTTACGTTTTAATTGTTATTGAAAAAAATTTATAAATATTATTAATGATGATCATGATGTGCTTCCTCTGATGCCATTCCAATATACATTGCAGTGAGCATTGTAAAAATATAGGCTTGTAAAAAAGCAACTAGCAATTCTATCAAGAATATAAATATTACAAAAGGTACTGCTACTGCAGCTGCATATACTGTTTTAAAAATAAATATCAAACAAACCAAACTTAATACCAATATATGACCAGCAGTAATATTTGCAAATAGTCGAATCATTAAAGAAATAGGTTTGTTAAAAACCCCAATTAATTCAATAGGTGCTAAAAATAATTTCATAGACCAATGCATACCGGGCATCCAGAAAATATGCTCCCAATAGTTTTTATTTGAACTTAAATTCACCACAATAAAAACACAAACGGCTAAGGTCATAGTAAACGCTATGTTACCACTTACATTCGCCCCACCTGGAAATAAAGGAATTAAGCCTAAAAAATTATTCGTTAATATTAAAAAGAAAATAGTTAATAAGAAAGGCATGTATTTTGCATGACGCTTCGCACCAATATTAGGAAGCGCAATTTCATCTCTTACAAATAAAACAATAGGCTCCATAAAAGATTGAAGTCCTTTAGGGGCAGATTTAATACCCGTTTTCTTATAAGCACCGGCTGCTGTTAAAACAACCAACAATAAAATAATAACTGATATAAATAAACTAGCTACGTTTTTTGTAATTGAAAAATCCCATAATTTTTTACTAGCTAACTCGTCTACATCACCTGCTGCGTTTACAATTTTAGTTTTACCTTCTACTAATTTGTAGTCAAAGTTTCCTTTGTATACCACAGGCTCATGATGTTCGTTTACTAAATTAGCAGAAGAAAAAACTTCAAAGCCAGCAGGTGTATATAAAATTACAGGTAAAGAAATGGTAGTATGACCCCATAAATGCCAACTATGGTCGTCTTTGATGTGCTCCAAAATGGTTTCGGTTACATTAAAGCTACCTTCTTCTTTAGCAACAGCTGCTTTTTCATTCGCAAATAATGTAATAGTATTTAATAAGAAAATACTTACGAAACTGACTACCAATAAAGGTTTTAGGCGCTTAAGGAGCATACTCTTTTCAAAATTTGCTGCAAAGATATGAAATAAGCATCTGAAATTGAATAAATTTAAAGAGAAATTGTAGGCAAAAATAGAAATTTGAATTGATTATAAAAACTTGAAAATCAATATCTTATACACCTATCATTTTTTTCTGAGCAGCAAACTGCATTTCACTCAATTTTGCATAAAAACCACCTACAGCTAAAAGCTCATTATGGGTACCCATTTCCATTATTTCTCCCTTGTCTAAAACAATGATTTTAGAGGCTTTTCTAATAGTTGAAAGACGGTGTGCAATAACAATTGAAGTTCTTCCCTTAATAAGTGTTTCTATAGCTTTTTCTATAAGTTGCTCACTTTCTGTATCGATTGAAGAAGTGGCTTCATCCAATATCAAAATGGAAGGGTTGTATAATAATGCCCTAATAAAGCTTAATAATTGTCTTTGGCCTAAACTTAAGGTAGCCCCTCTTTCCATTACATGATAATCATAACTCCCAGGAAGTTGCATGATAAAATCGTGCATGCCAATCATTTTAGCAGCATCATATACTTGTTCTTTAGTAATACTAGTATTTCGTAAAGTAATATTATCATACACTGAACCTGAAAATAAAAACACATCTTGCAATACCACACCTACTGAAGCGCGTAAACGTCCTAATGCAAAAGATTCTATTGGAGTGTCATCTAAAAATATTGTGCCAGATTGATAAGGATACAAACGATTGAGTATACTTATAATAGACGTTTTACCAGAACCAGTTTGTCCCACAAGTGCAATTGTTTCACCCGCTTGTACTGTAAAATTTATACTTTTTAAAACAAAATTAGGTTCGTTATAAGCAAAAGAAACATTCTTAAATTCTATTTTGCCTTGAATTTTTTCAGGTGCATAAGTGCCTTCATTTAAAGTAACATCTTCATTATCTAAGACTTTAAATACGCGCTCAGCCGCCACCATACCCATTTGTAAGACATTGAATTTATCGGCAATCATTCGAAGAGGTCTGAAAATTTGATTTAAAAATAAAATAAAGGCCACTAATAGCCCCGCATCTAAAGACCTATCAGCCACCCACCATACAATTAATCCAATACTTAAAGCCAAGACCACTTCCACTACTGGAAAGAAAACTGAATAAGCAAAAATGGCTCTTATATTGGCTTGCTTATGACCTTCATTAATTTTTGTAAACTTCGACATTTCCTTTTCTTCTGCTGCAAAAGTTTGCACTACTTGCATACCTGAAATATGTTCTTGCACAAAAGCATTTAATGCAGCCACTGCATTTCTTACTTGTATAAAACTTTTATTAACGCTTTCTTTAAAAAAGTAAGTAGCCACAATCATAATTGGAAAAGGAATCAAACAAATAAGGGTCAATTTCCAATCTATCACAAACATTGTAGTGAGCGTTACGATTATAGTAAGTAGGTCTGCAAGAATAGGAATAAGCCCATCAGAAAAAATATCGTTGATACTTTCAATATCATTGATTGTTCGGGTAGTTAAAGTACCAATGGGTGTTTTATCAAACTGGCGCATTTCCCAATGCATAATTTTATCATATACTTTATTGCGCAAATCTCTAATGACCTGTTGTCCTAGCCATGCCATACCAAAAGTGAAAAAAAAGCGCATGATTGTTTCAAAAATTATAAAGGCTACCTGAAATAAAGTAATAGATAAGATAAGATGTATTACAGACTCAAAAGCATTTCCTGGTAAAAACCAATGCACCCAAAATGGCAGGTTCACCGTTTTACCAATAGCTGCATTCACTGTGGCCTGAATTAAATAAGGCCTAACAGGGGTGGTAAAGGCAAGAATGATGGAAAGAAAAACAGATACTAAAAACACAAAGCGGTAAGGCTTTACAAACGAGAAAACGCGCCTTAAAAGCGATAATTGAAATATTTTTTTGGGTTCTTTACTAGGCATTGCGGATCAAAGTTACACTATCTGTTTGTTCTTTGTAAAAATCCTAGCGCTTTTACGTATTTTCGTAAGAAGATGGAAGCCTTGAATATCAATACCAATGCTGAGATTGTAACAAATTACAATTTAGATGAAGAACAAGAAAAAAAAGAAATTGTTCGACATTATCGTGCATTATTAAGGGCACTAAGAGAAAAATTAAAAAAAGGAGATAAGGAACTACTTCGAACTGCCTTTGAAATGGCTGCAGAGGCACATAAAACCATGCGTAGAAAAAGTGGTGAGCCATATGTATTACACCCTCTTGCTGTGGCCATGATTTGTGTGGAAGAAATAGGCTTAGGTGTTAGAAGTACAATTTGTGCATTATTACATGATACAGTAGAAGATACCGATATAGCACTTGACGATATTAAAAGTGAATTCGGTAATGAGATTGCTAAAATTGTAGATGGTTTAACAAAGATATCTACAGTAATGGATACCAATAGTAGTCAGCAAGCAGAAAATTTTAAGAAAATTCTACTAACACTTACCGATGATCCTAGGGTTATATTAATTAAGCTGGCAGACAGGCTGCACAATATGCGCACATTAGATGCTATGAAGCAAGACAAACAATTAAAAATTGCTTCAGAGACTATTTGGGTTTACGCCCCTCTAGCACACCGTATGGGTTTATATAATGTGAAAACCGAATTAGAAGATTTATCTATGAAATATATGGAACCTGCCATATATAAAGAGATTGCCAAAAAATTAGCAGAAACAAAAAGAGAACGCACTAAATATATCAATGAATTTATTCGTCCTTTGAAAGAAAAATTAACGGCCGCTGAATTAGACTTTGAAATTCAAGGACGCCCTAAAAGCATTCATTCTATATGGAATAAAATAAAAAAGAAAGAAGTAAGCTTTGAGGAAGTGTATGATTTATTTGCCATTCGCGTTATTTTAAATTCTCCCTTAGAAAAAGAAAAAGAGGATTGCTGGAAAGTATATTCTATGGTGACTGACGAGTATAGCCCTTCTCCAGAAAGATTAAGAGACTGGTTAAGCAATCCAAAGAGTAATGGTTATGAGGCCTTACACACAACAGTAATGGGGCCACATGGGAAATGGGTAGAAGTGCAAATTAGAACCAAGAGAATGAATGAGATTGCCGAAAAAGGTTTAGCTGCTCATTTTAAATACAAAGAAGGTTCTCAAAGCGAAGACCGATTTGATAAATGGTTTGTGCAAATAAGAGAAGCCTTAGGTAATCAGCAAGAAGAAGGAATTGATTTTTTACAAGACTTTAAAACCTCTTTTTTAGCAGAAGAAATTTATGTGTACACTCCAAAAGGAGATGTAAAAATGCTACCAATTAATAGCTCTGCGTTAGATTTTGCTTTTTATATACATACGGCCATTGGCTCAAAATGTATTGGTGCTAAAGTAAACCATAAGCTTGTACCCATTAGTCATAAATTAAGAAGTGGTGACCAAATTGAAATTATTACCAGTAATAAGCAAAAGCCAACAGAGGATTGGTTAAATAGCGTGGTTACTGCAAAGGCTAAAAATAGTATTAAAGATGCTTTACGAGAAGAAAGGAAAATTATTGCTGAAGAGGGGAAATATACT
>RFVO01000042.1 GCA_009928005.1 Chitinophagia bacterium | reverse complement strand
TTTTAAACAAATGGCCTTTCAAATTAACAAATTATGAAAAAATTATTATTTAATATAAGTTGCTTGCTTGCAAGTCTTATCATTTTCTCTATTGTAGCTACTGCACAAAATTCAAAAGTTGCAAAAGAACCAGCACGCGATTATTATTTAATTCAAATATATCACTGTAGTACAGCAAAACAAGTTGAGCTTATTGACATGTATTTGAAAAATACCTTTCTACCTTTTTTACATAACAATGACATAAAAAAAGTAGGTGTTTTTGCGCCTTTAGATAACGATACAGCTACTGATAAAAGATTATATGTATGGGTTCCTTTTAAAAATATTCAAAAACTAGATAAACTAGATCAAAAAATAGAAGCGTTAGATCCTATGGCTAATGACGCTATTATTCATTTAGAAAATGCAGATAGTAGCCTACCTTATACAAGAATAGAAAAAATTATTACTAAAGCCTTTAAGTTTCAGCCTCAGTATGTAACTACATCTAATTTAACAAAATCGAATAGCCGCATTTATGAATATAGAAGTTATGAAAGTGCTACAGAAAATTTACATTTGAGAAAAGTGCATATGTTTAATGAAGGCGGTGAAGTAACACTTTTTGAAAGCCTTAATTTTAATGCAATTTTTTATTCAAAAGTAATTGCAGGAAGCAGAATGCCTAATTTAATTTACATGACTAGCTTTAACAATATGGAAGACCGCAATGCGCACTGGAAATCCTTTGGAGAAGCCCCCTTATGGAAAAAGATTTCAGTGGCTCCTGAATATAAAAATTCTGTAAACAGAAATGAGACTGTACTTATGAGCGCACGTGATTACGCCGACTTTTAGTCGATTAATTCCACTCCCATTAATTTAATGAGTTCTAATTGAGCATTACAAAGCTGATATTGGTATTGTAATTGATTCAATAATGCTCTTTGGTAGTCTGCATTGGTAGAAGTTATTTCAATAGGAGTAGCTGTACCATTTTTTAATTTACTCACGCTTAATTTTTGCGCTAGTGCTGCTTGCTCAATTTGAGTAGCTGCATTTTTAATTCTAGCCTGATTGCTTTGAATATCTATTAAGGCTGCTTGAATATCTTTTTCAAAGTCATGAATTTGAGATTGCACATTGGTTTCACTTAAAGCCAAGCTACGTTCTTGAATCTTGATTTGTTGTTTGATCTTACCGCCATTAAATAGCGGTACCGAAAATCCAATGCCTGCATTATAATTAAAACGAGGGTCGTTAATTTGAGGCAGGTAGCCATTTCTAGACCCTACACTTGCCTTCATGCCTACATAAGGGCGCTCATTTAATTTAGTAATAGCGACCTCTGCCTTTGTAACATTCACCTTATCTTTTGCAATAGCTATGCTGGGATTATGTATCAAGGCCATTTGCATGGCTTCATCAGATGTATAATTTTTCAAACTTATGCTTAATTGACTTTCATTAATAGTGGATACCCCTGTTGCATAATTTAATAAATTCAATAATTTTTTTAAATTGGTTTCGAGGTCAATTTTTCTATTTAACTCATTATCAATTTTAGACTGGATAGTTAATAAATCTAATTGAATGGCATTACCATTTTTTAGTTGAGTTTCAATTATATTTTTATTTTCTGCCAATAATTGTACAACTTGATTTTGTATTTCAATGGCTTTTTTAGCATATATTATTTGATAGTAGAGCTGACTTATTTGAAAAAATAAACTATGCTTTAATTGTTCTGCTACATGTTTAGAAGTTTGTAATTCTAATTTAGCCTTTTGAATATTAGATGCTAACCTTCCAAAATCAAATAAAGTATAGCTACCGTTTAAAGCCCCTGAAACATTATGCACTGGCGCAAATTGAAAAGTTTTTTCACCAAAGGCCACTTCAATTTTAGGTTGGACATAAGCATAACTCGCATCCATGGTAATATCAGGATATTTATTCAACTCTGTAAGCATTAATTTATCTTCTGCTAATTGCACAGACTGTTGCACTTCCTTTACTTTTGGAAAATATTGTAAGGATTGATTTAATAAATTTTTAAGCTCCCCATTAATTAAGCTTTGTGCTATCGAAATACTATAAGCACTCGTTACCAAAACCATACATAGAACTATTTTTTTCATATCTCTTTACTTTATAAGTATAAATACAATTATTTTAATGTGCTTCAGCAGCAGCTTTTGCCGCAGCCTGATCTGTTTTTTTATTCGTTCTTAAAAAGAATACCAAAGGAATAACTACAATGAAGAAAATTCCCACTAATCTGAAAGTATCTAAATAAGATAAATAATAAGCTTGTCTATCTACCGACATATCAATCATTTTATAAGCTCTTTGTGTAGCTCCATGTAAGTCTCCCGACCTAGCTGCAATACCTTGTGTAACGGCTGTTACTCTTTCCTGCCACTGTGCACCATCCGATGGCATATTTGCAATTAGATTAGTTCGGTGTAGAAAGTATTGTCTTGCCACATAGTTATTGGCCATGGCAATACCAAAGGCACCTCCTAATTGACGAATCATATTATTTAAAGAAATACCTGCTGCGTAATCCTTAGGTGCTAGTCCTACTACGGCTTGATTAATTAAAGGTAGTTGACTCATTGAAATACCAAAGGCTCTTACTAATAAAGGCCAGAAAAAATCCCATTTGCTTGCATCTAAAGGCATATTGGCACTATAAAAAGCATACACTGAAAACAAACTAAATCCTACTATCACAAATGGAATAGGGGTAACCCCTTTACTCATTAATTTTCCAATAATAGGCATCATAATCACACCTGCTAATGTGGGAGGTAATAGGGAGATACCTGTTTCAAAAGCAGTATAGCCCATAATTCTTTGTGCGAGTACTGGATACACAAACACAGAAGTAAATAAACCAAACCCTGCAACAAAAGTAAAAATGGTGGTAAATGCTAGATTTCTATTTTTAAGCACCCTTAAATTCACTGCGGGTTGTTTGATATTTAATTCATATAATATAAAAGAGACAAGCCCAATAACAGCAATCCCAGAACAATAGCGAATGGTTTCACTATTAAACCATTCTTCCGATTCTCCTCTTTCTAAAACATATTGCAGGCATCCAATACCTGCCATGAGTAGCATTATTCCTGTATAATCAATCTTAATGGCATCCTTCCCTTTGCCTTCTCCTTCTTTTTTATCAATAAATGTGAAAGATAAAAAGGTAGCAACAATACCAATAGGAATATTAATCATGAAAATTAAAGGCCAGCTATTATGCTCAATAATCCAACCACCTAAAGTAGGACCTAAAGTGGGACCAAGTACAATACCCATACCAAATAAACCTGCAGCCATAGGTCGGTCCTTAGGTTCAAAGGCATCAAATAAAATAGCTTGTGAGGTAGATAGTAATGCACCACCACCAATACCTTGTACAAATCTCCAAATAATTAATTCAATTAAACTATCAGATTGACCACATAAATAGGATGCGGCTGTAAAAATAATCATCGATACGATGTAATAATTTTTACGTCCAAAATATTCTGCTAAAAAACCTGTAAGGGGTATAATAATAACATTTGCAATAGCATAGGCGGTAATCACCCAGCTAACATCTTCAATACTAACGCCTAAGCTTCCTGAAATATCATTTAAGGCAACATTTACTATAGAAGTATCTATCAACTCCATTATGGCAGCTGATACAGTAGTAATAACAATGATGGCTCTTGCGAAACCCTTAAGCGCTGGCATATGAACTATTTGTCAACGGTGATAAATACGCTCATACCTGCTCTTAATTTATTTTTAAAAGCAGCTTGATTGTTAATAGCAATTTTTACAGGAATACGCTGTGTTACTTTAATAAAGTTTCCACTTGAATTATCTGGAGGAAGTAAAGAAAATTTTGCACCTGTTGCATCGCTTAAGCTTACTATAGTACCCTCTATTGCTAAATCTGCAAAGGCATCTAAACGAATATTTACTTTTTTACCTTCTTGTAAACTCTCTAATTGGCTTTCTTTAAAATTAGCTACAATCCAATAAGTACTATCATTTACAATAGAAAATAATGGTGTACCTGCTTGTACAAACTGCCCAATATTAATACTCTTCTTACCAATTTTACCCGCACTAGGTGTAATAATTTTTGTATAAGATAATTTTAATTCTGTTTCTTTGATTTTAGTTTTCTTCATATCAATCAAAGCCATCGCTCTATTCACGTTTTGTCTTAAAACGGCAATTCTATTATTAGCAGTAGCTAATTCAGTTTGTGCATTGCTTAATTCTTGTGTAGAAGAAGATAATTGAAATTCTGTTTCTTCTAATTGCTTTCTTGTAATAGCTTGCTCTTTAAATAAATTTTGATCTCTTGTTAAATCGTTATTGGATTTTTTTTGCTTAATTATTTTTAAATCAATTATGCCTTTATTATTTTTTAAAGCTAAAATACCATTTTCCAATTGTGCTTGTGCATTAGAAACATCTGCCAAAGATTGTTGTAAGTCGGCTTTTTGTTCTTCTAATTGCATTTGCAATTCAGCATCATCAATCTCAGCTACTAACTGATTTTGCCCAACAGAATCATAGTCTTTAATAGAAATGGTTTTCACATATCCCGAAATCCTAGTTAAAACGGGCACAATAGAAGTTTCTATTTGTGCATTATCAGTAGTCTCGTGTGTAAGTGAGAATATAACTTTTTTGCCGCCAAAGTAAAGGGCTACGACTAATAAAGTACTAATAACAACTTTACGAATATTGGCTTGTTTTTTCTTTTTTTGTTCCTCCATAATAGAATAAAAATTAAAGTGCTAAATGAAGCTGCAAATTAATGTAAATATGGTAGATGATTTTAGAAATATATATTGCTTATGTTAACAAATAATAAATATCCATTTGTTATACCTTTGTTAGGCGTAGCTGTCTTAAATAGCTTAGATATTTATACATATGCAAAATTTAAATGATTTATATAATTGGTCTAGCGATTTGAAGGCAAGCCCCAAAATGCCGGTCCTATTTTTAGGACATGGTAGCCCTATGAATGCCATAGAAGAGAATGAATTTGTCAAAGGATTTAGAAACCTGGCCACTACATTAGCCACACCACGCGCTATTATATGTATTTCAGCACATTGGTTCACCCAAGGCACCCAAATAACCGCCATGGAAAAACCTCCAACTATACATGATTTTACTGGGTTTCCTTCTGCATTATATGAGGTGGAATATCCTGCAAAGGGAGACCCTCAATTAGCCAAATATGCCAAAATTTTATTAGACCCCTATTTAGCCCCAGCAATGACTGAATTAGATGAAAAATGGGGTCTTGACCATGGTGCATGGAGCGTAATTAAGCATTTATATCCTAATGCCAATGTACCAGTCATTCAAATAAGTATAGACTATTCTAAGCCCCCTATTCATCATTTTGAGCTGGCCCAAAAACTACAAAAATTAAGAGAAAAAGGCGTGCTTATAATAGGTAGTGGTAATATCGTTCACAATTTAAGAATGGTAGATTGGGCCAATTTTGATAAAGACGATTATGGTTATGACTGGGCCATTGAAGCTAGAGCTACAATAAATAAATTATTAATGGAGGAAAATTATACCCCTTTAATAAATTATCAAGACCAGGGTGCTGCCTTTAAATTAGCCATCCCTTCGCCTGATCATTATTTGCCACTCATTTATACTTTAGGCTTACAAAAAAAAGGAGAATCCATTCATTTATTTAACGACAAATTAATGGCTGGGTCTTTAAGTATGACTTCTCTTAAAATTGGAAACTAATTACTATTGGGTACAATATTTAAATGATACTCCTGTATTAAACCTGGATTTTCTGGTGTTAAAGTAAATGCTAATTTTATTTTCTTTTGTTGACATTGAATAATACAATAGCCACGCATTTGATTTTCTACTACCATTTCACCCACCGATACAATTTCACCTGCTTCTTTTAAAATGGTAGCTGCCTCCTTCTTTAAAGTTTCAATAGGATAGTCTTCAAAAAAGTTCTCTGCAAAAATTGCTGCACTAGTAGTAAAATTAGGTAACATTGAAACTAATTGTAATTTTCTTTTTTGTAAAATGGGAGAAACACTAATAATCCTTGGCTTTAATTTTGCCAATTGCACAATAGTATCTAAGACTGCAATATTAATAACTGAAGTAGGTGCGTAAGTAACATTTGCAAATAAAATAACCCCAATACCATATTCAGGCATAAAACGCCAGTTGCTTCCAAAGCCAGGCAGGCCACCACTATGGCCTACACTATTTCTACCTAAAGCATCGCGCATCCAGTTTAAACCATAGGTATAACTATTGGTTGCTGCTAGCACACGTCCGCTTGGATATGTATAATTAGGCATTAAAGAAATAAATTTAGAAGCCTGATGCATTTCTCTAAGGCTACTTCTTTTAATGGGAAAAGTTTCTGCGTCATTTCTTTCTGGCCAAGCCATTTCATGAAGTGCAACATATTTACTAAACATATCAATAGAGGTAATCATACCGCCCATAGAACCATAAATACCATCATGCAATAAAGTTTCTTTTCTCCAATTATTATTAATATATCTATACCCATTTGCTAAAGTTTTCTCTGGTACATTCGCAAATTCGTAAGTAGTTTCTTTCATGCCAATAGGCATTAAAATATTTTTTTTAATATAGGCATCATAGGTTAAGCCAGATACTTTATGAATAATATAACCCAACATTGTAAAACCTAAATTAGAATACTCATATTCTAAACCAGCTGCATTGGAGAAAGAAATACCTGCTTTAATGAGTTTTAATAATTCCTCTTCCGTATCGGCTAATTGTCTGTCGCCCCAAGGGTTATCTTCAGGAAAACCTGCACTATGACTCATTAAATGTCTGATAGTTATAACAGGTGCGTCCTTGGTTAGGCCCTGTCCTTTCATGGCAGGAATATACATTTCAACAGGATCATCTAAATGTAATTTCCCCTGGTCTCTTAATTGTAATATAGCTAGAGCTGTAAAGCTTTTAGACATGGATGCTATTCTAAACATAGAAGAAGAACTGGCTGGAATTTTTTGTTCCAAATTTGCATAGCCTCCGCTACTTTTAAAAACTAATTGGCCATCTACTACAATACCAAAAGAATAACCAGGAAAATGATGTTCTTCTGCATATTTTTTGATCATCTGTTCTGCAACTGGAAAAGTGGTAGCAATGCGATTATTTCTATCAGCGTCCTGGTATGTGGCAGGTGAAAAATTAGCAGGTGTTTGTGCTGGAGCAGTTAAAGTAATTAATTGTACACTTAATACAAAAATCAGTAAGATAATTTTATTTCTCATTATTTAAATTTTCTGTTTATAAATTCAAAGGCAGCTTCATCTACTCTAAGCCAGCTTTTATATAATAAGAAGCCATGAATTTCATCTGGAAAAATTATTTCTTCCACATCTACTTTCTGTCTTCTTAATTGTTGAATCATATGAATGGTTTCAGCAAAGGGTACATTTCTATCATCATCTCCATGAATAAATAATACCGGGCTTTTCCAGCCTTTAGCAGTAAATACGGGAGAGGCTTTATAGGCTACTTGCCCTGCAGCAGGAAAACGTAAGCTATCATACCAAGGAGCAAAATTAGGCTCTTCGTCATTCCAATTATGCACCCCATGAATGTCTACTCCGGCTGAGAATAAATCACTTCTTTTGGATAAACCATGTGCTGTTAAATAACCTCCATAACTTCCGCCCCATAGTCCAATTTTCTTAGCATCAACATCGGGTCTAGCTTTTAAATATTCACCTGCACCAATTAAATCATTTACTTCAGAACCACCTGCCATACCATAATTAGCAGCCTCTCTAAATTTTAATCCATATCCAATACCAGATCTATAATTCAAAGCCATTACTATATAGCCCTGACTTGCAAAATATTGATTTACTGCATAAGCATTGGAATAATAAGAACTATAATTAAAACCTTCTAGCATTTGTCTACGGCTTCCTCCATGTAAAAAAATCATGGCAGGATATTTTTTACTCGCATCATAATTTGCAGGCAAAAATATTTGTGCAGGCGCATTAAAGCCATCTATAGCTTTAACTAAAATGGTTTTAGGCGTTACTAAGTTTGTAGGAAAATTACTAGGAAATAAATTAGCTGCTAAGGCTTGTTCATTGCCATTCGTTTGAAATACAGGCCAAGAAGGTTTGGTAGCACTTGCTTGTAAATACACTAAACCATTTTTTACCATTACTGGATTATATTCAATTTTATTTCCTTTGGTTAAAATAGTAGCATTTACTTTAGAAGGGTCCACAGACCAAATATGTCTTCTATTGCTATCGCTAATATTAGTTACATAAAAAATAGTTTTGCCATCGGCACCTAAACGCATGCTTTCTACTTCTCCTATACCCGGTGTTAAATGATTAATTTTTTTTGAATTAGGTTCAATACTATATAAATGCATCCATCCAGTTTTTTCCCATGGGAAAACAACATAATTATCGTCAGTCCAAATTAATTGAGTAGCCACTGCAGGTAAATCTCCCACAAATTTAGAGCCTGCACCTTCGTCGGCTTTAAATAAGGTATAAGCTTTATTAGTAGCCACTTCAGCTAGTCGTATCTCCCAGGGCTGTTCAGCAGTAGGCCTAGGCGTAAAGCCAATTTCATATTTAATATTTACGGTTCTTATAAAAGCTATATGGGTGCCTTCTTTATTCCATACGGGATCAGAATCATTATAAGTAGAGGCGTCTATAAAAGAAACTTGATTATTTGCAAAATCGTATACACCAATAAAAGAATGTTCTTCTCTATTTGAAACAAATAAAACTTGTTTTCCGCTTGTATTAAATGCTAAACTACTTATGCTTCCTCTACTCAAAAATAGTGGTTTAACAGTTGGAGACTCTTCTGTTAAGTTTATTTTCCAAGCCTTGCCTCCTTGCGTAAATATCAATAATTTTCCATCGGGGCTAATTACAGGCCCAGTTCCCTTAGCAAGTTTTTTAATAGCACCAGTAGCTATTTCTAAACTATAAATATTTTGCTCGGTGGTATATTGTAATTGTGCAGGATTGGCAGGCTCTCCTTTTGAATTATTGCCATTACCTCTTACGAAATATATTTTATCGTCGTTAGGTGAAAATACAATACTTCCTATTTCAATACCATCGTCCCCTTTATATTCTGTGACTGCTTTAAAATTATTGGAAGCAGGATTTCCATAATATATATTTCTACTGCCTTTATTATTAAAGACCCAGGCAACAGCATCGCCTTTATGATTAGCTACTAAATCAGATGGAAAAGCTGGGGCAAGATAGTCGGCTATACTTTGAGCTTGCGCTTCATTAGACAAAATGAACTGACACAATAAGAAAAAGAAAAATATTTTTTTCATAGGGAATAATTTTTAAACAATAAATGCTTTTAAGTAAATACTAATTTAATCTTATTTTTTTAAAAAAAGGCTTAGGTCAGGACCGAATTAAAACATATTTGGTAAATTACCTTGTTAAATGAATAGCTATGAGTAAATACTTCAAATTCATAGGGTTACTAATACCCTTTTTCACCATGTGCATACAGCAGTCAAACAAAAAGAATTTGGATTTCGAACTCACTAAGGCACCCACTATTTTTTTTAAGTCTTTTGTAGATTGTAATATGGCAGAAGTTTGGGTGGGCGACACTTTTCGCATCTTTCCGGGCAAATTTGGAGAAGATCCTCTATGGGGTTATTCCCATGAATTAAAATATGCATCTGGTAAAAATGCAGAAGAAGTATTTAATAAAAAATATGAGGATTTTAAAGAGCCATTTATGCCATTAAATGTAGCGCCAACTGCAGAAGGTTTACATGGAGCCGTTTGGTTTGAAACAGTATATCAAGATAAAAAAGATAGTAGCGGAAAAACTTTATATGCACTTTATCATAATGAAAATTATCCAAACACTTTTCCTTTTAATGCTCAAACAGGCAAAGGTTATATTAATGCTAATTGGCCCCAAGGGTTAACAGGCGCTAAAACACCAGCAGCCGTTTGTAGGATTGGTATTATGAAATCAATTAATGGAGGTTATAGTTGGGAAAATAAAGGTATTGTGTTAGAAGACAATCAAGAAAGAATGGTTTTGAAACCGCATAATAATTCAGTGACATTTGCAGGCGGTGTGGGCGATCCCTCGGCAATAGCGAGTGGAGATTATTTATATATATTTTATGGAGAGTATGGCTACCCTGGTACTTATGTGCGTAATGCATATAATGCCCAAAAAGAACAAGCAGGCCAGTGTATTAGTATGGCCAGAATTAAATTAAGTGATTTAGATAATCCTATAGGAAAGGCCAAAAGATATGACGGCAAAGGCTTTCAAGCAAATTATGATGGAGTAGGGAGCCCCATTAAGAATATACAAATTTCCAAAGAAAATGGAGGTGGCCCTAGTTCTGATAGTAGTAGTAAATATTATTGGGGACCTTCTGTAAGTTGGAATCATTATTTACAAGCTTGGGTTATGCTAATGGCTAAATCGGAAGGACCTTCTTGGAAAGGAAATAGTATTTATATTTCTTTTAATAAAAATTTTGTTTTAGACGATTCTAATTCCCAAGATTGGTCTAGCCCTAAATTAATTCTAAGTAAGCCTGGTCATGTAATTTGGTATCCATCTTTACAGCCCATTGGCGATACCAATGCTAATAGATTAAAATATACATCACTTCAAATGGGTGAGCAGGCAAGGCTTTTTTATAAAGACCAAACAGATACAGCAGTATATATTTCTGAATACGCCATTCGGTTCAAGAAATAAACATAAAAAACCTCCACCGAATGAACGATGGAGGTTTTTTAAATATTCTACTAGGAAATATTAATAACCAGCGTTTTGAGTAACGTTAGGGTTTACTAAAATTTCATCGTTAGGAATTGGGAAAATTAAGTTAGTATTTCCTGGAGCAACAGTGATTTTAGTAGATACTGCATTCGTAGCATCTTGACCTTGAGGCTTCACGAAAGTGTAACCTAATCTTGTTAAATCCCAGAATCTGTAACCTTCAAAAGCAAATTCTTTAGCTCGCTCATCTAAGATATCAGTTAATACTTGAGAACCAGAACTAGCATAAACCGCTTTAGGATCTCTGTTTACTACAAATTTATTTAAAGTAGCATTCGCATTATCAATATCACCTAAGTTATAATAAGCTTCCGCTAAAATTAAATAGGCTTCAGAAAAACGAACTATTTTAACGTCATCTAAGTTTACGTTATCAATTGGGTATTTAGCCACATAATGTGCAGTACCTAATTGACCAGATCTTACTTCAGGACTAATTAAACCTCTTCTTGTATCTGTAGTAGTATAAGTATCATAGAAAGCTTTAGTAGCTAACATATCTCCATAAGCTCCGCCACCTGGCTTACCAATTAAAAATACTGCTAATGTACCATCACCAACTTGGTTGTTGGCATCACTAGTAACTTCAAACATTGTTTCTACTTTACCAGTTAAAGGAGCTGCTCCTTTCCAATAAGAGATTACATTAGAGCTAGTAGTTAAAGTGAAACCACTATTCGCGATAACATCAAGCGCTGCTGCTTTTGCATTCGCCCAATCTCCTTTATGTTGGTATACTCTAGCTAAAAGCGTTTCAGCAGCGTACTTAGTCATAAATGAAGAGTTTAACGCTCTTGTTTTTGCAGTCTTTGTAAAGTTCATTGTTTGACCTTGGTTGTATTTTGCTAAAGAAATCGCCTTTGTTAAATCGGCAATGACTTGTGAATAAACTTCAGCTACTGTATTTCTTGCAGGCTTAGAATTCACATCAAACTTTGTTACAATAGGCACACCTGGACTAGATGGTGCAGTAGTATATGGCAAACCAAAGTTTCTTACTAAATCGAAATAAACTAAACCTCTGATTGCATAAGCTTCAGACATTAGTTGACTTACATTAGGATTAGCTGCAGGATCTAAACCAGCATTGATAATAAAGTTGGCATTTTTAATTGCATTATAACCATTTGACCAAATAGCAGAGGCATAACCATCTGTTTTAGTAAAATTGTATAAATTGAATGAAACGTATCTTCCAGAGTTAGCGGATGATAGGAAACATTTGTCTGCCATTAAATCGCCTTTGATAGCGAAAGTTCTACCGTAAAAATCGGTAGCTCTTAAAGAAGCATATAAGCCAGTCAATGCTGTACTCATATCGTCTTCTGTTTTAATCGCATCTGATAATACTACAGAGTTGAAAGGCTTTTGATCTAAAAATGTTTTAGAGCAACCGAATAGCATGGCTATGGTTCCAATTGCTAAGAACATTTTAGTGATTTTGTTGAAATTATTTTTCATATAAAAAATATTAAATAGTTGTTGTTAATTAAAAGTTTACACTTAATCCAAAAGTGACAGACTTAGAAGGTAATACTTGTTGTCCGTTTGTACCAGTAATACCTTGCTCTGGATCACTTAAGATAATATCTGCAAATGTTTTAGTAAATATATTCGTACCACGTGCATAAATGTTTATTCCATTAACATGAAACTTATCAAGCACTGCTTTATTGTTATACTTATAAGACAACTGTATATTTCTTAAACGAACATAATCGCCTTTATATAAGGTACGATCAGATCCTGTTGCACCACCTCTTGCGTCGTTATATACAAATTTAGGAACTGTTGTAACGTCCCCTGGTTTTTGCCAACGAGTTAAGTTGATAGCATATTTATTTCTAGTTGAATAAGCACCATCCATTGCATAAGCTTGTGCAGACTCACTGATGTAGTTTCCAAAGTTATAATAGAAATCAAATGAGAAAGACAAGGACTTGTAATTAAAAGTATTTCCTAATCCACCATAGTATTTAGGATCGGCTTGTTTACCTAATAAATATAAATTCGCTTTTGTTTTAATACTTGTAGAACCAATTTGAGTGCTATCTAAATACCACATTGGATCTCCTGTATTAATATTAACACCAGCGTAGCCTCTGTTATAGAAGCTATAGAATGGTTGACCTACTCTTAATAAATAAGCACCGTTTAACTGATCACCTGAAGGCAAGCTAGTAACTTTGTTTTTGTTAGCTGTATAGCTAGCATTGATTTCCCAAGAGAAATCTTTTACTTTAATTGGTACTAAATTTACGCTAATCTCTATACCAGAGTTTTGCATACTACCTACGTTATTAATATAACCAGAGAAACCAGTTGTACGAGATAAGTTTTGGTTTAATAAAGCGCCATCTGTATTACGCTTATAAATATCAAAGTTTAAGTTAATTCTATTATCGTAAAAACTGATATTCGTTCCTAAATCGGCTTGATTGTTTTTCTCCCAAGTTAAACTCTCGTTTCCAATATTATTGAAAGTACCACCTGCTACACCATTGTAGTTATATCCAAATGCATAAGAAGGTCTCCATGTATAGTTACCAATTTCTGCGTTACCATTCGTACCATAACTCGCGTGAATTTTGAAAGCAGAAATAACTGTATTGCCTTGCATAAATGGTTCAGCTAATACATTCCAAGAAGTACCCACTGACCAGAAATTACCCCAAGGATTATTTACACCAAATCTTGAAGATCCATCACGACGGAAACTTCCGTATAAAGTATACTTATCTAATAAGCTAAAAGTAGCATTAGAGAAATAACCTTGGAATGTATAATCAGAACCTACTGACTTACCGTTTGTAGAAGTAGCAGCGTTCGTAGAATAGTATAAATCTGTTCTTGGAGGGAAACCAGTAACATCACCAATTTGTCTGTAAGTAGCACTCTTAATAGCCTCTTGACCTAATTTAAAGTCGGCATAAAAACGTTTTGCTTTATTAATATCATAGTGATAATCTAATTGATTAATCAAATCTGTTAAGAAAGCTCTTGTAACAATTGAAACACCCTCTCCAGATGCACCTGAGTTATCACCATGGAATGGGTTATTAAATTGATACTCTTCGTTCAAAGTATACTGCATATTAATAGTAGTAGAATATTTTAAACCTGGTAAGATTTTATATTCTACATTTTGATTCGCAATAGCATTCAAACCTTTTAACCATCTTTTATCATTGGCTGCAATGTATAATGGGTTATAGTGACCAGGGAAACCTAAGTTGTCTGGGCTAATGTTTAAAGAACCATCTGGATTAAACGGATTTTGAGTTGGTCTTAATACGTATGATACGTAAGCAGGATTACCAAAATATAAACCTGATCCACCCGGACCGTCAGAAGCTAATACTGAATTTTGTAAAGTACTACCTGCTGATACCTTTGTCGCAAAAGATAATTTATCATTTACATTATGAGTTACTTTAAGACTTCCAGTTACTCTTGAGAAATCGGCTTTCAAAGAAGTACCATCTTGGAAGAAGTAACCAGCTGATGCGAAGAACTTAGTTTTTGCATCACCACCGCTTGCAGAAATATTGTATTGTTTTTGCGCACCTGGCTTAGTAATTAAATGGAACCAATCGATACCTACACCATTACCATAACCATAACTTGCTAAAGTAGCAGCAGCTGAAGCAGCTGATACACCCGCATTCGCTAAACCTTCTTTAAATAATTGGAAGTAATCGTTTACATCTGTTGGGTAACCTTGAGTAGGTGGTAAAATTGGAGTGTTTTGACCTACTTCAGAATCAAATCTGAATTGAGTCTTACCTGCTCTACCACTTTTTGTAGTAATTACGATAACACCATTAGCACCTCTTGAACCATAGATAGAAGTAGCAGCCGCATCTTTTAAGATGTTAACGCTTTCAATATCATCTGAGTTAATAGTAGCTAAAACGTTTGTACTTGGGTTGATGTTGAAACCACCACTGTTTCCGTTAGAAACGTCACCGTCGTTAATTTGAGCACCATCCACAATGTACAATGGACGCGCACCACCGTATGAGAATGAACCAATACCTCTAATACGAATAGGCGTCACCGCACCTGGTTGACCAGTTGAAGAAGTTGCCTGTAAACCAGGAGCAGCTCCTTGCAACATTTGATCTAAAGATGCAAATGGTTTGTTTTCAATTTTTGTCATATCCACTTTAGAGATAGAGGCAGTTACATTTGATCTTTTTTGTGTACCATAACCTACCACTATAACTTCCTCTAATTGCTGAGAGCTAGATTCTAATTGAATCGTAAAGTTTGTTTTTGTTCCAATTGAAACTTCAGCATCGCTGTAGTTAATTGATTTTACTACAAGCGTTTTAGCTGTAGCAGGAACTGTTATTTTAAAAGAACCGTCATCACTTGTATTAGCACCTATTTTTGTGCCTTTTACAACCACTGATGCATTCGCAACAGCGACGCCCTTTAGGTCAGTTACTCTACCAGTTAACTGACGGGTTTGTGCAAAAGCACTAGTCATCGTCAATAAACCTAGAGTCAACATCAACATAAGTTTTTTCATATATCAAATTTAGACATAAATAAATTAAAACCTATTGATGCCTATGATATTGTGATGCACAGTAGTGATGCTGTGCTAAGTGGTGGTGTTAGACGATCTGCTAGTTTAGCATTATTTAGTCATGATGATGATGAAATGGCGAAGGCTAAAACCGGTAATTGGTATGTTGATAATCCTCAAAGAGCAAGAAGTAATAATTCCGCATTATTACTAAAAAATCAAACAACATTTGAAGAATTTCAAGCTCTAATGGAGAGCGTAAAAGAATTTGGAGAGCCAGGATTTATTTGGAGTGAATCAACAGAAATGATTTTTAATCCTTGTGTAGAAATTGGTATGTGGCCAGTTGAAGAGGAAAGCAATAAGAGTGGGTGGCAAGGTTGTAATTTATCTACTATTAATTGCTCTAGCGTAAATGATGAAGAGGATTTTTATGAAAGATGCAAAGCTGCTGCAATAATTGGCACGTTACAAGCAGGATTTACTAAATTAGATTATCTTGGTGAAATCAGTCAAAAAATCTTTGAAAGAGAAGCATTATTAGGGGTATCTTTAACTGGCACCATGGAGAAGCACGAACTAATTTTATCAGAAAAAGTTCTTACCAAGGGTGCTAAGATTGCTGTGGAAACAAATAAAAAATTAGCACAGAAAATAGGAATAAATCAAGCGGCGAGAGTAACATGCTTAAAGCCCGAAGGTACTAGTAGTAGTATGCTAGGTACAAGTTCTGGCATACATCCTCACCACGCTAAACGATATATAAG
>RFVO01000041.1 GCA_009928005.1 Chitinophagia bacterium | reverse complement strand
AAGTGCAAAGGCAACCGCTTGAGTTGTAACTAGATTTTTATCTTCAGTTAAAGCAGAAAGAACTTTGCTATTGCTTGATTTAACTTTTCGACCTAGAGCGGTAGCTGCTTTTTTATTTCTCATATATACATTTAATCCAATAAAGGCAACGATTAAAACTAAAGGGATCATTAAAGTAGCATTGATTACTTCAGGACCCGCTAATTTTTTAGCTTCATTAGTAACGGCTGCTAAGTCCGCTTCTGCAGTACCTACTGGAATTTTAGCATTCACCAACTTATCATAAAAGTCACTCATGAAAATCATATAAACAGAAACAGCAAACATACCAGCACCGCCCATAAGATTAAGTCCTACAGCGCCTGTTTTAGGTAAATTTTCAGAAACAAACCCTAACATAGTTGGCCAGAAATAACATACACCAATACCAAAAATAATAGCACCAACAAATAACATATTGCCAGTCGTATGACCTAATAAGTATAAACCTGCCGCCGCTAAAATAGCCGAAATTAATAAGACACCTGAAGGTGAAAACTTATGAACTACAGGACCTGCAAATGCTCGACCAATAACCATAATACCTGTTTCAATGGTTAATAATAAAATAGCATTATCGCTTACATTTTTCAATAGTACATCAATCCATTGTCCTGTAAATAGTTCAGTGATAGCTGTTCCGAACATACAGATAATCATAAAAATAAAAAGTGGATTCAATAAACTTTTGTACATATCTGAAGCAGAAACTCCACTTGATACACGCTCTGTTTCTGGAAAATCTAGTTTAGAAAAGAAATAACCATATAATATAGTAGGAATTAACATCATCCCTACTTGTAAATTTGTACCTAATCCAATTTTATTAAATAAGAATACAATTAAAGTCCCGATCACAATACCTCCAGGAAACCATAAATGAAAATGATTCAATTTGGTAGTTTTGTTAGTAGGAAATAAAGCAGTTACTAAAGGATTACAAGATGCTTCTACTGTACCATTGGCAATACCGATTAATAAAGTAGAGAAAAATAAACTCCAATAGCCTGTAGCATAAATAGTAAGTACAATACCTGCTAGATGAAATATAAAGGCTAGCACTAATAAGCGCTTCATGCCAATAATATCAACAATAGTACCGCCTACGAGCATCGCTAGTGGAAAACCCCAAAAAGCAGTAGCTGCAATGGTGCCTAGTTGCGCGTTAGTTAAGTGAAAATCAATGCCTTGTTGACTAAGTACACCTGCTCTAATTCCAAAGGAAAGAGAAGTGACTAATAAAGCAAGACAGCTTGCAACAAATAGTCTGTTGGCTTGAATGTTTTTTGACATAATCGTTAGTTTTTAGGTTTGGTCTTAAAAAGCGAACTTGAATATAAAAAATTTTATTGAAAAAACATTAAATTACAGAGATCTTGTAAGAAATTAAAATCCTTTTCACTTAAAATTTAAGCCATGAAACAAATCCTATCCATCTGTTTAATTAGTTTTTTATTTGCTTGTACTAATAGCAAATATGACACCATTATAAAAAACGGTTTAGTCTATGATGGAAATGGAGGTGCTCCCTATAAAGCAGACCTTGCTATTAAAAATGATACTATTGCTTTTATAGGTGATTTATCTAAAGAGTCGGCAACTAATATAATAGATGCAAAAGGCATGGCTATAACGCCTGGCTTTATTAATATGTTAAGCTGGGCACCTACTTCATTAATTATAGATGGTAATTCACAAGGAGATATTAGACAAGGAGTAACCTTAGAAGTATTTGGAGAAGGTGGAAGTATGGGTCCTTTAAATGCGAAGATGAAAAAGGCAATGGAAGATGATCAAACTGGACCCAATAAATTACCTATTGCTTGGAATACTTTAGGAGAGTACATGCATTTTATGGAAAAGCGTGGCATTAGTTGCAATATTGCTTCTTTTGTAGGTGCTACTACTATTCGTGAAAATATTATTGGGGAAGACAATCGTGCTCCGACAGCTGCAGAATTAGAAAGCATGAAGGGCTTGGTAAAACAAGCCATGGAAGAAGGCGCACTAGGAGTGGGTAGTTCTTTAATTTATCCGCCAGCTTTTTTTGCAAAGACTGATGAGCTCATTGAACTTTGTAAAGCTGCTGCACCTTATGGTGGTGGTTATATTTCACATATGCGAAGTGAGGGTAATAATTTTATTGAAGCCGTGAATGAATTAATTACTATTGCTAAAGAAGCAAAAGTGCATGGAGAAATTTATCATTTAAAAGCAGGGGGTGTAAACAATTGGCCTAAAATGGATTCTGTTATAAAATTAGTTGAAGCTGCAAGGGCTGCAGGCATTGATGTTGCGGCTAATATGTATACTTACCCTGCAGGGGCAACGGGTATGACAGCAGCCATGCCTCCTTCTTTACAAGATGGTGGTTTTGGAAAACTATGGTTGCGTTTACAAGATCCTAAAATAAGAGCAGAGATGATAAAAGCCATGAAGACCGATGCAAAAGATTGGGAAAATTTATATTATGGCACTGGTGGTGCTAGCAAAGTTTTATTACTAGGATTTAGAAGAGATTCATTAGTTAAATATTCTGGAAAAACTTTAGCAGAAGTTGCTAAAATAAGAAATACTACACC
The DNA here is from genome assembly GCA_009928005.1 of Chitinophagia bacterium. Lineage (GTDB taxonomy): Bacteria > Bacteroidota > Bacteroidia > Chitinophagales > Chitinophagaceae > Sediminibacterium. The sequence goes on along the minus strand of RFVO01000041.1, from coordinate 13,834 downwards.
AGAGGATTGTGCTATCGATTTAATTATTCAAGATAGCAGTCGTGTAGAAGTGGCTTATTTTTTAATGAGTGAAGAAAATATAAAAAAACAAATCGTGCTTCCCTGGGTTAGTTTTGGATCTGATGCAGAATCGGCATCTACCGACCCTATTTTTATGAAACAAAGTACACATCCTCGTGCCTATGGAAATTTTGCGCGCGTTATTGGACATTATGTAAATGAAGAAAAAGTAATGACAGTAGAAAAAGCAATTAATAAACTTTCTAAAGTGGCGGCTACTAGTTTACATATTCAAAAGCGTGGAGAATTAAAAGTAGGTAACTATGCCGATGTTTTGGTTTTTGATCCTAGTAAAATAAAAGACCATGCAACATTTGAAAAACCAAGACAATATGCAACAGGTATGTCACATGTTTGGGTAAATGGTGTGCAAGTTTTAAAAGACGGTGAGCATACCAATGCTAAACCTGGAAAATTTGTAAAAGGGCCTGGTGCAAAAATTTAGAGAAATGTAGAGAATTCATTAGCTTTTATAAACTAGCTAAAGCAGTATCTAAATCTTGCAATAAGTCATCTACGTTTTCAATACCTACAGAATAACGAATTAAGCTTTCGGGTATGCCCAATAGTTTTCTTTGGGCCTCGGTTAATTCAACATGGCTAGTGGTTCTAGGAGGGCCTGCCAAGGTACTCACCGAACCAAGACTTGCAGCTAAGTGCACTAATTTAAGCGTAGTTAATAGTTTTTTTACATGCTCATAGCCTCCGTCTAGGGCAAAACTCATAATGCCTCCAAATCCAGACATTTGCTGCTTTGCAATTTCGTGCCCCGAGTGCGTAGTTAGGCCTGGATAAAATACATCAGATACCTTTGAATGTGCTTTTAAATAGTTTGCAATTTTTAAAGCTGATGCATTCTGTCTTTCAATTCTTAGTTCTAAAGTTTTCATTCCTCTAGCAATCATATAAGCAGGGTCGGCTTGTAAACTAGCACCATTAATTTCTCTGTACTGATAAATTTTTTGCACTAATTCTTTTTTACCTGCCACCACGCCGCCCATAGCATCGGAGTGACCACATAAAAATTTAGTCGCGCTATGTATAACTAAGTCGGCACCCAATGCTAAAGGATTTTGATTTATAGGAGTTGCAAAAGTATTATCCACCACTACAATAGCACCAACTTTTTTAGCAGCAGCTGCTAACCTTTTAATGTCTACAACTTTTAATGTAGGATTTGTTGGTGTTTCTAAATATACTAAGTCACAACCTTTGGCAATTTCTTTTTCAAATAAATCAAAATTAGTGGTATCACATAATTGTACATCCACATTATACAGTGGTAAAAAATCTAAAAATATTTTACTGGTGCCTCCATAATTATCTTTTTGAGATACTACTCTTTTACCCGCTGTTAAAAAAGTATAGAGTGTATTACTAATAGCCGCCATCCCAGTTGCAAAAGAAGTAGCCGCTTCAGCACCTTCTAATAAACGAATTTTTTCTTCTAAGACAGCCACCGTAGGATTCGTATTTCTGCTATAAATATAACCTTCTTCTTTACCTAGTGAAACCTGGTGCCAATGATCTACATCATTATAAGCAAAAGCCACACTGTTCACTATTGGCGATGTTACTGCACCGCTCACCTTTAAATCACTCTCTCCACCCCAAACCGATGTAGTACTTTTTTTAAACTTAGAAAAATCCATTGAATATTATTTAGTTATTTAATTTTTAATACAAGTTTCCTTTCTGTTTTTTTATAGTTTTATATTTTATAATTTTTTATAAAATGTATAGCCATTAATTTTTTGCTAAGGATACTCCATCCATTTCCACTGATGAAACTTTTCCTTGCTCATCCAATCTAAAATTAAGGCCTGTTTTTCCATACCATTTTTTATTCCATGCTAATTGAAAAGTATCGTAATTCCAATGTGATATCACGCCTTTGCCTAATTTAATATTTTCACCTACTAAAGTATCATTTTCAATTGTGATGGTAATGCTTCCAAATAAAGGATCGGTATAAGTGCCTACATAGGCTTGTAAAGGCAATGAGGGCTTGGTGTTCATCACTCTTGTAGCTTCTGCTGCGGTTCTGGCAGCTATTGCTTTGGCTCTAATATTTCCATACAAATTTAAAAAGTCTGCACTCCAATCGGTATTGCCTCCTAATGCATATTGGTCAAAGGCTTTAAACATTAAAGCATGTCTTGCTTCAGCATGATCTAAATTAGCAAAAACATAAACCCCTGTTTTTTCTTCAGGCATTTGTCCATGAATCGCAATTTCTCCAGACAAGCTCCCTGTATGAAAATTTAATTTTCTGCCTTTGTAATCTTGTTGAAACCAACCTAAGGCATAGGTGGTGAAATTAGGTTTAGTTAATTGTTTGGTAGGATAAAATTCTGATTCTGTTACAAAAGTTTGTGGCTTTAATAAAGTAGTCCAAGTGGCAGGAGAGACTAATCGGCCTCCTTCATATTTACTAGAGTCTAGCATACACTGCATCCATAAAGCAATTTCATCAATATTAGAATAAACTGAACCTGCTGCACCAATTCTATCCGCAGAATCTCTTTCAATAACTTGTATTTTTCCCTCCACTCTTTCATGTGGTTTAGAAATATTAGGATTAGTTACCAATCCTAATTTAGCGCGTGTTTGCAGCATGCCTAAAGGCTCAAAAATATTTTTAGTAATAAAATTTTCCCAGGGCATACCACTTACTTTTTCAATCACTTTTCCTGCAATGCCATAAAATATATTTTGATAAATAAAGCCCGCTCTAAAAGAATAAGAAGGTTTCACTAATTGCATACGCTCCATAATTTCATCACTAGAAAGTATATTCATGGCCCATAAATAATCGGTATTGCCCACACCTGAATTATGTAAGAACAAATCACGTACGCGCATTTGTGTAGTTACATAAGGGTCGTATAATCTAAAACTTGGTAAGTATTTTATCACAGGGTCATCCCAGTTTACTTTACCTTGGTCTACTAAGATGCCCATGGCCGTTGCAGTCATAGCCTTGGTAGTAGAAGCACAAGCAAATAAAGTTTGGTTATTTACCTTATTACCTGTTCCTAGTTCGGTGGTACCATAAGAATTTTTGAAAACAACTTTATTATTTTTAACTACCACTATGGCTAGTCCTGGAATTTCCCATTCTTTAATTGATTTTTGCACATAAGCATCAAATGCAGCCGCAGTATCGCTAGCTTTTTGCAAGATTTTTGTTTTTTGCGCCTGTATGTTTTGTAAGAAAAGAATCATACAAAGCACTGATGTAATTAATTTTTTCATAAGACTAGTATTTGAGTGATTTAAATATAAGTTTTTCAATAATAAAATATAAGTATAGTATTTGCTATATATTTATACTGTATTAGCTGCTCTTTAAAATTACTAATTTTTATGCTTATTGCCATTTTAATATCTTTAATATAAAGGAGATTTAGTAAATTTATACCACAACTTAAATATATGAAAAAGATAATTTTACTTTCAGTTTGTTTAGTATCCCTCTTAAGGTTAAATGCTCAGCAGGCCGACTATATCATTAGAAATGGTAAACTTATAGATGGCTCTGGTAATAATTGGCAATATAAAGATGTTGCCATTCAAAATAATAAAATCATAGCTATTGGCAATTTAAAAAATTGGAAAGCTAACAAAGATATAGATGCAAAAGGTTTAGTGATAGCCCCAGGTTTTATTGATGTACATGCACATATAGAAGGGGGTGAAACAAGAAACCCCTTAGCCACTAATTTTATTTATGATGGAGTAACTACTGTTATTACTGGAAATTGTGGAGGTTCTGCCGAAAATTTAAAAACTTATTTTAATGCCATTGATTCTATTGGTACTTCTATTAATGTAGCATCCCTTATTGGACATAATACCATAAGAAAACAAGCCATGGGAACAGCTAATCGAAATGCTACTGCTACTGAAATGCAAACTATGGAAAAATTAGCTGAAGAAGCGATGCGGGATGGAGCAGTGGGTATGTCTACTGGATTAATTTATATTCCTGGTGCTTATGCCCCAACAGAAGAAATTGTTTCTCTTGCTAAAGTCATTGCAGCTAATGGTGGTGTATATTCATCTCATATTAGATATGAAGAAGATAAAGTACTAGATGCAATTAATGAAGCTATACAAATTGGACGCGCTGCGAATATACCTGTAGAAATTTCACATTTTAAAGTAAGCGGTCAAAACAATTGGGGAAGAAGTAAAGAAACTATTCCACTAGTCATCAATGCAAGAAAAGAAGGTATTGATGTCACCATTGATCAATACCCTTATACAGCAAGTAGCACACAATTAAGTGTGCTATTACCAGACTGGGTATTATCTGATGGACAAGATTCTATTATGGCTCGATTAAAAAATCCAGAAATTAGAAAAAAAGTAGCTGAACACAGTATAGGTATTATAAAAAAAAGAGGGCTGAAACATTTTAGCTATGCAGTAGTGGCTAGTTATAAAGCGGATACTAGTTTCAATGGAAAAAGTATTGAAGAAATAAATTTATTATTAGGCAATAAGCATCATCAAAAAGCAGAAGCGGAAACCATTATTCAAATGATTGAAAAAGGTGGAGCACAAATGGTATACCATGGTATGGGTGACAATGATGTAGAGGCTATTATGAAATACCCTTTTAATATGATAGCTAGCGATGCAGGTATTGCCGTTATGGGTGTTGGTAAGCCTCATCCTAGAGCTTATGGAACTAATGCTAGAGTATTAGGAAAGTATGTAAGGGAAATGGGTGTGATTAGTTTAGAAGATGCCATTAGAAGAATGACCTCATTACCTGCAGAAAAATTTAATATAAAAAATAGAGGCTTAATTAAAGAAGACTATATAGCAGATATTGTTGTTTTTGATGAAAACGAAGTGACCGATATGGCGAATTATACGGAGCCACATAAGTACGCTAAAGGGTTTAAATACGTATTCGTGAATGGAGCTTTAACCATTAATGAAGGACAGCACAATGGTACTAGAAAAGGAATAGCTATTCGAAATAAAAACTAAACTTTTACAAATGAATCTTGTCTAAATATTAAAAGGCTCTAATTAGTAATATAAAATATATATATGAAAAAGAATTTGGGTATACTTCGCTTCTTATTACTGGCAGTAGTTGTAATTATAAGTACTATACACCTAAAAGCCCAAACCCTAACTATTGATATAAATGAAGCAAGTAAGGGGCCTAATCCTGGTATGATAATGATTACAAATAGTTCTGCAATTGGTGATAAAAAAGCAAAAGGCTTAACTTATGAAGATGTAGAGGGCACTCCTTTTTGGGATGAAAATTGGAATAGTGCTATTTTATATTTTAAATCGGGTGCTATTTATAAACTACCTAAGGCTAAATTAAATTTATATACAACTGAAGTTCATTATACAAATGAAAAAGACGGTGAATTAGTAGCAGAAACTAGTTTAATTGATAAAATTGTTTTTTTAAATAACAAGGATGCTACTAAAATTTTAGCAGTTTTTGCGGTCTTACCTGATTATATTGACAATAAACCTGCAGGCTTCTACCGTGTTTTTAATAATGGGGCCTATCAATTAATTTTATTACAAAAGAATTTAGTAAAAGTAAGTCCTTTTGATCCTTTAACAGGAAAAAACCAAACTAGCTTTTTTACAAAATCTTATTATGGTATTTATACTAATGGGAAAACAATTCCTTTGAAGTCATTAGATAGAAATAGTATTTTATCTGCAATTCCATTTAATGCAAGTGTGGAACCTTGGATAAAAAATACTAAAAATAAATTAAAATCTGAGGAAGATATAATTGCGCTACTTAATTATTACAACAGTTTAGAAGCTACTAAATAATATAGTTCAAATTTATTAGTGTTATCCTTCAATAAGTTTTGCAATGTTAAAGGCAGCAGCGGCGGCAATAGCACCTGTCATCATAACTTTCACGCCACCCCACCAAGGATTCACGCCCGTCATTTTACTTTTAAAAAAACCAAAAATATACAAGCAAACTAGCGTAATGCCTGCAGAAATTTTTAAACCTTCAATGGCATCTGTTACAAAAAAATAAGGTGTTAAAGGTACTAGGCCACCTACTATATAACTTGTACCAATATTAAAGGCGCTTTTTCTTGCTCGCTTAGGGTCGGGCTTTTCTAAGCCTAATTCATGTTTCATCATAAATTCTACCCAACGCTTGTTGTCTTTTATAATTTCTTGTGTTGCTTCTTCTGCAGTGCTAGGACTTAATCCCCATTCTAAAAAAACTTTACGCACTTCTTCAATTTCCACTTCTCTTTTATGCTCTAATTCCCAGTATTCATTTTTTAATTCACTCGCATAGTGGTCTTGCTCTGTTTTACCTGCTAAAAAACCACCAAGGCCCATGGCAATGGAGCCTGCTGCAATTTCTGCAATGCCTGCAATCCAAATTAGGTTAACATTTCCTTGCACTGCACCACTCAAACCAGCTGCTAAAGCAAAGGGAACGGTAAGCCCATCACTCATTCCAATAACGATATCGGTTAGCATATCACTGCTTTTTAAATGTTCTTCTAGATGTAAATGGGTATCATTCATAAAAGCAATTTTAATATAATTGGATTGTACCAAATTTAAACAAAAATGAATAAATTTAGCTAAGAAATATGAAGCATTTATAGAGAACTGGTAAAATCATTTTTCTATTTTCTCTGTTACCTATTTTAATAAAATTATTTTTTACTTTAATAACAAAAAATGAAAACACCGGAAAAAAATAGCCGTCGTCGATTTTTAAAAAACTCAGCTGCTGTAGTGGCAGGTTTTACAATTATTCCAAGACAGGTTTTAGGTCGAGGATTTTTAGCACCAAGTGATCAACTAACTAAAGGTATAATCGGACTAGGTGGTATGGGTAGAGGTCATGTCCCTTATGCAGGCACTCGAGTGGTAGCCATTTGTGATGTAGATAAAAAACATTTACAATCTGCGGCAGAACTAGTTGGAGGAAATGTAAAAACATTTCATGACCATAGAGAATTAATTGCACTACCTGAAGTAGATATTGTGCATATTGCAACCCCTCCTCATTGGCATGGTATTATGGCTATTGAAGCTGCTAAAGCTGGTAAGGATATTTGGTGTGAAAAACCAATGACAAGAACAATCGGCGAAGGAAAACGAGTGGTAGAAGCCGTTCAGCAATATAAGCGAATGTTTCGTTTAAATACATGGTTCCGTTTTGAAGATAATTTTTATGGGATGAATACTACTGTAAAGCCCATTAAAAAATTAGTTGAATCTGGTTTATTAGGTTGGCCTTTGACAGTAACTGTGAGTAAAACAACCGGATTTGATTGGAAATTTTATTGGGTAGGAAAAACAAAATTAGAAGCTCAACCGGTGCCTGAAGAATTAGATTATGAAAGATGGCTAGGCCCTGCCCCTTTTAAACCTTATAATGCACATAGAGTACACCAAACATTTAGAGGCTATTGGGATTATGATGGTGGTGGTCTTGGGGATATGGGACAACATTATATCGATCCTATTCAATATTTTTTAGATAAAGATGAAACAAGTCCTATTTCTGTTGAAGTAGATGCAGAACAACAACATCCTGATGCTTGTGGTACATTTAGAAAATTAACTTTCACTTATGAAGATGGTTGTAAGATTATTTTAGATGGAGAAGCCAAGGATCCAGGTGCAGCCTATATTGAGGGGCCAAAAGGCAAACTTTTTGCAGGCTTTAAATCGGATATTCCAAATTTAAAAGAAAAATTAGCCATGATGCCAGATCCAGCACCTCAGGTTACAAATTTTTTAGAATCTGTAAGAGAAAGAACGCCATTTGCGCTCAATGAATCTAATGGTTTTAGATCTTGCACTATTATAAATATGGGAAAAATTGCATTACAACTAGGAAGAAACTTAAAGTTTAATCCAACTACCCAAGAATTTATTAATGATGAAGAGGCAAACAGATTAATTAACCCAGCGATGCGTTCTCCTTGGACCATTTAATCATTCAAAAAATAATTTCAATGAAAAATAAAATTTCTTATTTACTAATCTTCTTGATCTCTGCCATACAGCTAATTGCACAAGTAGGTTCAGTAAAAAATACCATCAATAGTTTCCCTTATCAACGACCATCGGACACCGAGACTGCTATTACTTCAATGCATATTTGGGGAAAGAGTGAGTGGACAAAATTAGTACACTTACTAGATAATGATTCACTAAGATTAAAACCAACCTATGCTTTAAACGCTTACATAAATGATGCTACTTTAAATGCTGCCCTAAAACAACAAGTTGCTCAAAATTTAGTAGCTGTGTATGGGTCCGCTAAAACTTTTTATGCACGTGAATTTATCATTAAACAATTAGGCTTACTAGGTGATGATGCTGCCGTAAAACTTCTCAGCAGTTTATTAAAAAATGAAACCTTTGGAGGCAATGCAGCAAGGGCTTTAGCAAGTATTCATACTCCTTTGGCTAAGCAAGCATTAAGCAAGGGATTAAAATCCGCTACTAGTGAAAATGCAAAACATATACAAGCAGCCTTAGACAATGTTAATACTATATTACCAGAAATTAAAATAGGAAGTGCTGAAAAGCAAGTTGCAAAAACCGATGCTCAAAAATTATTAATGTTACAAGACAGAATAGAAAAGGCAACCACCCGATTAGAAAAAAGAAATGTACTACATGAAGCCTCTTTTATTCCAGGTTTTGCAAGTTTTATGCTGGTGAGTAAATCGTTGAATGATGAAAGTATTAATCAAGATGCTGCTTTAATATTAGCACGTTTAGCCTTAGCTGATAAAAATATTAGAGGTCCAGAAGTAAGAGCTAGCTTGGAAAAAGCAATAACTCTTATTCATGGTATAGATAGTGCCGTATTAGTATCTAAACTCACAGATCACTTAATTAACTTACCTTATGATAATGGATTTGTTAGCTTATTTAATGGTAAAGATTTAACAGGATGGAAGGGATTGGTCATGAACCCTATTGCTAGGGCTAAAATGAGCGACTCTGCTTTAAAAGCAGCAGAACAAAAAGCCAATGATAAAATGAAAAATGATTGGATTGTCAAAGATGGTCTTTTAGTATTTACAGGACATGGTGATAATCTAGCTACAGAAAAAAAATATGCCGATTTTGAAATGTATGTAGATTGGAAAATTACTGAGAAAGGTGATGCAGGAATTTATTTAAGAGGTAGCCCTCAAGTGCAAATTTGGGATACTAGTAGAAGAGAAGTAGGTGCACAAGTGGGTTCTGGTGGATTATACAACAATATAAAAAATCAAAGCAAGCCTCTAGTAGTGGCCGATAATAAAATTGGAGATTGGAATAATTTTCATATTATTATGAAGGGTGCTCAGGTAACTGTATATTTAAATGGAGTGCTAGTTACTGATAATGTACCCCTTGAAAATTTTTGGGATCGTAAATTACCAATTTTTCCTAAAGAACAAATTGAATTACAAGCCCATGGCACTTATGTAGCCTATCGAAATATTTATATTAGAGAAATTCCATCTGATGAAATTGTAAGTTTAACAGAAGAAGAAAAAAATGAAGGTTTTATTTCATTATTTGATGGAACTAATTTGGATAGCTGGACAGGTAATACCTCAGGCTATTTAGTTGAAGAGGGAGCTGTGGTAGTAAATCCTGACAAAGGAAGTGGTGGTAATTTATATACAAAAGAAGAATTTGCTGATTTTATTTATAGATTCGATTTTCAATTAACACCAGGTGCAAATAATGGCATTGGCGTTCATGCTCCCTTAGAAGGAGATGCGGCCTATGTGGGAATGGAAATTCAAGTATTAGATAATGAAGCCGATAAATACAAAGCCCTTCAGCCTTATCAATACCATGGTTCAGTATATGGAGTGATACCTGCAAAAAGAGGTTTTTTAAAGCCTACTGGTGAGTGGAATCAGGAAGAAATTATGGTAAAAGGAACAGAAATTAAAGTTACCTTAAATGGCACCGTCATCTTAGAGGGTGATTATGCAGAAGCCTCTAAAAATGGCACCATGGATCATAAAGAACATCCTGGTTTATTGAGAACTACTGGTCATATTGGTTTTCTCGGCCATGGTGATGTACTAAGATTTAAAAATATGCGTATTAAAGTACTAGAGGAAGAAAAGAAAGGCAAGAAAAAGAAGAAGAAATAAAAATAAACGACAAGGCTTATATTTTTAAAGCCTACTATAAATCAAAAAAACCCTCCCGATTTTAGGGAGGGTTTTTAAAAATGATTAGAGGTAATTTTATAGTAGGCTTATATTTTTAAAGCCTACTATAAATAAAAAAACCCTCCCGATTTTAGGGAGGGCTTTTAAAAATCATTAGAGGTATTTCTTATAAGGCTTATATTTTTAAAGCCTTATAAGAAATAAAAAAACCCTCCCGAAATTCGGGAGGGTTTTTTTATAGCTATTACTAGCTAAAGAAATTATGAAACTGATTAGTTAAATAAGTATCTAACTCCAATTTGTAACTGCCAACGAGAAGCAATACTTGAAGATGGAGTATATGGTCTTGTTTGAGGTTGTTGCTTAGTTTGATCTAAGAAAGGAAACCTGTATATAGGCGTTTTACCATCTGTATCAATTCCTGTTAATGTTAAAGGAGTAACTGTTGTTGGAATATAGAACACACCCCAATCTTTATTTAACAAGTTAGTTAAGTTATAAATATCAGCTGTTAAACGAATAGTGTGCTTGTTTTTACCAGATGTAAATCTAATATCTTGTGTAAAGTTTAAATCTAATTTATGGGTCCAAGGTAATACATAAGCATTTCTTTCAGCAAACTCACCTCTATGTTTAGATAAATAAGGGTTGTTAGAAATGAAAGTATTTAATTGATTCCATAATGTAGTTTGATCTCTTTGATCAGGATAAGCTACACCATTTACAGTCACTGTACTAGAATTAATTAATTTAATTTGAGAAGGATCTTTAGGTATAAACATTAAATCATTATAAGTAATACCATCATTGTTAACGTCACCACTTACATAATAAGAAGTAGCGTAGTTAGGAGCACCTTCATATACTAAACCAATAGATGATAATAATTTTTTAGAAAGTTCCTTCTTATAAATCATACTTGCAATAATTCTGTGTGGTAAATAGTTATTAGACAAACCTGCAACGAATTCATTAGGATTGTCATGTGTAACTTTAGAACCCCACATTGTTTGTGCAGTTGAACCAGTTACAGCTGCATCATAAGCAACTTGTCTTGTATAGGCTGCAGTAGCTATAAAGTTTTTAGTTACTTTTTGAATTTGTAAAGTTCCAGTTGCAGCATAACCAGCATTAGAATTAGTCATGTAAATAGCATTACCAATAGTTGGGTTATTGGCAGAAGCTTTAACAGTACCTCCCATTTGAGAACCTCCATAAGGATATGAAGATTGGTAAGGGAATCTCCAACGGCCATCTGATAAACGCACTAAACCAGTTGAAGGAAGTGCAATGTTTTGGAATACAGAAGCATTTAGTTGCTTAGTGTAAGATCCTTCTGCAGTAATTGTCCAACCATTACCTAATTTTTTATCAGCTGCTAATGTAGATTTAAATACATGAGGAAACTTATAATTAGGATCGGTTACGTTAATAGAATAAGAACTACTTAAACCTGCAGTGGCTTGTGGACGGTTAGCATTAATATCTGGAGAGAAATTATAAGTAGTTCCACTTGAAATACTTCCAAATAAAGCCATACCTGAGTTAGAAGCTTGGTTAGAAAGCCATACAAAAGGAGGAGCGCCTTGGAATAAACCAGCACCACCACGAATTTGTAAAGTTTGGTCACCATTTACATCATAGTTAAATCCAATTCTTGGAGAAATTTGAATTGCTGTACTAGGTTGAGAACCTGTATTTGCATGAATACCTTGATAGAACTTTGTTAATGTATCTACGACTGGGTTATACAAGAAGGTATTGTAGAAATTTGTATAGTCAGCTCTAATACCATAAGTAATAGTTAACTTATCTGTAGCTCTATATTTATCTTGAATGAAAAAGCCAGCTTCGAAATCCTTAGGGCCTACTAATGGGAAAGAACCACCACCTAAAGTATAAGATAAGTTATACAATCCAGCAGGTTTTGTTCCAGCAGCAGCTGCATAGAAATCGGCTAAGCTATTGAAACGGTAAGTTCCAGTATAGTTAGGAGAGAAACCGTTTAAATATTTTTTATAAGAAGATTGTGTTCCAACTGTAATCTCGTGGTTACCTGCGTAAAGAGATAAGATATCATTGAATTGGAATACATCTGTATTTAATTTGTTGCCATAAGTATATAACTCAAATCCAAAAGAGGTGAAAGGCTTACTACTTGTAATAGTACCTGAACCATCTAAGATATCCACCATTGGAAATTCTTTTTCAGATAAAGCATTTCTGAAATCTCTTAATGCTGAATAACCAATTTGTAATTTATTACTCATTCTATTCGAGAACTTAGTATTCAACTCAGCAATAAAGATATTTGCGTTATTGTTGATTTGATAACCTGCACCATAGAAAGGAAGTGCAGTTGCATCTGCTTGTCTACGACCAACAGAACCACTATTAGAAGGTGGTTGATCACTTGAAGATTTTAAATAACTATATTTTAAACTAAAAGTGTTGTTCTCATCTATGTTCCAGTCAATCTTGGCTGTTAAACGCTTTGATTTAGCTGAATAAGAATAGTTTTGGTAAGCACCTGGATCGTAGTTATACTTTGATTTTAAGAAAGCAGCTAAGGCATCTAAGTCTGCAGCGTTTGCAGCAGAAACAGTTGTACCGTTAGGTGCTGAAGAAGAAGTAGAAGCAGTCCAAGTATGTGCAGGAGCAGTTCTTTCTTCTTGTTCTGCATTGACAAAATAGAACAATTTATTTTTTATTAAAGCACCACCAACTGTGAAGCCTTTTAAATCATAATTGAAATCTTGTTTTGGAACAGTGATAGTATATGGCGCAGCATTTACATCATATCCTTGCCAATCTTTGCTCTTCATATATTGATACACTGAACCTGTTGCTGTGTTGGCTCCAGAACGAGATACAGAGTTCACGTTACCACCAACGAAGCCTCCTTGACGAACGTCAAACGGAGAAATGTTTACTTGAATTTGCTCAATCGCATCTAATGAAACAGCTACTTGACCTGTTTGACCACCAATATCACCTGCTAAACCAAAAGAGTTATTAAAGTTAGCACCATCAATAGTGATATTATTCAATTGCGAACTTTGACCACCGAAAGACATACCGTTATAGGTAGGTGTTAATTTAATGATGTCCTTATAAGAACGAGAAATAGTAGGCAAACTTGTGATTTGATTTCTATTAAAGTTGTCTTGAGAACCAGTTCTTGAATTACTAAAAACTTTATCTTGACTAGTTGATTTAACTACTACTTCTTGTAAAGAATTAGAAGCTTCAACTAATTTAAAGTTTGCTTTATATGCTTGACCTAATAATAAGTTAATATCATTTTGTTGATCCTTTTTGAAGCCTACATAAGAAACTTCAACTAAGTAAGGACCGCCAATTTTTAAATTGGTTAAGTTGTATCTACCATCGTTACGAGTAGTAGTTACATATTTAGTGCCAGTTGGTTGGTGGATAGCTGTAACTGAAACGCCAGCTAATCCAGCAGTACCATTTGAAACCAAACCTTGAATTTCTGCAGTTGTCTCTTGTGCGTTTACTTTAATAATAGATATTAAAATTACTAACAGCACAGATAACGCTTGTTTTAAAACACTTTTCATTTT
>RFVO01000005.1 GCA_009928005.1 Chitinophagia bacterium | reverse complement strand
ATAAGGATTATAAATACATAAGTAGCATAATTAATTTAAAGTATAATGAGATAATACCCATTTCACCTTTTAGTAAAGTACCCCTATTTTTTTGAATCGAAAATTTTACCTGCGTTTAAAATATTATTAGGATCAAATACCTTTTTAATACTCTTCATTAATTCCATCGTTACATTATCAAACATTAACGGCATAAAAGATTTTTGAATTAGACCAATGCCATGTTCACCACTAATGGTTCCGCCAAGTGATTTTACTAATTCAAATATTTTAATAAGAATGGCTTTTATTTCTTCATTTTCATAACTTTTTTTATACTTAGGATGATTAATTCTTATATGCAAATTACCATCACCCGCATGTCCATAAGAAACTACTTTAAACCCATTTTCATGGGCTAATAATTTAACGCCTTTTATTAAACGGGGGAGTTCAGCCCTAGGCACTACTGTATCTTCTTCAATAGTATAGCCTGCTGCTACTGCTGCCTCATTAGCTTTTCTGCGTATTTTCCAAAGTTCATTTTTCTGTTGTGCATCATCAGCAAAGTATAATTCACCTGCTTCATATTGAGAAAGTACTTCCGCAATAGCCTCCATATCCTTCATCAACACTTCCATATCATTGCCATCCACTTCAATAATTAAATGAGCGGCTAAATTTTCGGTTAAAGCAATGGCATTGCTTTCAAGTAATTTAGATGCTAAAGTAATGGCATCAATTTCCATTAGTTCCATTGCACTTGGGGTAATGCCTGCTCTAAATATGGCACTCACTGCTTCACTCGCTTTTTCTACACTATTAAAAGGCGCTAGCATTAATAAATCAAATTTCGGATGTGGAATTAATCTTAAAACAATTTTAGTCACAATACCTAATGTACCTTCGCTTCCAACAATTAACTGCGTTAAATTATAACCTGTAGCATTTTTTAAAACATTAGAACCGGTCCAAATTATCTCACCGGTGGGTAATACTATTTCTAAGTTTAAAACGTAATCTTTTACAACACCATATTTCACAGCCTTAGGCCCACCAGAATTCTCTGAAATATTACCTCCAATAAAACAAGATCCTTTACTTGCAGGGTCGGGGGGGTAGAATAAACCCTTTTCTTTTACTGTATTTTGTAAAACTTCTGTAATCACACCAGGTTCAGTGGTGACTTGTAAATTTCTTTCGTCTATATTTAAGATGGTATTAAAACGTTCCATGGAAATAACTAACCCGCCTAAATGAGGTAGGGCGCCACCTGTAAGTCCAGTACCTGCACCCCTGGGTGTTACTGGAATTAAATGTTCATTACAAAGTATTAATAATTTTGAAATTTCTTCTGCAGATCTAGGTTTTACGACTACCTGTGGTGCATAGTGTAATTTTTCTGTTTCATCGCTTCCATATTTAGTAAAGCTTTCTTCGTCTGTAAAAAAGTAAGCAGCCCCTACAATAGACTTCATTTCTTCTAAAAGGGAAGGGGTAATATTGTTCATGCCAGTAAAGTGATTTAAAATCTTCTATTTAAAAAAGTCCGTACAACATGCCGTCTACCTTGCTAATGATTTCGCCTAAATCTTCTTCTGATTCACCGAATTTATTTTTGTCACAGTCAATAATTAATATAGGACCTTCTTTATAACCATCAATCCATTTATTGTAGTACTCGTTTAATTTTTTTAAATAATCCAAACGAATATTTTCTTCATATTCTCTACCTCTTTTTTGAATTTGAGAAACCAAGGTAGGTACAGATGCTTTCAAGTAAATTAATAAGTCAGGAGGTTGTACCATTGTTTTAATAGTACTAAAAAATTCAAAATAATTATCAAAATCTCTTTTGCTCATTAAGCCCATTTCATGTAAGTTGGGTGCAAAAATATTAGCATCCTCGTAAATAGTTCTATCTTGTATAACGGTTTCAGTACCTCTTTGAATTTCTAAAATTTGGTTCAAGCGGCCATGTAAAAAATAAATTTGCAAATTGAAGCTCCAACGCGTCATATCGTCATAAAAATCCATTAAGTAAGGGTTGTGGTCTACGTCCTCAAATTGTGGTATCCAACGATAATGCTTACTTAACATTTCAGTTAATGTAGTTTTACCTGCCCCAATGTTTCCTGCGATTGCGACGTGTTTTGGTTTTTTAGCTTTTGCCATGGTGTGAAAATATAAAATAGTTTTAGTACTATTTATCTTTGTTAATAATTAATTCCTCTTGTTTAATAATCCATTCCAACGGCCTTTCTTACAATGGACAAGGTCTCCGAGGCACTTGCCCTGGCTTTATCTGCACCTTGTCTTATGATTTTTGTAAGTAAGTCTTTGTTGTTTTGTAAATCAAGCGCCTGATTACGAATAGGTTGAATAAATCTAACCATATCCTCGGCCAATTGCTTTTTCATATCACCATATCTTATGATACAATTTCCTTCACTACTATTATTAAAGTCGTCTTCAAATTTTTGTACTGTATCATTGCCACTCACCAACTTCATTAAAGTAAATAAATTCTCAATATAATCGGGTTTTACTGAATTAGTTGTAAGGGGCCCATGATCGGTTTTGGCTTTTTTAATTTTATTACGAATAGCCTCATCTTCATCAGCTAAGAATAAAGTGGTGTTCTGATTTTCACTCTTACTCATTTTGCCATTACCATCTAAACCCAATATTTTTACCAGCTCACTATTATAATTAAATGCATAAGGTAATGGAAAAGTTTCGCCGTATCTGTAATTAAAACGCTCTGCAAAATTGCGGGCCATTTCTAAATTTTGTTCTTGGTCTTTGCCCACAGGTACTTTTACAGCGCGGTGTATTAATATATCGGCTGCTTGTAAAACAGGGTAGGTAAGAAGTCCTGCATTTACATTCTCAGGTTGCATGCGTACTTTATCTTTAAAAGAAGTCGTTTTTTCCAATTCACCTTTATACGCCAACATATTTAAATACAAATATAATTCTGCAATTTCTGGGACATCGCTTTGAACATACAAAGACACTTTTTCTGGGTCTAGACCACAAGCAATATTTTCGGCCACTACTCTGAGTACACTTTCTTTTAAAGTTTTAGTATCAGGATGGGTGGTTAAGCTATGCCAGTTAGCTACGAAAAAATAACAGTTGTATTCATCTTGCATACGCACATAATTACGCATGGCGCCAAAATAATTGCCAAGGTGCAAGAAGCCTGTAGGCCTAATTCCACTTAATACAATTTCCTTTTTCATAGAACTGCGAAGATAATGAATCAGGAACCCATTTTTTGCCATCTTTTTGGGATATTTGTACAGAATTTAAAAATTTTTAGTTTGTCAACTGTTTCTCTTTTATCCAGCCCCATTGAATACCTAAAAGGGGTGGGCCCTTTAAGGGCCGATATGCTTAAAAAAGAGCTGAGTTTATTCACCTTTAACGACCTACTGCATCATTTTCCCTATCGCCATATTGATAAAACCAAGGTAAATACCATTGCCTCTATCACCCCGGATATTGACTTTGTACAAATAAAAGGGGTATTACAAGGTATTGACATATTAGGGGTAAAAAGGTCGAAACGCATGGTGACCCAATTAAAGGACGAGACTGGTAGTATTGAACTAGCCTGGTTTCAAGGAATTTCTTGGGTTCAAAAAAATATTCTAGAGGGCCAGGTTTACTTAGTATTTGGAAGAGTAAGCTTTTTTAATGGGAAAGCACAAATGGTACATCCTGAAATTGAACCTTATGTGGCAAGTACAATGTCCCAAAAATCTTTGTTAGAACCAGTGTATTCCACAACTGAAAAATTAAAGGCACGAGGACTGAATGCCAAACAAATTGGAAAACTTACACAAAATTTATTTCAACAAATTAGTCAAAAAGATGTCCCTGAAAATTTACCTACAAATTTATTAGATAATAGAATGAGCAGATGGGATGCGTATAGACAAATACATTTTCCAATTTCACAATTGCATTATAAGAAAGCAGTAGACCGATTAATTTTTGAAGAATTATTCATGGCACAAGTGAGATTAAATTTAATAAAAATAGATAGACATAAAAATAGTAAAGGTCATTTGTTTGAAAAAGTAGGTACTTATTTCAATACTTTTTATACTAAGCACTTGCCTTTTGAATTGACCGGTGCTCAAAAAAGAGTTATTAAAGAAATTAGACAAGATGTAGGTAAGGGGTATCAAATGAATAGACTATTACAAGGTGATGTAGGAAGCGGAAAAACTATGATCGCATTAATGGCAATGCTCATTGCTGCTGACAATGGTTTTCAAAGTTGTTTAATGGCTCCTACCGAAATTTTAGCTTCTCAGCATTATGAAAGTTTAACAGAGTTATTAAAAGAAATGCCTATTGAAATTGCGCTATTAACAGGAAGTACTAAAATAGGAGAAAGAAGAAGAATTTTAAAAGGATTATTGGAAGACGATATACATTTTGTAGTAGGTACTCATGCCATTATTGAAGATGTAGTACAATTTAAAAATTTAGGCTTAGCAGTTATAGATGAACAACACAGATTTGGTGTTGCCCAACGTGCCAAGCTTTGGAAAAAATCGTCCATACCACCGCATGTATTAGTGATGACGGCAACACCCATTCCAAGAACATTAGCCATGACAGCATTTGGCGATTTAGATTATAGTGTGATGGACGAGCTTCCTCCCGGTAGACAGGTTATTAAAACAGTACACCGTTATGAAACTTCCAGAGCCAGCGTAATGGATTTTGTCAAAACAGAAATTAAAAAAGGAAGACAAGCTTATTATGTATATCCTTTAATTGAAGAAAGTGAAAAATTAAGTTTTGAAGATTTAATGCAGGGCTATGAACAAGTAAAAAGTTTTTTCCCAGAACCAACTTATAAAATTAGCATGGTGCATGGAAGACAAAATAGTTTAGAAAAAGAAACTAATATGCACCGATTTAAAACCGGCGATACGCAAATATTAGTAGGTACTACTGTCATTGAAGTTGGAGTGAATGTGCCTAATGCATCGGTGATGGTTATAGAGAGTGCAGAAAAATTTGGCTTATCACAATTACATCAATTAAGAGGAAGGGTGGGAAGAGGAAAAGAACAGAGTTATTGTATATTATTAAGTAGTGTAAAAGCAGGAAAAGAGGCGAAGGAAAGATTAAAAATAATGTGTACTACCAACGATGGTTTTTTAATTGCCGAAAAAGATTTAGAATTGAGAGGTCCTGGAGATATTGATGGTACAAGACAAAGTGGTGCTTTGAACTTTAAATTGGCCAATATTATTAATGATAAAACTGCATTAGAAGAAGCAAGATTAGCGGCTTACACGCTATGCGAAAAGGATCCAACACTTCAATTGCATGAAAATTCAATGGTTAGGAGTTTTTTAATTAGCCAAAAAAGCAAAATTGGTTGGGGTAAGATCGCCTAAAGGATTCATTTTTTAATTAACTTGCCCTTAGTTATCAATAAAGTTTTTTATGAAATATATACCCTTAGATCCCCAAATATTTATTCAAAACAGAAAGCGTTTTGTTTCTAAAATGCAAAAAAATAGTATTGCCATTTTTGTAAGCAATGACGAATTTCCTTCCAATGGAGATGCCTTGCATGATTTTAAACAAAATACTGAATTATTTTGGTTATCGGGTATTGAACAAGAAGGTTCAATGGTTATTTTATTTCCAGACAACCCCGATCCTAAATTTAGAGAAGTACTAGTGCTAGTAAGACCACAGGAGTTAAAAGAAATTTGGGATGGTAAAAGATTAAGAGCTAATGAAGCCACTTCTATTTCTGGTATAAAAACTATAGTATGGGTAGATGTATTAGATGGTATGTTGCAACAATGGGTTCATTTAGCGGACGCTATTTATTTAGATTCTAATGAAAACGATAGAAAGAATAATTTACTAAGAACAAATGAATACCGTTTTATTGATGAAATGAAAGCAAGGTATCCTCTTCATACATTTTGCAGAGCTGCCACTATTATGAAAGAATTACGTGCCGTAAAAACTAAAGATGAAGTACAGGTTATTCAAAAAGCTATTGATATCACTGAAGTAGCTTTTAGAAGATTGCTACAGTTCATTCAACCTGGTGTGAAAGAATATGAAATTGAAGCAGAGATTTATCATTCATTTTTATCTCAACGTGCCACGGGAGTTGCTTACCATAGCATTATTGCAAGTGGTGATAATGCAAGAACCTTACATTATACAAGTAATAACAATGTATGTAAAGACGGAGAATTGGTATTAATGGATTTTGGTGCTGAGTATGGAGGCTACTGTGCCGATTTAACCAGAACAGTTCCGGTAAATGGCAAATTCACAAAAAGACAAAAAGAAGTATATAATGCCTGTTTGCATTTGCATGATTATGCAAAGTCTATTTTAAAACCAGGCATAAGTATTTTACATTATACCGACAAAGTTGGAGAGGAAGCAAGTAAACAATTTTTAAAAATTGGATTACTAAGTAAATCTGATATTAAAAATGAAGATGCTGAAAACAGGGCGTACAGAAAATATTTATACCATGGTATATCACATCATTTAGGGTTAGATGTACACGACTTAGGTACCAGAACGGCACCTATTACTGCAGGCATGGTATTTACTGTAGAGCCGGGGATTTATATCAAAGAAGAAAAAATGGGTGTGCGTATTGAAAATAATATTTGGATTACCAAGACGGGGCATCAGGATTTAATGAAAAAAATACCTATCAAAGCGGAAGAGATTGAAGTTTTGATGCGTAAGTTAAAAAGCAGTAAAAAATAAAAAAAAGATGAAAAGACAGATTCCTAATTTAATTACACTGCTAAATTTATTTTTTGGCTGTCTGGCCATTGTGGTTACTTTTCAATCGGGTACTATGGCTACCATGGATGAAACAGGTGACATGCTCATTGAAATTCCAGAGCAAATATATTATGCGAGTATGTTTATAGGACTTGCAGCCCTAGTCGATTTTTTTGATGGTTTTGCTGCTCGTTTATTAAATGTAAATTCTGATTTAGGTAAGCAACTCGATTCTCTTGCAGATGTAGTTAGTTTTGGAGTAGCTCCCTCTTTTATTGTCTTTCAATTTTTAAGATTATCACTTGCCACCGATATTAACGCTTTATCTTATACTTCAATATTGATGGCCCCTGCCTTTATTATAGCATTAGCAGGAGCCTATCGTTTAGCTAAATTCAATATCGATCCAGACCAATCCACTTATTTTAAAGGGGTGCCTATTCCTATGATTGGACTATTAACTGCTGCATTTCCTCTAGTGTATTGGCAGTCGCAAACTACTATTTTCTCTAAATTATTATTGAACCCTATTTTTTGGTATGTTTATATCATTGTTGTTTCTTATTTGATGGTGATGGACAAGCCCATGCTAGCTTTGAAGAATTTTAGCGGTAAGAAAAAATTATTTCTACCCTTAGCCTTAGTGGCAACAGAAACCATTATTTCAGCCTACTTTTTTAAATGGATGGCCATCCCATTTGGCTTTATTGGTTATTGCTTAGTATCTTTGTTTTACAGCAAAACAATCACTCAATAAAATTCGTATGATATTTCAAGTTCAAATTAAAGTAATGCCTTTGAAAGATTTATTAGATCCGCAAGGAAAGGCAGTTTTAGGAGGCCTTCATAATTTAGGTATGAAAGGTATAAAAGATGTTCGAGTAGGAAAAAATATTACATTACAAATTGATGCAGCCAATGAAACGGCCGCTAGAGAAATAGCAGAAACTGCTAGTAAGCAATTACTAGCCAATGCAGTAATGGAATACTTTGAGATTGAATTTGTGAAGTAGAACTAGCTATTAATTATTTTTAATTATTTCCATGTTATATATTGTTCCCACACCTATTGGAAATTTAAAGGATTTTACTTTCAGGGCCATTGAAGTATTGCAGG
This sequence comes from Chitinophagia bacterium, assembly GCA_009928005.1. Taxonomy (GTDB): domain Bacteria; phylum Bacteroidota; class Bacteroidia; order Chitinophagales; family Chitinophagaceae; genus Sediminibacterium. Next base: position 49,544 of record RFVO01000005.1, on the reverse strand, counting down.
AAGTAGATTTTATTTTATGTGAAGACACGCGTACTTCCTCTAAATTATTACAGCATTATAAAATTCATAAGCCACTTACGCCTTATCATCAACACAATGAGCATAAAGTGGTGGATCATTTAGTACAACAATTACAAGCAGGTAAAAATATTGCCTTAATTACCGATGCAGGCACACCTGGTATTTCCGACCCAGCCTTTTTATTAGTGCGTGCTTGTAAAGCTGCAGGAGTGGCCATTACAAGTTTACCTGGCGCTACCGCCTTTGTTCCTGCTTTAGTGAATAGTGGTTTACCTGCCACTCGTTTTATATTCGAAGGTTTTATTCCCTTAAAAAAAGGTAGAAAAACTTTAATGGAATCCTTAGCAAACGAAGAGCGCACCATGATATTTTATGAAAGTCCTATGCGCTTAGTAAAAACATTAGAATTATTTGCCACTCATTTTGGTGCAGATAGACAAGCCTCTGTAAGTAGAGAACTAACCAAAATTTACGAAGAAAACATTTCGGACTCTTTAGTCAACCTAATTACCCATTTTTCTTCCAAGCAAGTGAAGGGAGAAATTGTTATTGTGGTGGAAGGGAAGCAATAGTTTGATTACACTGTATTTTTCTTATAAAGCTGGGCTTTAATAGCCAATTTTATAAAGAAAATTTTAAATTGCTTTACTATAAATACTTTTTAATATTTTAAAGAGAATATTCTAATTAAAATATTAAATTAGCTTCTTAATTCAGCCCTATGATAAAGAAGTCAATTCTATCTATTCTTTCATTTATTTGTTTTGCAAATTTCTCTATTGCCCAAGCCGATCGTTGGCAACAACATATTGACTATAAAATTAAAGCAGCCCTTGACGTTACCAATAATATAGTGAAGGGAAATGAAGAATTAGTGTACACGAATAATTCACCCGATACTTTACGCAAGGTTTATTTCCATATGTATTGGAATGCTTTTGCTCCCAATTCTTCAATGGATATTAGAAGTAGAGAGCTTGGAAAAAATTTATTAAATTTTAAACGTGGCGCAATTAGTGCAGCAAATGCTACCATGTTAGGTCAAGAATCGGTGCAGGACTGGGATAGAAGAGTTAAAGACCGCATTCAAAAATTATCCCCTACTGAAATAGGATATCAAAGAATAAGCCAATTATTAATTAATGGAAAGGCGCAAAAATTAATAGAACACGAAACTATTTTAGAAGTGCAATTAACACAAGCCATTACACCGAAAACTTCTATTAAAATGAATTTGCAATTTGAAGCGCAAGTGCCTGTTCAAATTAGACGTTCTGGCCGTGACAATGCAGAGGGTGTTCGTTATTCCATGAGTCAGTGGTACCCTAAAATGGTAGAATACGATTATCAGGGATGGAATACCAATGCCTATATAGCACGCGAATTTTATGGAGTCTGGGGGAATTATGATGTAACATTAACTTTAGACAAATCTTATGTTGTGGCAGCTACTGGAGTATTGCAAAACCCTAATGCAATTGCCGATAAATTCGGTAACCTTAGTTGGAATTTTAAAGGAAATAATATTCACGACTTTATGTGGGCTGCAGATAATCATTATAAACATTTATCTAAAGAAGTACGGAAGGGTTTAACTTTTCATGTTTATTTTAAAGATAAGGACGCCTCTTCTGATAGTGCATGGGCGAATGTTTTATGGGCTGCTGAAAAAGTATTGCCTTATATTGAGAAAAAATATGGTACTTATCCTTATCCACAATATTCATTTATTCAAGGGGGTGATGGGGGAATGGAATACGGGATGGGTACTTTATTAAAAGGTCCAGGCATTGGTACTGCAATTCATGAGTGGATGCATAGTTGGTATCAACACATATTAGGAACTAATGAAAGTTTATTTCCTTGGATGGACGAAGGCTTTACTTCCTATGCTGAAGATGATATCTCTTTTTGGTATAATAATAATTATGCTTTAATATCTCCATATATTAATGAAAAAGAAAAAGTAAGACTAAAAGCGGAGATAGAAAATGCAAAAACACAATTACCCGCTATTCAATTTGGTAATTATGCAGGTTATTTAACATTGGCTAAAAGTGGCATTGAAGAACCTATGAGCACACACTCCGATCATTATAATTATAATTATTCTTATAGTAGTTCAGCTTATTCTAAAGGCGCCACTTTCTTAGGTTTATTAGGTTATGTAGTGAGTGATTCTGTGAGAGATGTTATTTTAACTAATTACTATAACACATGGAAGTTTAAACACCCTAATGCTAACGACTTTACAAGAGTTGCTGAAAAAACATCTGGATTACAATTACAGTGGTTGAAAGAATATTGGGTAAATTCTACTAAAACCATTGATTATGGTTTGAATAATATTGAAGTAAGTGCTAATAATGCAAATGCAATTATTAGTATTCAACGTAATGGTAAATTCCCTATGCCTATTGAAGTACTAGTTACTTACAAAGATGGTACGAGTGAATTACATTATATCCCACTTGATTTAATGTTAGGCACTAAGCCAGCAGAGGGTAGCGTGAATAGAATTTTGCATACTGAATGGCAGTGGGTAGCTCCTAACTACACTTTTGAAACCAGCAAGCCACTATCTGCATTGAAATCAATTGAGATTGATCCAAGTCAACGCATGCCTGATATTAATAGAAGTAATAATAAATTAGAGATACCTAATTAGTTGTTGAAATAAATCGTCAGAAAGAAATTAACTACTCGTTCACTACTTATAGTTTCTTTCTTCAGCAAATTCAACGGGTGCATTAAGAGAAGATAACTAAGGCTTCTTCACTTGAATGATAAACTTCTCTTCAAAATAAGCTTCTGGGAAAATATCATGAATAGACATCATTTTAGGACGTAACCCACTTTCAAAAATTTCTTGGTGCAAATCCCCACCTTTTAAACAAATCAACGCATTGGGTTGGTCGGGTTTTTTATTTAATATTGGCCCAGCCCATCTCCACAAATCTTTTAAGGGAGCTACGGCGCGACTAATTGCGTAATCGAATTTTTTATTTTTAATTTCTTCAACACGTGTATGCTTAGTGGTAATATTTTTAATACCAGCCATTTCACAAACAGCGTCTACTACTTTTAATTTCTTGGCAATGCTATCTACTGCTAAAAACTGAACCTCAGGAAAAAAGATTGCCAGTGGCACGCAAGGAAATCCGCCTCCGCATCCTATATCAATTACCTGTGTGCCTTTTTCCCATTCGGCCATAGCTGCAATACTTAATGAATGTAAAATATGATGCAAGTTTTCTTGAGATTACATTAATCTGACTATTCCACTCTTTGTAAGCAGATTCAAGTGCTTCGAACTGACTTAATTGCGTAGACGTGAAATCGGCAAAATACTTGGTAATTAGTTCCAATTTTTCTGTGGGGCTTTCCATACACTAGGCAAGGTAAATAAATAATAAAAGATTGACCAAAAATCAAATAATATAAACCATGGCCAAAGGTCAAGCTCATTTAGCTTTTTCATAGTGCTTCTTAAAATAGTTCCTTGTATAAGCATTCTTATTCCCCATAAGGAAGTTAATAAGATATATTCTTTAGTAAAAAGAATGGCTATAATTAAAATAGGATACACTAAGAATTGGCTAATTGCATACAAAGCAAGCAGTGTAGAATGAGATAATTTATAATATTTACTAGTCGTATAATGCCTATATTTTTGATTCATCCAATCGTGTAAGGTAGTTTTAGGTTCACTTAAAGTATGTGCATCTTTATCAATGACAATGGCCGTATTATGTTTATTGGCTACTTGGTTGATAAATAAATCGTCGTCGCCACTAGGCATTTGATTAATGGAAGAAAAACCCTTATTACGAATAAACACTTCTTTTTTATATGATAAATTTCTTCCTACACCCATATAAGGCATGCCTGCTAAGGCATAAGAAAAATATTGTAAGGCTGTTTGAAAAGTTTCAAAACGAATGAGTTTATTAATTAAGCCTGGCTTCTTTTTATAGGCACCATATCCTAGTACAATTTCAATACCCTCATCATATCCATCTTGCATTAATCGCATCCAATGTTCGCTTGCAGGAACGCAGTCCGCATCGGTTAATAGTAAGGTTTCATTTTTGGCCGACTTAATACCAATTGACAATGGAAATTTTTTTCCATTGATCATTTTTGCTTCTTGAGAAAGTAAAACTGGATTTAAATTCTTAAATGATTTTTTAAATTCTTCTAATAAATACTTTGTTTCATCTTCTGAATTATCATTCACTAGAACTACTTCATGCGTTGTGCTATATTCTTGCACTAAAACCCCTGGTAAATTATTGGCTAAATTAGCTGCTTCATCTCTCGCGCAAATTACTACCGAAATGGGGTGTTCCATATGCGTTGTTTTTTTTGGCTTTTTATAAATAGCTAAGCGAAGAAAGAAGAATAGATAATAAAACAGCTGCAGGGCAATGATACCTATAAAACTGCCTATCAAAATATTTGATAGTGGAAGGTTAGTTAACATGATACAAAAGTATAGCATGCGCCTTCAACTACTTCAGTCGGAGATTGAATGTGGAAAAATAGCCCATTTGACCTTACCTTTACGCCATGGCGGCACTTCAATTTAACTTAGCATATCAAAGCAAAATAGGGGCATCAAGGGCTGGTATTATTACTACCGATCATGGTGAAATTCAGACCCCAATATTTATGCCTGTTGGAACTATTGGTTCTGTTAAGGCAGTCACTCAACAGCATCTTAAAAACGATGTACATGCTCAAATTATTTTAGGTAATACCTATCATCTTTATTTACGCCCTGGTACAGAAGTAATGGAGGCTGCTGGTGGCTTACATCGTTTTATGGGTTGGGATCGACCTATCTTAACCGATAGTGGCGGCTATCAAGTTTTTTCTTTAGCATCGAATAGAAAAATTAAACCAGAGGGTGTCTTATTTCAATCGCATATTGATGGAACAAAGCATTTGTTTAGCCCAGAAAAAGTCATGGATATTCAAAGAAGTATTGGAGCCGATATTATCATGGCTTTTGACGAATGTCCTCCATATCCTAGTGAATATGAATATGTGCAAAAGAGTATGAATTTAACACATTTATGGTTGGACAAATGCTATAATAGATTAGCAGAAACGCCCGATTTATATGGCTACACGCAAAACTTATTCCCCATAGCGCAAGGAGGTACTTATGCCGATTTAAGAAAAGCATCTTGTGAATATATCAGTTCAAAAAATGCAGTGGGCAATGCCATTGGGGGATTAAGTGTGGGAGAGTCTGAACAAGAATTATATGATTTCACACAATTATGTTGTGAAAACTTACCTGTGAATAAGCCTAGGTATTTAATGGGTGTGGGTACGCCTTGGAATATTTTAGAAGCTATTGATTTAGGCGTAGATATGTTTGATTGTGTTATGCCTACGCGCAATGGTCGTAATGGAATGGTTTTTACTTCTCAAGGAGTCATAAATATTAAAAACAAACAATGGGCCAGCGATTTCTCACCATTAGATCCGGGACTACCTAATGAAATGAGTCAATATTATACTAAGGCCTACATGCGCCATTTATTTATGTCCGGTGAAATATTAGGCTTGCAATTAGCCAGTATTCAGAATCTATCTTTTTATCTTTGGTTAGTAGGGCAGGCCAGAGAGCATATCATTAAAGGTGATTATTCAACTTGGAAAAAAACAATGGTTGCACAAATTAGTAAAAGATTATAATTTACTTTATTAAAAATAAAAAAAGTAATCAAAATATCATTTGAAAAAATTAGATTGGTACATATTAAATAAGTTTTTAAAAGTTTTCTTTTTTTCTATCTTTTTATTTGCTGTAATTGCAGTAGTAATTGATGGAAGTGAAAAGACAGATGATTTTGTTCGCTCTGGTTTTTCGGCAGGAGAAATTTTTACGCATTACTATATTGGTTTTATTCCACATATTATTGCACTACTTTTTCCTTTATTTGTTTTTATAGCCGTAATTTTTTTCACTTCTAAAATGGCAGGGCAAACTGAAATTATTGCCATACTAGCTAGTGGCACCTCTTATAATAGATGGTTAAGACCATATTGGGTTGGTGGAGTATTCCTTGGTTTATTTTTATGGATTTCGAATTTATATTATATACCTAAAGCGAATATTATAAGAGGAAGTTTTGAAGCTGCCTATGTCGATTCTCATTCAAGTTACAATGCATTAATACAAGGCTCCACTGATATTTATTTTAAGGTTGACTCTTTTACTTATGCTGGTATTTATGGATACGATACAGCCACTAAAAGAGGTAATAACTTTTTCATTTATAAAGTAGAGGGTGAGAAGGTAAATTATAATTTGAGGGCAGAAACTATTTTATGGGATACTACTGCAAAGCAATGGTTATTAACTGAAGTGATAGAAAGAAAAGTTTTTAATAATAGAGAACAGATCAATTATGTTTCATCTATGCATAATAAATTTGGATTTTTACCCTTGGACTTAGAGAAAGATAAATACACTAAGGATAAATTAACTACCCCGCAGTTGATCAAACAAATCAAATTGGAAGAAATAAGAGGGTCTGAAGTATTAAATGAATTAAGAATTGAAAGATATAGAAGGGATGCCACCCCCATTACTGTATTATTATTAACGCTTATTGGAGCTATAATTGCAGGCCATAAAGTAAGGGGTGGATCTGGCTCGCATCTAGCTCTAGGCTTCATTATAGCGGCCGTATTCATTATTACTGATAGGTTCTCCACTATCTTTTCAACAAAGGGTAATTTACCCCCTTTATTGGCTGCCTGGATACCCAATATTATTTTTGTATGGGTGGTATATTATTTGTACAAAAAAGCAGCTAAGTAAACCTTTTTTTGAGTTAACTTTGTGCCGAAATTTAAACGGTTTTCAATCACAATATTTTGGTTATGGAAGAAATTAAAGACAGGTTTACTGCTAAAGCCACTGCAGCAAGTTTAGAGATTAAAGAAATTATCAAAGAACATGGCGATAAAAAAATTGGTGAAGTAACCTTAGCGCAAGTTTATCAGGGTATGCGCGGTATTACAGGACTTGTTACTGAAACAAGTTTATTAGATGCACAAGAAGGAATTCGTTTTAGAGGTTTTACCATTCCTGAATTACAAGCAAAGTTACCTAAAGCTCCTAAAGGAGATGAACCATTACCAGAAGGTTTGTTTTATTTGATGATGATTGGTGAGATACCTAATCAAGAAGATGTACATGCCATTACCAACAACTGGCAAAGAAGAAGCCATGTGCCTTCTCATGTATTTGATGTAATTGATGCCTTCCCATTAAATACACATCCCATGACAATGTTTGTGGCAGCTGTCATGGCTTTGCAAACAGAATCTAAATTTGCACAAGAGTATGCGAAGGGTATGAATAAAAAAGATTACTGGCAATATACTTACGACGACTCAATGGATTTAATAGCGCGTTTACCAAGAGTCGCTGCCTATATCTATAGAAGAAAATATAAAAACAACGAACATATTCATCCAAACGGTTTATTAGACTGGGCAGGTAATTTAGCCTATATGATGGGTTTTGAAGATGAAAGTACTAAAGAGTTAATGAGATTATACATGACCATTCATGCCGATCATGAAGGTGGAAATGTATCTGCACATACTACACACTTAGTGGGTTCAGCTTTAAGCGATCCTTATTTAAGTTATGCTGCTGGTATGAATGGTTTAGCAGGTCCCTTACACGGGTTAGCTAATCAAGAAGTAATCAAATGGATTTTTGAAATGCAAGAGGCTATTGGTACCGATGAGCCTACTGCTGCTGAAATTGCTGACTATGTTAAAAAAACTTTAGCTGCTGGAAAAGTAGTACCAGGTTATGGTCACGCGGTATTAAGAAAAACGGATCCTCGTTTCACCGCACAAATGGCATTTGGTAAAAAACATTTAGCAGATGATAAATTAGTGAACACTGTTTGGAAAATTTATGAAACAGTACCACCTATTTTAGAGTCATTAGGAAAAGTAAAAAATCCTTGGCCAAATGTGGATGCACATAGTGGTGCCTTATTAGTTCATTATGGAATTGTTGAATACGAATTTTACACAGTCTTATTTGCAGTAAGTAGAGCATTAGGTGTTTTGGCAAGTTTAACTTGGGATCGTGCATTAGGCTTCCCATTAGAGCGTCCAAAATCAGTTACCACGGAAGCAGTTAAACTTTGGTTAGACGGTAAAGGAGAAATTTAATTTTTTAAATTATTAAGTTTAAACCCAAGACATTTAAATGGGTTTTCATTGAACTTTAATCATTTGCGCTTAGCTTTGCACCCTTCAGGGGAATTAGCTCAGTTGGTAGAGCGCTTGCATGGCATGCAAGAGGTCAGCGGTTCGAACCCGCTATTCTCCACATTTTAATTTATTTTTTTCAATGCCTTCTATTTTCAGGCTTTCTCTTATTTTATTATTCTCAAGTTTCGCCTTATTTTCAATAGGGCAAAAGTCTTTGATTTTAATAAAAGTAGTGGACGCTAAATATAATCCTGTAGGATTTGCGAATATTTCAATTCAAAGTAAAATTGACAGCACAAAAACCAATAATACTATTACTGATAGTATTGGTATTGCTAAAATAAATCTTGTTGCAAAAAACGCATATACCATTAAAGTATCAGTCATAGGGTATAAGAAATTCAGCAAAGATTATTTTATAAATGAACAATCTTCTGTAGCCATTAAACTTACCGAAGACCCTACCCAATTAAATGAAGTGGTGGTCAAATCTACAAAGGCCTTAATTCGTCAAGAAGATGACAAGTCGGTGGTGGATCCTGAGGCTTTAGCGGCGAGTTCAACCAATGCTTATGAGACTGTTGAAAAAGTACCCGGTATTTTTATCGACCAAGATGGAAATATTTATTTAAATGGTCTATCTCCTGCAGGGGTGCAAATTAATGGGCGCGATTTAAAAATGAGTGCTGCTGATATTGCCATTTTGTTAAAAAGTTTACCGCCTAATGCCATTCAAAAAATTGAATTAATTAGAACACCTTCTGCAAAATACGATGCCTCGGGTGGAGGAGGTCTTGTGAACATTGTTTTAATGAAAGGGGTGAAAATAGGTATTAACGGTTCAGTGAATACTGGATTTTCGCAAGGAGAATACGGCAACCAGTACTTAGGTTTTAATTTGAATAACAACAATGATAAATTAAGTTCTTATGTGAATGCACAATTCAATAATGGGAATGATTATGCAATTACTAATACAGATAGAATAATTTCCCTCGATTCTGTATTAAGACAAGAGGCAAGGGCAGTAAAGCCCAATCATTCAGTGAACCTGGGCTATGGTTTTGGAAAAACAATTAAAGAAAAATGGGAGCTAAACTATGATGGTAGAATGAGTCAAAATAAATTTGACAACACTACTAATAGTAATTCTTTCTTACATCTAATTTCAAATAATCAAAATACAGGGAATTTACAATCTTATGTCAATAATTTGGGTGCTAATAATTTTATCAATCAATCGTTTAGAATAAAATTAAAACTAGACACGGTGGGTGGAGAGTGGGTGAACGATGTCTCTTTTAATTTTTCAAAAAGTAGTACCGATCAAAATTATTACAATTTACTTTTGTCAAAAAATACAATTACAGGGGGAGAGGGCGATTATGGCAATGATAGAAATTATTTTACTTATCAGTCCGATATTAGAAAAAAATTAAGAGGTATTAATATAGAATCGGGTGTTAAAACCTCGGTTTTAAATTTTAATAATAGCTCTAATTATACAAAAAATGTAGCTGGACTTATCACGCCAGATCCTTTTCGTACCAGCAATTTTCATTATACAGAACAAATTAATGCAGCCTATTTGCAAGGGTCTAAAACCTGGGGTCCAGTAGTTTTAAAAGTTGGTTCACGATTAGAGCAAACCATTATGCAAGGACATCAATTTATTCCTAAGGACACTACTTTTTCAGTGAATCGAATAGATGCCTTTCCTTATGTGTATTTGAGTAGAAAAATTCTGATGATTATGAATTATGAACTGCGAGGTTTTTTAGTCTACCGTAAAACCATCAGCAGGCCTTCTTATGATTATCTTAACCCCTTTGCAAAATACATAGACCCCTTTTTATATGAAATGGGTAATCCTAATTTAAAACCACAGTTTACTAGTAACTATGAGGCCAATATAAGTGTAGACGATAAACCTTTGTTTGCGTATGGTGTCAATGAAACTACCGATATCTTTACAAATGTAGTTTATCAGTCTCCTACCAATAAACAAGTGAGTTACCGTACCTATGACAATTTAGGAAAGAGTAGAGAAACTTATTTTAGAGTCATTGGTGTTATTCCACCAGGTAAAAAGTTTTTTGCAGTATTAGGCACACAATATAATAGAAATAACTATTCAGGATTTTACGAGGGCAAGCCTATTGTATTTAATAGAGGCACTTGGTCCTTATTTACATTTCAATCTTTTAAATTAGATGGTTTATCTACCATTACTTTAAATGGTTTTTGGAGATTCAAAGGCCAGCAACAATTTTATGAGTTATCTGATTTTGGTACATTGAATGCCACTATTAACAGACAATTCTTAAAGAAAAAGTTAACAATAACGGCTAGCTACAATGATTTCTTGTATACCAATAAAAATAATTTTGTACTAAAACAAGGAACACAGAATGCTACCGGGTATAGAGCGTCAGATTCAAGAAGAATGGGTCTTTCAATACGATATAATTTTGGCATTAAGCCAAAGGAAAATAAGATGGATATCTTAGAACAAGCCAGTACGGAAAAAAATTAAATTATTTAAAATAGTTATTTATTTAATTGTTCTATTAAAGCAAATATACTCATAGAGCCCATCAATACTACCACCATCCAGCCCATTAGTTCAACCCATAGAGGGTATTTAAATTGTTTCAAAATAGGTAATTTTCTTCCAGCAATTAACATAATAGTTAAAGCAAAAGGTAGAATAAAGCCATTTACTAAACCTGCCATTAATAAAAGCTCTTTTGGTTTCCCTAAAAAAACAAATAAGGAAGTAGATAAAATAATAAATACAGAAATTACATGCCGCTCGTTTTGCAGTAGTTTAATTTTTATATTTTTTATAAAACTATAGGATGTATAAGAGGCGCCAATGACAGAGGAGATAGCGGCACTCCATAAAACAATACCAAAAACAAATAAACCCCATCTTCCTGCCGCCGATTCAAATATAGTGGCAGCAGGATTATTTTTATCTAAATGAATTCCTTGGCTAACAATGCCTACTGCTGCAAGAAATAAAATATAGCGCATAAAAGAAGAAATTAAAATTCCTCTGCTAGCACTTTTAGTAACAAATTTAATATGTTCTGTACCAGAGATACCAGCGTCAATTAACCTATGTGCCCCTGAAAAAGTAATATAGCCACCCACTGTACCCCCAACAATAGTTACAATGGCTAATAGAGAAATTTTTTCTGGAATAAAACTATGGTGAACGGCTTCTAAGATAGGAGGGTGGGCTGCATATACAATTATTAAAGTAAGACCAATTTTTATAATACCTAAGATTTTAGTAAGCTGGTCTAACATTTTACCAATTTCTTGAATCCAAAAAATGATAATAGCCACTACACCACTTATAATGGCGCCCTTTGCAAAACTTATACCTGTTAGAATATTTAAGGCTAGTCCACAACCAGCAATATTGCCAATATTAAAAGCAAAGCCTCCTAATATAACTAAAAAAGAAAGTAAATGACCTAGTCCTGGAAATACTTCATTAGCAATTTCTTGCGCACGCATACCACTTAAAGTAATAGCACGCCAAATATTTATTTGTGCACCAAAATCTAAAATAATAGAAATTAAAATTACAAAACCAAAGCTGGTTAATAATTTTTCGGTATAAAAAGAAGTTTGCGTTAAAAACCCAGGCCCAATTGAAGAATTGGCCATTAAAAAAGCAGCCCCTAAACCTAGGCCTGTCATGGAGGGTAAAGTAGGTTCTTTATTAAGCTTGTGTAATTTCAATCTGATTATTTTTTAAACTACTATAAATGGCTTTGGCAAATTCAACCGCATTAATACCATCTCCATGAATGCAAATAGTATCCGCTTCAATTTCAATGGGGTTGCCTTGAATGGTATTTACTTGATGTTTTTGTACAATCTCTAAAACTTGTTTACAAGCGTCTTCTACTTCATGAATCATAGCATGTTCTAAATATCTTGGAGTAAGGTGCCCGTCTAATTGATAAGTTCTATCGGCAAAAACTTCATTAGCAAAAGGCTGACCTAATTTTTTTGCTTCTTGAATAGTTTTACTTCCACTCAATCCATAAATAATAATATCATAATCGATAGCTTGAATGGTTTGAATAAAAATTTTACTTAAGGCTGCATCTTTTGCGCAATCGTTATATAATGCGCCATGTAATTTTACATGATGCATTTTAGCACCTAAAGGAATAGCCACTTTTTCAAAAACATAAATTTGCTCAGCAATGAGTTCGGCCATTTCTAAAAGAGATAACATTTGCGAAACGCGTCCAAAATTTTCTCTATCTGGATAACCAGGGTGTGCGCCTACTGCCACATTATGTTCTAAGGCTAGTTCAATGGTTTTTTTTAGCGTGTCTAAATTGCCTGCATGAAATCCGCAAGAAATATTTGCACTACTTATATAGGGCATGATTTGAGCTTCGTTTCCCATGCCTTCGCCCATGTCGCAGTTAAGATCTATGGATGAATTTTTTTTCAATTTCTTGATATAATTTATGTGCAGTGTCAATTGTTGTTTCCATAAATTGAATACTTGTTTGATTGGACAGTTGCGCAAGCCTAGGTAAATCTACCAAAATAATTTGACCCAAATTGGCATAGCCACCAATGGTCTGGTGATCGGCCATTAAAACCATTAATTCTCCATTAGGAAGTAGTTGGAGTGTACCTCTAGTAACTGCTGAAGATAAATATTGGTTGGGCTTGTTTAACTGAAGTAAAGCTCCTTTAAGTGGATAGCCCATTCTATTGGATTGTATACCAATGTGATATTCAGAGCTTAAGAATACTTTTTTAGATTTTTCACTTAAATCCTTCCAGGCAGGGCCTGGTATGAATTGAATTGGGGCCCTTGAAAAAACAAAACTATTAATTTCTTTGATTTTTTCGCAAGTAAGCAAGTCTTTCTTATTTAAGATTAAATTGCTTAAGCTGGTGAAGGACTCCCATTCAAATGAAGTGCCTTTTTGAATTCTTTTTGCAAAATAGCTATGACTATTTAACCAGGATTCTTCTTTTATTTTCCCTTGAATAGCGATATAGGCAACTCTACCTTCTAATGGTTTTAAAAATTGTAAAGTATCATTTTTTTTAACTTCAATAGGTGTATGTAAGGGTATACTTTTTTCATTTAGTACCGGAACAAAATTTGCACCACTTATACAAATGGTATAATTGCTCGTAAAGTAAAAACTACTTGCAGGAAAATGAATTTCAAAAATAGGAGCGTTTACATTGTTACCTAAAATAAAATTTGCCAGTTTTGCCGATAGATAATCTAAATAACCATTTGTTTGAATACCTAAATGCTGGTAACCATAACGACCCATGTCTTGGATTGTATCTGCAATACCGTTTTTAATAATTTGAATGGCCATAAAAATTATTTGTATTCATTTAATTTTTCAAATTCAGAATAGCTAATGGAATAAAATTGTATACGATCACCTGCACTAAATTTACCTAAAACAGTAGGGTCTTTTTCAAAAATTTTAATAGGTGTTCTACCAATAATTTGCCATCCACCTGGAGAATTCATTGGGTAGATACCCGTCTGCATGCCAGCAATACCAACACTTCCCGCGATTACTTCTTTTCTAGGGGAAGCATGTCTTGCTATTTGAATAGTCTTATTTACTTTACCCATATAAGCGAATCCGGGTAAAAATCCCAAGCAATAAACTAGGTAAGTTTCTTCAGAATGTATTTTTATAATTTCTTCAATAGAAATTTTATTTTTTAATACAATATTTTCTAAATCAATTCCAAAACGTACATCATAACAAACAGGAATTTGAATTATTTTTTCTACTAGTATATTTGTATTTTTTTCAGTAGTCTTTTCAGTAAGAATATTTTTACTTGGTATGTTAAATGCAGTTAATAAAAAATTTCCAAACTGTATGATAGATTGATTATTTTCTGAAGCAATTTTATTTTGATAAAACAAAGTAATATCATAAATAAGTGTAAGTGTATGGTAGGATGGAATTAAATCTTTTATAAAATCAAAATGAAATGCTTCTATAGTTTTTTTGAAAGTAATTATTTTTGAAATTATTTCTTCACTCATTTTTTCTTCTAATGAAAAAACGATGGCATGATCTCCTAAAGCATGCAGCTGCCAATTACTATTTTCAAAATCTGTTTTCATCTTTAGAAAAGATAGGGAAAAATCAAAAATGAGGCCAAATTCAAATTTTTAGACTTAGTTCTACTTAAAAAGCCCTTAAAACTAATGAAATTAATCAATCGTATGTGTATTTTATACACACCTACTAATTATAGTTAGTGTATAAAGAACACTTTTTTCTAAAATGTTCAAAAAAAGTGAGTTAAACTGTTGTTGATGTTAAGAAACTGTTATATTATTGGGATACGATTGTATTAAATTTTAAAATCAAACCCGAACACTATGCGAAAATTTCTACGTTTAATTACGGTTCCTTTGTTACTATGGGGTCTTGTTGCGACTGCGCAAACAAGAACTATCAAAGGACAAGTAGTTTCAGCTACAGACGGTAAAGCCGTTGCTGGTGCTACTATTTCAGTTAATGGACAAAAGGTCTCTGCTATTGCTAGCGAAGATGGTTCATTCGCTGTTACTGCTTCTGGTAACGTTACTTTATCTGTAAAATCAGTTGGTTTTGCAAGTAAATCAGTTTCTGTTGCTGGAGGACAAAACACAATCAAAATTTCATTAACTGAGGAATCTTCTCAATTAAATGAAATTGTGGTTACTGGTTACACTGCACAGAAAAGAAAAGAAATTACTGGTGCGGTATCAGTAGTAAGTGTGAAAGACATGAAGTCAGTTCCTTCTGGTACTGCAGAACAAATGTTACAAGGTCAAGCCTCTGGTGTTACAATCATAGGTTCTGGTAGCCCTGGTGAACCAAGTAACGTGTTCATTCGTGGTGTAACTTCTTTTGGTAACTCAACTCCACTTGTAATTGTGGACGGAGTTCAATCTGCTCCTGGTGATCTAGGTTCTTTCCGTGATTTATCTGCAAACGATATCGAATCAATCCAAGTATTGAAAGATGGTCAAGCAGCGATTTACGGTGCTCGTGGATCTGCGGGTGTTATCATTGTAACAACAAAAAGAGGTAGAGGTAAAGCTACAATTACTTACGATTCTTACACTGGTATTCAAATGCCAAAAACTGGAAACGTTTGGAATAAGTTAGATCCTCAAGGAATGGCTGATTTATTTTTCTTAGCTGCTAAGAACTCAGGACAAGTAGATGCTGCGGGTAACGTATCATCTGGTCAATATGGTACTGGTAAAGTGGCTGTATTACCTGACTTCATTAAAGCGGGTTCTAAATCAGGTGTTTCTGCTTCTGATCCTGCAACTAACCTTGCATTATATAACAACAACTATTCTAAAGGTCCAATTTATTTAATCGTTCCTGCAAATAAGAAAGGTACTGATTGGTGGGATGAATTGTTTGACCCAGCTCCAATGACAAGTCATACAATTACTGCATCAGGTGCACAAGACAAATCAACTTACTTATTCTCTTTGAACTATTTTGATCAAAAAGGTACTTTGATGAATACTTACTTGAAGCGTTACTCAATGAGAGCTAACACTACTTGGAACATAAAAAACAATATCCGTATTGGTGAAAACTTACACGTGTTCTACAAATCTAACCCAAGAATTGGTAACAACAAAGAGGGTAATGCTGTAAATAACACTGCATGGGAACAACCAATTATTCCTGTGTTTGATGCAGGTGGAGGATATGGTGGTACTGCAGGTAGCAACTTAGGTAACTCTTCTAACCCTTATGCTAACCAAGACCGTCAAAAAGACAACGTAAACCATAACTGGCAAATGCAAGGTAATGTGTTCGCAGAAGTTGACTTCGCTAAACACTTTACTGCTAAAACAGTATTTGGTGGAAACTTAGACCAATATTATGGTTTCTATCATAACTACCGTTCTTATGAGAATGCTGAAAATGGATCTTCTAACGGATACGATGAGTATTCTGGTTACAATAATAACTGGAACTTCACAAACACTTTAAATTACTCTAATGTATTCAAGCAAGACCATAGCGTTAAGTTAATGGCTGGTTATGAAGCATTAAAAGTACAAGGACGTAATGTGGGAGGTTCTAGAGTTAACTACTTCTCTGATGATGTTAACTACTTAAGTTTAAATACAGGTTCTCCAATTGGACAAAATAACTACAGCGGATTATACAAAATCACTGGTACTTCTATCTTAGCAAAAGCAGATTATGCTTTCAAAGATAAATACTTAGTAGGTTTGAATGGTCGTCGTGATGGTAGTTCTGTATTTGGACCAAACACTAAATATGGTAACTTCTGGTCAGCTTCTGCTGGTTGGGTAGTTTCTCAAGAAGATTTCTTTAAGAACGTTAAGTTTATCAATACTTTAAAAGTACGTGGTAGCTACGGTATCTTAGGATCTATCTCTAACGTAGGTGCATTAAACCAATACACTACTTATGGTGGAAATGGAGGATCATCTTACTATGACTTAAACGGTACTTCTAATACTACAGTTATGGGCTTCTATGCAACTAACTTAGGTAACTTAAGTACAGGTTGGGAGAAGAATAAAATATTAGACTTTGGTGTTGACGCCTCTGTGTTAAACAATAAGTTAGATATCACTTTTGATTGGTACAAAAAAACAATCGAAGGTTTATTATTCCAAGACCAAGCGCCTGCTGTTGTGGGTGTAGGTTCTTCTTTACCTCAGGTTAACATTGGTGATATGCAAAACACTGGTATTGACTTAAGTTTAACTTACCGTGGTAAGGTTAATAACGACTTAAGCTATACTGTAGGTGCTAACTTAGGTGCTTACAAGAGTGAAGTAGTTAATATTCCTGGTTCTGCTGGTTTCTTCGAAACAGCATACACGCACAATACTGGACCACAAGTTAGAAACGCTATTGGTCATCCAGTAGGTTCTTTCTTTGGTTACAAAATTGCTGGTATCTATCAATCAGCAGCTGATGTAGCTGCTTGGGCTAAAGAGCCAGATGCTGCTCCAGGTCGTTTCAAATATGAGGACATTGACAAAAACGGAATAATTAATGATAAAGACAGAACTTTCTTTGGTAATCCAAACCCTGCATTTACTTTAGGTCTTAACTTAAATGTAACTTACAAGCGTTTTGATGTATCTACAGTTCTTTATGGTTCATTTGGTAACGATATCTTAAACGAAACTCGTTATTTCCAAGATTTCTATCCTCAATTCCAAAATGCGAAAAGTATTCCATTGTTAACTGAATCTTGGTTACCTACAAGACCTAGTACAAAATGGCCTATAGTTGAAAACAACTCTTATTTTAGTACTAATGGTGTAATTAACAACTTCTATGTAGAGGACGGTTCATACATGAGAATTAAACAATTAAGTATAGGTTATACAATTGATCCAGTTACATTAAAAAGATATGGCATCGACAAAGCACGTGTTTTTGTTCAAGGTGCTAACTTGTTCACTTGGACTAAATATTCTGGTTTAGATCCAGAGATTCCAGGTAGCTCAACTTCTTTTGGTGTTGATTGGGGTAACTATCCTCCTTCTAAGACATTTAACGTAGGAGTAAGCCTTACTTTTTAATTTAACAAATAAAAATTAATTACATTATGAAAAAATATAATTTTAAACATATAATGCCAGTGGTGCTTTCTTTCCTGGTTATATTATATGCTTGCGATAAATCATACCTAGAGGTTCCCGCAGCTGGTGCTTTAAGCCAGGATGTGTTGGCGAACAAAGTAGGTGTAGAAGCCCTTTTAGTGGGTGCTTATTCTTTGTTAGATGGAGAGGGTAGTTCTGCAGGTACCAACAACGGACCTTGGGCAACTTCTTCAAGTAACTGGGTATACGGTTCTGTTGCGGGTGGTGACGCTCACAAAGGATCAGATCCAGGTGACCAAAACTTGATCACTCCAATCGAACAATGGAATGCAACTCCGTCTAACTCATTCTTAGACCAATTGTGGCAACAACGTTTTGATGGTGTTCAACGTGCAAATGAAACTTTAAGAGTAATGAAATTAGCTAAAGATATTTCTGCAGCTGATGTAACTCGTATCTCTGCTGAAGCAAGATTTTTACGTGCACACTACCATTTCGATTTAGCAAAATTCTTCGGTAACATTCCTTATATCGATGAATCAATTACTTATGCTGCTGGTAACTATTTAGTACCAAACGGTGGTAAAGATGCTGCTTTAGCTAAAATTGAAGCAGATATGGCTTATGCGTATGCTAACTTACCTGAGACAATGTCTTCAGTAGGTCGTGCAAACAAATGGGCTGCTGGTGCATACTTAGGTAAAATTTACATGTTTGAAAAGAAATATGCAGAAGCTAAAACTGTTTTAACTGCAGTTATTACTAGTGGTAAAACTCCATTAGGGGTTAAATATGCATTATTACCAAAATTTGGTGATGTGTTTGATCCAGCTAAAAAGAACGGTTCTGAGCATGTGTTCTCTGTACAAATGACTGTTAATGACGGTACTGGTGCAGCAAACGCTAACTCTGGTGACGCCTTAAACTTCCCTTATGGTGGAGAGACAGGATGTTGCGGATTCTTCCAACCTTCATTCACTTTAGCAAATATTTTCAAAGTAGATGCTAATGGTTTACCTATGTTAAATGATGAGTTTTTCACAAACCCTTTGAAAACTGACCAAGGTATTTCTGCTGATAAGCCTTTCACTCCAGATAACACTACTCCATTAGATCCTCGTATTGACTGGACAGTAGGTCGTCGTGGAGTTCCTTACTTAGATTGGGGTATTATGCCAGGTTCTACTTGGGTAAGAGACCAAGGTACAGCTGGACCATACGAGCCTTTAAAGCACTTATTTAGAAAATCTCAAATTGGTATATTTACTGATGGTTCTTCTTGGACTAACGGTTTCACTGCCAATAACTATCCTTTAATTCGTTTTGCTGATGTGCTTTTATTAGCTGCAGAAGCAGAAGTTGAAACAGGTGGTTTAGAGAAAGCTAGAGAATATGTAAACCTTGTTCGTACACGTGCTGCAAACCCAGATGGTTTTGTAGGACCTAAGAATAACGCTGGTTTAGTTTCTCCAACTAACTATCAAATTAAAACTTACACTGCAGCTTGGACTGATGCTGCTACTGCAAGAAAAGCTGTTCGTTTTGAGCGCAGATTAGAATTAGCTATGGAAGGACACCGTTTCTCTGACCTTACTCGTTGGGGACAAGGTGTAACCGAGTTAAACACTTATGCTGTTAAAGAAGCAGCTTTAGGTTACACACAAATTGCTGGCGCAACTTACAAAGCTGGAAAGTCTGAGTACTTACCTATTCCTCAAACACAAATTGACAAATCTGTGAAAGACGGAAAATCGGTTTTAACTCAAAACCCAGGTTACTAATTGAACTAACTTAATAAGTTACTCATATTTGAGTCCCGCTCCGAGCAATCGGAGCGGGACTCTTTTTTTTACCTATAACCCCTCAAAAACGATTTCTTTAGTATCTTTATTTAACCTCTATTTAAAATTCAATTTAATGTTCCTAAGGAATTATTTTTTTGGCCTTTGCTTGTTTTTAGTAAGTGCTTGTTCTATCAAAAAACCACTTTTTGAATTAGTAAAATCCGATAAATCTGGCGTTCATTTTAACAATGAAGTCATTGAGAACGATTCTTTGAATGTATTAGACGTTTCTAATATTTATAATGGGGGTGGTGTTGGTGTGGGTGATTTTAATAAAGATGGCTTACCCGATATTTATTTTACGGGTAATAAAGTGTCCAATAAATTATACCTCAATAAAGGGGAAATGCAGTTTAATGATATCACCATTGATGCTGGTGTAACAGGTGAGGGAAAATGGAGTAGGGGCGTTTCTGTAGTGGATATAAATAACGATAGCTGGCCCGATATTTATGTATGCGTTACTTTAGATAAAGACTCGAGTAAGCGAAAAAACTTGTTGTATATTAATAAGGGCCTTAATAAAAATGGGGTACCCCGATACTTCTTTCTCTACCATGGCTAGTTTTTTTGACTATGATAAGGATGGTGATTTAGATATGTATTTAGTGGTGAATGAAATTAAGGACCCGCATACACCTAATGTATTTCATCCAAAAGACCAAGACCCTGCTTATTTTAGTTCCAGTAAATTATTTCAAAATAATTACGACTCTGCCTTACATCACCCTGTGTATACCGATGTCTCTGCCAAAGCAGGTATTGTAAGAGAAGGGTATGGTCATAGTGTTGTAGTGACCGATATTAATAAAGATGGTTGGCCCGATATTTTTGTAACCAACGATTATTTACCCAATGATTATTTATGGATCAATAACCAGGATGGAACTTTCACAGATCAGTTATCGGTTTATTTTAAACATAGTTCTGTGAATTCAATGGGTGTGGATGTTGCCGATATAAACAACGACGGCCTTTTAGATTTTTGCACTTTGGATATGAATCCAAGAGACAATTACCGTAAAAAAATGATGCTAAATCCGAATAGTTATCAAACTTTTCAGAATAGCGATTTGTATGGATATAATTATCAGTATGTAAGAAATACTTTACAAATTAACCAAGGACCACGTGTGAATCAAAATGATTCTATTGGATCGCCTATTTTTAGTGAGATTGGATTTTTATCAGGCATAGCCGAAACGGATTGGAGTTGGACTCCTTTATTAGTAGACTTTGATAATGATGGTCACCGCGACTTAATTGTTACCAATGGTTTTCCGAAAGATGTAACCGATCACGATTTTATTACCTATCGCAATAAGGCTTATAGCTTTGCTACAAAATCACAGTTGCTTGTAGAAATTCCTGAAGTAAAAATTCATAATTATGCGTTTAAAAACAATGCCGATTTAACTTTCTCAGATGTTACAAGCGACTGGGGTTTAAAAATGCCTACTTTTTCAAATGGAGCAGCCTACGCCGACCTTGACAATGATGGAGACTTAGATTTAATAGTAAATAATATCAATGACGAAGCTTCTATTTATCAAAATAAAGAAAGGCAAATAAATAAAGAAACGAGCCATTTTTTACAAGTAGCTTTAGAAGGGTATGATATAAATAAAGGTGGGCTGGGTGCCTTTATTACTATTTTTTACGATAAAGGTCAAAAACAAGTTTGGGAGAATACACCTTACAGAGGGTATTTATCAACGGTTCAAAATATTGCTCAATTTGGTTTAGGAAGAGTAAATAAAATTGATTCTATTCAAGTTCAGTGGCCTACAGGTGAAGTTCAAGTATTATATAATCCGAAAGTAGATGAAAAAATTACTATTCCTATTGATGAAGATAGTTACCCTGTAAAAAAAGAAAATAATGTTTTTGCAACTAGAAGCTTATTTAAAGAAATTACAAACGAGCTGGAAGTTCATTATATGCATCAGCAAGAAGATTTTATAGATTTTAATATCCAAAAATTATTACCACATAAGTTTTCTGAATATGGTCCTTCTATTGCAGTAGGAGATATCAATGGGGATGGTATAGAAGATATGATATTGGGCGGGGCAAGCCATTATAGCGCTCAAATATTTCAACAGCAGGCAAATGGTAGTTTCAAACAATCATCTTTACTAAATAATTTAACTTATGCAAGTAAGCTTAGTAGCGATCAAGGATTATTGTTACTAGATGTAGATGGAGATGCTGATTTAGATTTATATATTACCGCTGGGGGCTATGAATTTAAAACCAATGATAAAAATTATCAAGACCAACTATATATCAATAATGGCAAGGGTGTATTTACTAAAGATACTACCGCCATTCCATTGAATACTACCAGTAAGCTATGTGTTAGAGCGGTTGATTATGATAAAGATGGGGACCTTGATTTATTTGTTTCAGGAAGGGTAGACCCTTGGAACTATCCAAAACCTGTCTCTAGTTTTATTTATAGAAATGATAGTAAAGAGGGTAAGGTTAAATACACCGATGTAACAAAATCAGTAGCTAAGGATTTAATAAATATTGGTTTAGTCTGCGACGCCCTATTTACCGACTTTGATAATGATGGCTGGCCCGATTTAATAGTAACGGGTGAGTGGATGCCTATTACTTTTCTAAAAAATGAAAAGGGAACCTTTAAAAATGTCACAAATACAACAGGAGTTAACAACCAAGTAGGTTTATGGAATACTATTACTTCTGGAGATTTTGATAATGATGGCGATATGGATTATATAGTAGGTAATACAGGTCGCAATTCTTTCTATAGAGCTTCTGATATCCATCCTATTTCTATTTATGCCAAGGATTTTGATAATAATGGAAGCTATGACGCCTTCCCAACTTTGTATTTACCTACTAGTCATACCGACGAAGTAAAAAAAGAATATCCAGCACAAACTAGAGATGATATTGTAAAACAAATGATTGGCATGCGTGCTAAATTTCAAAATTATAAGACCTATGCAACAGCCACTAAGGATCAATTGCTTTCTAAAGAGCAGTTGGCAGCAGCTCAAGTGGTAAAAGCCAATAATTTAAGTTCTAGTTATATTCAAAATAAAGGAGCAGGTAAGTTTGAAATGACGGCTCTTCTTATACAAGCTCAGTTTTCCGTATTAAATGGTATGCAAGTAGATGATTATGATGGGGATGGCAATTTGGATTTACTCATTAATGGAAATGATTATGGCACAGAGGTTTCAGTGGGTAGATATGATGCCTTAAATGGGCTTTTATTAAAAGGAAATGGTCAAGGCCAGTTTTCGCCACTAAGCATACTAGAAAGCGGCATATTTATTCCTGGTAATGGTAAGGCGCTTGTTAAATTAAGAGGGGCTAAAGGGCAGTATTTAATGGCGGCTTCTCAAAACAGAGGTCCTTTGAAAATATATGCATTGAAAAAGCCATCACTTCTTTTGCCTATACTGCCGGATGATGCAAGTGCTATTATTGAATACGCCAATGGTAAGAAAAGAAAAGAAGAGTTTTATTATGGAAATTCATTTTTATCGCAATCGGCTCGATTTATAAGTTATAATGAAAAAGTAAAACTGATAACAATCATAGACCAAAAAGGGATAAGTAGAAAAAACAAATATTAAATTAGACGCATTCGAAAAACTTAAATTAATGTAAAATGAAAAAGATTTTTAACGTATGTAGCAGTCTACTATTAATAGCATTTTTTCTTGTGTCCTGTTCACAAAATAAGCCCGCCCCTTTAAATGAAGTGGACTTGCTTATTAACAATGAAGATCAATTAACCCAGGTAATTATATATGATGTATTTACACCGCCAGTGGCCAGTCGTATTTATGTGTATTCGTCTTTAGCTTCTTATGAAGCCATTCGTTTTGCCAAAGAAGGTACAAGTTCCATTGCAGAAAAATTAAATGGTTTTGGTAAAATGCCAGTGCCTGAAAAGGGGAAAAATTATAATTTTTCATTAGCCGCTACTAAGGCTTTTTTTAAAGTAACGCGCAATGTAAAAGTATTTTCCATCGATTCATTAACTAAATATGAGGAGTCGGTGTACAATAATTATAAAGCTAATTTAGATGAAGCTACTTATAAAAATTCAATAGCTTTTGGTGATACCGTAGCAAGTGCCATTTTAGCAAGGGCTAAAAAAGATGGCTATGCAATTTCAAGAGGCAAGCAAAAATATTTAGGCAGTAATGAACCTGGTAAATGGCGCCCAACACCTCCCGATTATTTAGACGGTGTAGAATGGTGTTGGAATACCATGAAACCCATGGTACTCGATTCTGCTTCACAGTTTATGCCTAATAGACCTCCTGCCTATGAGACAAAACCCGGCACTACTTTCTATGGTATGATGAAAGAGGTATATGATATCAATAAAAATTTAACTGATGAACAAAAACTAATTGCCAAGTATTGGGATGATAACCCTTTTGTGATAGAGCATGCAGGTCATATGGTATATGGCAATAAAAAAATTACGCCAGGTGGACATTGGATAGGTATTACAGCGCAGGTTGTAAAACAAGCTAATGCTGATGCTGTAAAATCGGCACAGTCATTTGCATTAACAGCAGTAGCATTATTTGATGGTTTTATTTCTTGTTGGGATGAGAAATACAGAAGTAGTTATGTAAGACCTGTTACTGTAATAAATGAATTAGTAGATAAAAACTGGATGCCTTTATTACAAACGCCTCCTTTTCCTGAATATACAAGTGGGCATAGTACTATTACTGCGTCGGCAGCTACTGTGCTTACAAAATTATATGGAGAAAATTTTGCTTTCGAAGATTCAAGCGATTATCATTATATCGGATTAAAAAGAAAATTCAGTTCATTCCAAGCTGCTGCATCCGAAGCTTCTATTAGTAGAGTATATGGTGGTATACACTATAGATTAAGTGTGAATACTGGTGCAGAACAAGGAAAGAAAGTGGGGGGATTAGTGGTAAAAAAATTATTAGAATAATTAATTAATAAAAACCATGTCTGCAAAAAATAAAACTTACGATGCCATTGTGATTGGCTCAGGAATTAGTGGAGGATGGGCTGCAAAAGAACTTTGTGAAAAAGGTTTAAAAACGTTAGTGCTTGAGCGCGGTCGTGATGTAGTACATTTAAAAGATTATCCAACGGCCACTAAACATCCTTGGGAATTTCCACATAGAGGAGGGAAGACCATAGAGCTTGTAAAAGATAATCCAATTGTAGATAGATGTTATGCATACAATGAAACCTCTGCTCATTTTTTTGTGAAAGACAAAGAGCATCCTTATTTACAAGAAAAACCTTATGATTGGATTAGAGGCTATCAAGTAGGGGGTAAGAGTTTACTATGGGCGCGTCAAACACAAAGGTGGAGTAAATATGATTTTGAAGGACCTGCTAGAGATGGTTTTGGTGAATGGCCAATTACTTATGATGAATTAGCACCTTGGTATAGCCATGTTGAATTATTCGCAGGCATAAGTGGTAACTATGACAAATTAGATACCTTACCTGATGGTGAATTCTTGCCTGCTTGGGAAATGACTAGTGTAGAAAAAGGCATGCAGTCTAGCATTATGAAAAAATTTAAAGACCGAAATGTAGTACAAGGCAGATGTGCGCATTTAACAGTACCAAAAGCCATACATATTGAACAAGGACGTAACCAATGTCAAGCTCGTTCTTTATGCGAAAGAGGTTGTCCATTTGGGGGCTATTTTAGTTCTAATTCCTCTACCATTCCTTGGGCACAGAAAACTGGTAATTTAACCTTGCAAACTAATTCAGTAGTCCATTCCATTATTTATGATGAAGCCAAGCAGAAAGCTACAGGCGTAAGAGTTATTGACAGCGTTACAAATATGACAACTGAATATTATGCTAAAATTATTTTCTTAAATGCAGCCACTTTAAATACCAATTTAATTTTATTAAATTCTACTTCAAAGCGTTTTCCAAATGGTTTAGGCAATGACAATGGTTTATTAGGAAAATATGTAGCCTTTCATAATTACAGAGGGAAAATTTCGGCCTCCATTGATGGACCTATGGATGAATACTATTATGGTCGTCGACCTACACAACCCATGATGCCTAATTTTAGAAATGTACATAAACAAGAAATGCAATTTCAAAGAGGTTATATGACTTTCTTTGGTGCAGGTAGAGGCCGAGCTTATGCAGAAGGCGTGGGTGGTGAGTTTAAGGATGCTATTACTGAGCCAGGTAATTGGTATGTTTCTATGATGATGCAAGGAGAAACAATACCCAAAAAAACCAATCATGTAAGACTCAGTACCGATCAAAAAGACAAATGGGGTATCCCTCAACTAATTACATCAGTGGATTATGATGAGAATGATGTTTTATCAATGAAAGATTTTATACAATCTGGCTCTGAAATGTTAGATGCGGCAGGTTGTAAAAATATTGTATCGAATGATACAAAACAAGCACCTGGTTTAGATATTCATGAAATGGGAGGGGTAAGAATGGGAAAAAATCCTGCTACTTCTTTATTAAATGAGCATAATCAAATGCATTTATGTAAAAACGTATTTGTAACAGATGGCGCTTGTATGGTAAGCACAGGTACACAAAATCCTTCCCTTACTTTTATGGCAATTACAGCAAGGGCTGCTAATTATGCAGTTGAAGCTTTAAAGAAAATGGAAATATAAATTAAGTAAATGCAGAAATCAAATAATTCCATTAAGCATGTACTATTTTTTTTAGGTAGTATTACTATAATTTTTTTTACTACAAATACTTTGAAGGCACAACAATGGACTAGTTCAGCAGATGGGCTTTTACAATTTGCTAAAACTACTATTACCAAGCTACCTAATAAAAATTCAATACCTGCTACTGCTATAAAAATTAAAGTAGACCCTAGTAAAACATTTCAAACCATGGAAGGTTTTGGATATGGCTTAACAGGGGGTAGTGCTGAATTAATTCATGCCTTGCCCAAGGAGAAAAGAGCGCTATTATTAAAAGAAATTTTTGGTCAGTCTGAAGCTGACCTAGGTGTCTCCTATATAAGAATAAGTTTGGGCGCTTCTGATTTAGACCCAGCAGTATTTAGTTACTGTGATTTACCAAAAGGCGAAACCGATTCTGCATTAACTCATTTTTCCTTGTCAAAGGATACGCTTCATTTAATACCTATATTAAAAGAAGTATTGACTATTAACCCTTCTATAAAAATAATGGCCTCACCTTGGAGTCCTCCGGTATGGATGAAAACAAATGGCAATTCAATGGGCGGGCATTTATTAAAAAAATATTATGGGGCTTATGCAAACTATTTTGTTAAATATATTAGGGCAATGCAAGCTAATGGTATTCCCCTTCACTCCATTACTATGCAAAATGAACCAGAACATGGAGGTAATAACCCTAGTTTATTAATGGATGCAGCAGAACAAACTGAGTTTTTAAGAGATTATTTAGGACCCAAATTAAAGGAAGCTAAAATAAATATAGAAGTAGTTTTATATGACCACAACGCTGACCATCCAAATTATCCCATTGCTATTTTAAATGACGTGAAAGCAAAATCATTTGCAGCGGCTACAGCCTTTCATTTGTATTTAGGAAAAGAAGATGCTTTGTCAAAAGTACATGCACTTCACCCCGATAAAAAAATATATTTTACGGAGCAGTGGACAGGGGCTAAGGGTAGCTTTGATGGCGATTTTATGTGGCATTTAGAACATATCGTCATTGGCACTATTCAAAATTGGAGTTCAGTGGTGTTGGAATGGAATTTAGCCAATAATGCTAAGTTTGAACCACATACTCCACTGGGATGTACTGAATGTAAAGGAGCACTTACTATCCAAGACGGAATTATTAATAGAAATGTTAGCTATTATATAATTGGACAAATTGCTAAGTTTATTAAGCCTGGTGCTATAAGAACTTCAAGTACTACTAGTGACGCATCACTAGCTACCACAAGTTTTAATTTAAAAAACGGGAAGAATGCTTTACTTATTTTAAATAAATCAGAAGCGAAACAAATTATATTAGAGCAGCATAACCAATATTATACTTTTAATATACCTGCGAAAGCAGCCTCCACCATTATATGGCCTTAATTTATTAAAATTAAATAAAACCTATTTAAAACTCTTTATTATCATTATCAAAAAAATAATCAAATTTCAAATAAAAACCATTCTATGAAAAAAAGAATTTTAATTATTGCAACACTTCTTTTAAGTATTGCTAGTTTTTCTCAAATCAATAAGGATGTGGCTATGCATTCTTTTGTCAATAAATTACTTGCTAAAATGACTTTAGAAGAAAAGTTAGGTCAGTTGAACCTGCCTGCTTCAAGTGATTTTGTAACAGGAGCTGTGAGTAGTTCTGATATTGCACAAAAAGTAAAAGAGGGCAAAGTCGGAGGTGTATTTAATATACGCTCTGTCACAAAAATTAAAGAGTTACAAGAGTATGCTGTTAAAAATACAAGATTGCATATTCCCTTATTATTTGGAATGGACGTAATACATGGCTATAGAACCATTTTCCCAATCCCAATAGGAATGTCCGCAACTTGGGATATGTCTTTAATTGAAAGATCGGCTCGCATTGCTGCTAATGAAGCTAGTTCAGATGGTATTATGTGGACTTTCTCTCCCATGGTGGATTTAACAAGAGATCCTCGTTGGGGAAGAACTTCTGAAGGAAATGGAGAAGATGCTTTTTTAAGTTCTGCAATTGCAAAGGCTATGGTGCATGGATATCAAGGTGACGATTTATCAAAAAACAATACCATCATGTCTTGTGTAAAGCATTATGCTTTATATGGAGCTGCTGAAGGAGGTAGAGATTATAATACAACTGATATGAGTCGTGTAAGAATGTACAATGAATATTTTCCTCCTTATAAAGCTGCTGTTGACGCTGGAGTAGGTTCTGTAATGGTATCTTTTAATGAAATTGATGGAGTGCCAGCATCGGGTAATAAATGGTTAGTAGATGATGTGCTTCGTAAGCAGTGGAAGTTTAATGGGTTTGTAGTTTCAGATTATACAGGTATTCCTGAAATGGTGAATCATGGTATAGGTGATTATAAAACAGTAAACGAAAAAGCACTTCAAGCAGGTGTTGATATGGATATGGTAGGAGAAGGCTTTTTAAATTCAATAGGAATTTCTTTAAAAGAAGGAAAAATTACACAGGCACAAATTGATAAAGCCACTGAGCGTATATTAATTGCTAAATATCAATTAGGTTTATTTCACGATCCTTATAAATACTGTGATGAGAAAAGATCTTTGGCTGAAGTATTTAATGCAGCCAATAGAGCAGAAGCCAGAACTATAGCTTCACAAAGTTTTGTATTATTAAAAAATAATAATAATATTTTACCTATTGCAAAAGGTAAAACAATTGCCTTAGTAGGTCCCTTAGCCAATGCGAAAGAAAATATGACTGGTACTTGGAGTGTGGGTGCCGATAACACGCAATCAATTACTTTATTAAAAGGATTAACAAATGCAGTTGGTGATAATGGAAAAGTATTATATGCAAAGGGATCCAACTTAGAAGATGATTGGGAGCTGGAGAAAAGACTAACCATGTTTGGAAAAGATATCCCAAGAGATGGCCGTACACCTGAACAATTATTGCAAGAAGCGCTTGTTGTTAGCGCTAATGCAGATGTGATAGTAGCGGCTTTAGGTGAAGGTGCAGAAAGTACAGGAGAGAGTGCTTCTCGAAGCATATTAGACTTATCTGCTTCACAACAAAAACTCTTAAAGGCATTACTTGCTACAGGCAAACCAGTGGTACTTGTATTATTTAATGGCCGTCCTTTAACCTTAACTTGGGAGGATGCGAATGTGCCAGCTATTTTAGATGTATGGTTTGCAGGTTCAGAAGCGGGTGATGCTATTGCTGATGCTTTATTAGGTAAGGTAAATCCATCGGGTAAATTAAGTATGAGCTTCCCTCAAAACGTGGGTCAAATACCTTTATACTATAATCATAAAAATACTGGCCGTCCATTAAGTAAATGGTTTTCAAAGTTTCAGTCTAATTATATAGATGTAAGTAATGAGCCGCTTTACCCATTTGGTTATGGTTTAAGCTATACTAAATTTGAGTACTCTGATTTTGCATTGTCTTCTACACAGTTAAAAGGAAATCAAAAATTAATGGCTACAGTGACTGTTAAAAATATAGGAGCTGTAACTGGAAAGGAAGTTGTTCAATTATATATTCGTGATATAGTGGGCACTGCAACAAGACCCATTCAAGAATTAAAAGGTTTTCAAAAAATTGAATTAGCTCCAGGTGAGTCAAGAAAAGTTAGTTTTGAAATTACGCCTGAGTTATTGAAATTCTATAACACCGATTTAAAGTATGACTGGGAGTCGGGTGATTTTAATATAATGGTGGGTACTAATTCAAGAGATGTGAAAACACTAAAAGTAAATTGGTCGAAATAGGGTAAATTATAATTGAAATTAATTTACCAGGAACCATACAAATGAATATCATAGATATTTATTTGTAAAATAATTAGAGGTATGGTTCTGGGTAAATTATAATTGAAATTAATTTACCAGGAACCATACAAGCCCTCTTTTAATGCCTTTTGATATTTCTTATCATTGAAAGTGTATAAAAAGGGTGCTTTGTGCGCACCACCTTTTCTTGTTTCATTTAATTTATTTAAAATTTCAAAGCCTAACATTTTTCTTTGAAAATTACGTCTATCTAATTTCTTATTTAAAATTGCCTCATATAATTTTTGCAATTCAGGCATGGTAAATTTCTTAGGTAATAAGTTTTTACCAATAGGAAGATAGGCTAACTGTGTTCTTAAAGTTTGTAGTGCTTTTTCAATGATATAATCATGATCCATCATTAAGTTTTCTACTTTTTCTATATCAATCCATGCAAATTTTGAGTCGTAGCTATCTGCTTTAATAGTGGCTGCGGTAAAGTCAATTAAGGCATAATATCCTACTGTTATAAATCGCTGTATAAGCCAATTATTTTTAGGAATTTTAACACCGTATTCTTGAAATTTTAAATGATGTACTTTGGCATCTGATCTATTGGGATTGCCAAAAACATGAAACTGCTGAAGGAAAATATTATCTAGCCCTGTTCTTAGATTTAAGACTCTATAGGCAGCATCATTAATATCTTCATTATTTAGTACAAATCCGCCAGGGAGGGACCATTTCTTTACAGACTCTAAATTCAGTAAAAGTATTTTTAGGGCATTATCATGGAAGCCAAAAATTACACAATCCACTGAAATCCCAGGGTGTAATTGTTCATTCCCCTTGACTAATAAATGTTTAAGTGGGGCAGGAAGTGACT
The DNA here is from genome assembly GCA_009928005.1 of Chitinophagia bacterium. Taxonomy (GTDB): domain Bacteria; phylum Bacteroidota; class Bacteroidia; order Chitinophagales; family Chitinophagaceae; genus Sediminibacterium. Next base: position 18,419 of record RFVO01000005.1, on the reverse strand, counting down.
TTGATTTTGCCATGAGTTTAAAGATAGAAAAATTAGGGAATTTGAACCAATTTATTTAGATTGTGTCGGTGTAACGCAATGAATTTACAAATTTTATTGCCCTATCATTTTTACATTCAATTTAAAACTATGAATACAAGAAGAAAATTTTTACAACAAGCAGCTACCTTATCAATTGGGGGAAGTTTAATAGGCAAATCAAGTTGGGCCAATATTTTTGCTGTACCAAAATTGCCAGCACCGGGTATTCAATTATTCACTTTGATGAATGAAATAGATAAAGATACCATTGGCACTTTGCAAAAAGTAGCTTCCTTTGGCTATAAGAATATTGAAACTGCTTTTAGTAAGCAAGCAGGAATATATGGTAAGGCGCCTAAAGAATTTAAAGCGCTCTTGCAAGATATGGGAATGGAATGGCGCTCGCATCATGTAATTGGAGGAGCTATAAAATTACCTCCAGGGTATAAAATGCCAAATGGTGCAGATGGCAAACCTATTATTATGCCAAAGATGAAAAACTTAACTGATAATAGTCAAGAATTAATAGATACTGTGGCTGAAGGAGGTATTAAATACATCGTTTGTGCAAATATTCCAGTTAATACTGCAGATGAAATAAAACAAGCAGCTGTGGTATTACAAAGAGCAGGGGAGCAGGCAAAAAAAGCAGGTTTACAATTAGTATACCATAATCATGCTAATGAATTTGGCAATACCGATGGTATAGTTGCCTATGATTATTTCTTATCGCAGGTAAATGCCGATATTTTAAAAATGGAATTAGATTTAGGTTGGGCATTTAAAGCGGGTAAGAATCCAGTTGATATATTTAATCAAAACCCAGGGCGTTTCCCATTATGGCATGTAAAGGATATGACGGCTGCTGGCGATATTGTTGCTTTTGGTGAGGGAGTATATGATTTCACAGCTACTTTTAATAATGCTAAAAAAGCAGGTATGGAATACTTTTTCATAGAACAAGATTTTCCTAAGAACCCATTTGAAAGCATCAAATCAAGTATTGATAAATTTGAAATTTTTAAAAAATCATTATAAATTAATCCCCAGAGGTTTTGGTATAGATGAGTATTAAAAAAGCACTCCCTTTTGTGGAGTGCTTTTATTTTATAAGTATAAGAGTAAGTAGCATTGAAACAGAGCTAAAAAAATACTTAGCTAATAAAAGTTGATTAATCAATCACTTGTTCTGTAATCTTACCCGTAGTTTTATGCTTTAAGATTAATTTTTTTGTACCATAATGAGTCATTTCTTCTTTGATTAAGTAATGGTCCTTATCATATTCAACTAAATGACTTTCTTTAGATAAGCCTGTCTTCCCTCTCCAGATATCTAATTTAACAGGCTCCCATAATTTAGATTTAGCTGAACGGTAAGCAGCATCTAGTACACAGTTTACAATGTAACCATCGTAAAAAGTTTCTTTAGGGGCTTGGCCTTTTTCCATAGCATTAAACATATCCATGAACATATGATTATAACCTAATTCATTTAATTCATCACCTACTGGAAACAACCAACCGCTATTGCTTTCCGATTTTTCTGAAATATAATCGCCTCCTTTTCCGGTGGTAAACATTTCAAATCCAGTTCTTAAAAAACTATTAATCCAAATAGTACCTTCTGTGCCCATTACTTCATCGCGTAAATCTAAGCCACCTCTGAATGTCCAGCTTACTTCAAATTGTCCAATAGCACCATTTTCATATTTTACAAGTCCAATGGCATGGTCTTCTGCATCAATAGGTTTTACTTGTGTATCTGCCCAACACATTACTTCAACGGGCTTGATATCTTTCCCAATATAGGATCTTGAAATTTCTACGCAATGACAACCTAGGTCTAAAATACAACCACCACCTGCTTGTTCAATATCCCAGAACCAATCACTATGGGGGCCAGGATGTGTTTCACGAGACTTTGCCCATAAGATTCTTCCTACTGCACCTTCTTTCACACTTTGATTAGCCTTGATAAATTTAGGGGTATAAACAAGGTCTTCTAAATAACCATTAAATATACCCGCTTCTTCCACAGCAATTAACATGCGCTTTGCTTCTTCACCGTTACGTCCTAAAGGCTTAGTAGTCATAACTGCCTTTTTATGTTTGCAACATAACATCACAGCAATCTCATGAATATTATTCGGAAGGGCAATACATACTACATCTACGTCGGGGTGGGAGATAGCTGCTTCCATATCGGTAGTCCAGTGAGCACAACCATAATCTGCAGCAAACTTGGTGGCGGATTCTTCACGGCGGGCGTAAATACTAACAACTTTATCTTTACTTCTATAACCTTGCAGGGCATCGGCATAAAAACGTCCAATAAAACCTGCTCCTAACATTGCAATACGCATCTTTAATAATTTTTAGATTTTTATAATTGATTTTTTTTAATAGGTATTTGTATGTTTAATTTAATAATGCTTGAAGTATTAATAATTAAAATTTCTATTATCAAACGGCTACTGTTTCTTTTTTCTCTTTAAAAAATAAAATAAAGGCAATTAAAACCGCCCCTGCAATAGCCGCTGGCACTAACCATATACTTTGCCAGTTGTGCTGACTAGCTGCATCTACAGCAGTAGCTATTTTATATTGATCCACTACATGACCACTATACAATGTACCTATATACATACCCACACCATAGGTTGCAAATGTAAATAAGCCCTGAGCAGCATTCTTAATTTTTTCACCTGCTTTTTTCTCAGTGTACATATAACCTGTAACAAAAAAGAAGTCGTAACAAACACCGTGTAAGATAATACCCGCATATAACATCCAACTATGTTCCATATTGCCATACGCAAAAAATACATAACGGAGTAACCACGCACTAATACCTAATATCAACATATTTTTTACACCCACTCTATTAAACATAAAAGGAATAGCTAAAATAAATAAGGCCTCAGACATTTGACCCATAGTCATTTTACTAGCTGCGTTTTGTAAACCTACTTCATTTAAAAAAGGATTAGCGAATCCATAATAAAATGAAAGAGGAATACAAATTAAAATAGCTGATACAAAGAATATAAAAAAGGATCTTGATTTAAATAATACAAAGGCATCGGTTCCTAAAATAGATCCCACTGTTACTTTTTCTGCCTGTGCTTTAGGTGGTGTATTAGGTAGTGCAAAACTTAATAAGCCTAAGAAGGCAGAAACCGCAGCAGCTACATAAAATGTACCTTCTGTTTTTTCAATACCTAATTGTCCAATAACTATACCTGCCGCTATCCAACCTAAGGTTCCAAATACACGTATCCAGGGGAATTGTTTACCAGGGTCGGTCATTTGAGCGAAGGCTACACTATTACTTAATGCAATCGTAGGCATGTATAATAATGCGTAAACTAAAATAACCCAGTAAAAATTTCCATTATTAGCCTTAGTAGCATAAAAAAGTAAGGCTGCGCCTACAAAATGTAAGACACCCATAATTTTTTGAGCAGCAAAAAAGCGATCGGCAATCATACCTACAAAAAAAGGGCTAAAAATAGTCGCAATAGCTACAGCACTATATGCAGCTCCAATATCAAGCCCTGTTGACTTTAAAATTTCACCCATATAAGTGCCCATAGTTACATACCATGCACCCCAAATATAATATTGTAGGAACATCATGGAAGAAAGCATTACGCTAATTTTAGTTTTCATATAAAGAGCTGTTTTTAAGCGTATTCAATATACTCAAAAAATTGCAATATTGCCTTTTAGCGCACAAAAAAATGATGAAAAAAGAATTAAAAATAGAATAAATATAGAATAAATATTAAGCTTCCAATGCTTGTAAAATATCAGCTACAATGTCTTCCTTATGTTCAAGGCCAACCGATATTCTGATGAGGCCATCGCTAATACTAACCGCAGCTCTTTCTGCTGGAGAAAGTTTTGCATGTGTAGTGCTAGCTGGGTGGGAAGCAATACTTCTAGTATCTCCTAAATTAGCAGTAAGAGATAGCATTTTAATATTATTTAAAAATTTGCGGCCTGCTTCAATACCTCCTTTGATTTCAAAACAAAGAATACCACCCCCATTTTTCATTTGCTTTTTAGCAATGCTATAATGAGGGTGCGATGTTAAGAAAGGATATTTTACAAAGTTAATTTTTGAATGACCTTCTAATTTTTCTGCAACAAATAATGCATTACTAGAATGTCTTTCCATTCTAACTTCTAATGTTTCTAAACTTTTACTTAAAACCCATGCATTGAAAGGAGAAAGAGAAGGGCCAGTTGCACGACAGAATAAATAAATTTCATGTATTAAATTTTTGCGACCTACAATTGCTCCTCCTAAAACACGACCTTGCCCATCTATCCATTTAGTAGCTGAATGAATAACAATGTCGGCACCTAAATCGATTGGGGTTTGACCAATGGGTGTAGCAAAGCAATTATCGACATTTAAAATAATATTATGCTTTTTAGCAATGGCACTTACCATGGCAATATCTATCACTTCTAATCCAGGATTAGTAGGGGTTTCTATATAAATCATTTTGGTTTGAGGTGTAATGGCTGCTTCCCACTGAGCGGCAGTAGCATTCGCACTTATATAACTAAAATCAATTCCATATTTAGGTAAGTATTTAGAAACAACAGTATGTGTACTTCCAAAAACTGACTCGCATGACAAAAGATGATCTCCTTTTTTTAATAAAGCCATAAAAGATCCAAACACCGCACTCATTCCAGTAGCAGTCGCAAAACCTGCTTCTGCATTTTCTAAAATACATAAACGGTCTATAAATTCTTGCACATTCGGGTTAGAAAAACGGCTATAAATATTAACATCCGTTTCATCTGCAAAAGCAGCACGCATATCTTCGGCATTATCAAAACAAAAACTACTTGTTAGATACATTGGACTCGCATGTTCCCCTTCAGCTGTTCTTGGAATCTGCGTTCTAATTAATTTTGATTGCGTATGCTTCATACAATTATTTTAAAATCTATTTCGTTATCAAACTATTTTATTCCATCTTATCCTATCTCCACTTCCCAACTTATAATAGCACCCGCTGCTCTAAGGGTAGCTGCTACAGAACAATATTTATCAATAGACAATGCGCAAGCTTTTTCTGCTTTCTCTTTGGTCATAGTTCCTTTAAATTTGAAAACAATATGAACTGTCTTCCACAAAGCGGGTTCTTTACCTGTTTCACGTTCTCCATCAATGATCATTTCAAAAAACTCTATCTTTTCTTTTTGTTTGTTTAAAATCATTACAATATCAACACCACTACAAGCACCCAATGCGCTCAATAATGTTTGCATAGGTCTGAGTCCTGTTCCATGGCCGCCTTGGTCAACGGGAATATCCAACCTCATGTGATTATGGGCTTCATCTACTGCATTAAATGCAAATCCATCGTTCATTCTTGTTACAACCATCCTGGCCATAAAATAATAATTGTTAGTATATTGAAATATAAATTCTAATGATTATGCAAATGTAATTCAAATAGATAGTTACTTTGCATTAGAATAAGAAAAAATGGAGCCTAAGATCTATAAATATCAAAGTCCTTTTACCTTAGAATGTGGGGTGAGCCTGCCTAAGCTAACTATTGCCTATCATACCTATGGTACATTTAGCCCTGGTAAGAAAGTGGCCTGGGTATGTCATGCGCTTACCGCTAATTCAGATGCCGCCGATTGGTGGAAGGGGCTAGTAGGTGAGGGGGCCATTATTAATCCTACAGATTACTTTATTGTTTGTGCAAATATTATTGGTTCTTGTTATGGTTCTACAGGACCCTTAAGTTCAGAGACTATTGGCACCGATATTAGTTTTGATAATTTCCCAACGGTTACGATACGTGATATGGTGAAGGCGCATATTTTATTAAAAACTCATTTAGGCATAGATTCCATTGATTTATTATTAGGAGGAAGTATGGGTGGCTATCAAGCATTAGAATGGGCAATATTTGAACCTACCGTTATTAATAAAATGTTTTTAATTGCAACCTCACCATCAGAGAGTGCTTGGGGGGTAGCAGTTCATACTGCACAACGTTTAGCAATTGAGGCCGATTGTACTTGGAAAGAACCCACACCCAATGCTGGAGCCAAGGGACTAAAAGCAGCCAGAGCCATTGGTATGTTAACTTATCGCAATTATGGAATTTATCAAGAGAAACAAACCGACGAGGATCCTGAAAAAATAGATAATTTTAAAGCATCTTCATATATTAATTATCAAGGTGATAAATTAGTAAACAGGTTCAACGCTTATAGTTATTGGTTACTTACTAAGTCAATGGATAGTCATCATTTAGCCCGTAAAAGAGGCGGCGATTTAATTAAAACATTAGGCACTATTCAAATACCCACTTTCATAATGGGAATTAATAGCGATATTTTGTGTCCCTTAGATGAACAACGTTTTATGGAACAACATATGCCCAACGCTACATTAGTAGCAATTGATTCAGTCTATGGCCATGATGGATTTATTATTGAGTCTGTTCAAATTACTGCTCATTTAAAAGCATGGTTAACGAAGCAAGTTTAACTAACTTTACAAAAAGAAACCTATGAAATTTTTAAGACAAATTGGGGAGTACTTATTTATAGTAAAGCGAGATCCGAATCAAGAAAGAACAGGGATGATGAAAGCCATGCATGGCATGAATCGACTTTCTTTGTTGATGTTTATTGTAGGCTTGTTAGTAATGCTATTCAAATTTCTAATCATTCCTTATTTCAGAAAATAAGCGAGATAAGTAAGTAAGAAAGATATAAAAGTGGAGGATAGCTCATAAATTCAAGTAGCCTATTTTTTCTGAATGGTCTCCATAATTATTTCTGCAGCTAGGTCTGTGGCCTTTTCGCCTGTCATGAGTATGTCTTTTAAGGCTGCATAGTTGGCATTAATTTCATTTTGCGTTTTGCTATCTTGCAATAATTTAGATAATTCTATAACTAAATTGTTTGTATTTAATTCATTTTGAATTAACTCTTTCACTACTTCTTTTTCCATTATTAAATTCACAAGCGCAATAAATTTAATTTTTACAAAAAATTTAGCGAGTGCATAAGTAATAGGACTTCCTTTATAACAAACAACTTGTGGCACATTCAATAAGGCTGTTTCTAAAGTAGCTGTACCGCTAGTAACTAGGGCAGCTTTGCTATGTTGCAGTAATGCATAAGTACTTGCTTTTACAACATGCACATTCAGTTGAGGGCTAATTAAATTATTAAACCATTCGTCATTTAAACCGGGCGCTTGAGCTACTACAAACTGGTAAGCTGGAAAATGAATAGCTACGCTTAACATTAGTGGTAATTTCTTTTCTATTTCTTGCTTTCTACTTCCTGGTAAAAGCGCAATAATATTTTGACCTTGCAAACTAGGTAGAGGATGTGCTAAATTATTTTGAGCTGCAATCACTTCCATTAAGGGATGTCCAATATAATCAACTTCCCAGTCCCACCTATCTTTAAAATATTTTTTCTCAAAAGGAAGAATACATAATAAACGGTCAATACTTGTGCGCATGGCAGGTACTCTATTTTCTTTCCAAGCCCAAACTTGTGGTGCAATAAAGTAAACTACTTTTATTTTTTCTTGCTTAGCCCATTTCGCTATTCGTAAATTAAAACCAGGATAGTCGATACAAATAAGCACATTAGGTGCAAAGGCTTTAATATCTTTTTTACAAAAACGAATATTGTTTAAAATAGTAGAAAGGTTTAAGGCTACTTCTACAAAACCCATATAGGCTAATTCTCTATAATGTTTTACTAAATGACCTCCTGCTGCTTGCATGAGTTCGCCACCCCAGCACTGAATTTGTGCATGCTGATCCATTGACTTAATTGATTTAATTAAGTTGGCACCGTGTAAATCTCCGCTGGCTTCTCCAGCAATAATATAATATTTCATTTATAAAAACCATTTACATGCAATAGCAATGATTGCGTAAACACAGGTAGTAAAAAATATTCCTTTAGCCGTTTTATCTAGCTGCTTTTGGAAAAAATAAGTTAGTACTGCACCATTAAGCAGAAGTGATATACTTATCATAGCAGAAAGTAAAGACTTCTGTTGATTAAGAAGTGCTAAGAATTCTTGAAAACTAAATAAGCTAAAACGGTATTCGTAAAATCCGAAGAAACCTATAAACGGCATTAGCAAACCAATAAGAACACCTAGTATATAATTATCTCTTTGTATCATTTTACAACCTATTCAATTGAAATTACCATTTCCATTTTTTAGAAAGCTTTTCTTTAATCACATGATTGGTCAAATCAAATTGAACAGGTACCACACTCACATAATTATTCTTCAAAGCCCAAACATCGGTATCTTTTGATTTATCAAAATTGACAAACTCGCCCGTTAGCCAATAATATTTTTTTCCGTGCGGATCGGTTCTTTCTACAAACTTCTCATCATATTTAGCATAAGACTGTTTGCAAATTTTAATTCCTTTGATTAAGCTGGTAGCTACTTTAGGAATATTTACATTCAAGCATAAATGCTTATCTAATTTTTTATCGGCTAGTAATTGTTTTACAATAATTCGTGCAAAATGTTTCGCTGCGGTAAAATCGGCATCAATACTTAAATCTAATAAACTAAAACCAATACTAGGAATACTTTCAATTGATGCTTCCAAGGCTGCAGACATAGTGCCTGAATAAATTACATTAATAGAATGGTTGGCACCATGGTTAATACCACTTAAGCAAATAGTAGGCTTGTGATGTAATACTTTATCTACTGCTAATTTTACACAGTCCACAGGGGTACCGCTGCAAGTATAGGCTTCTACGCCATCCACAATATGTGCTTTTTGTAATCTTAAATGTTGTCCCAAGGTAATGGCATGACCCATACCACTTTGAGGTTTGTCGGGTGCGACTACAACTACCTTACCAAGGTCCTTTACTGCATCAACAAGTGCCTTAATTCCAGGGGCACTTATACTATCATCATTCGTTATTAAAATAACGGGTTTTTCAGTTTTACTCTTTGCCATACTGCAAGTTACCAACTAAGGGTCTTGCAACAAAATAAGTTACCGGGTTGGAAAGGAAGCTGGTTAAAGGGAAATTGGCAGAAATTATTTTTTGATCTCTGTTTATTTGAAAATCTATTATTTAAAATTATTAAAAATAATTATGAAAAAATTTGGTAATACTAAATATATTAGTAAATTGCACTAAAATTATTAGTTATGTCATACGCAGGAAAGAATTTAAAATACATCAGAAAGCAGCGCGAATGGACACAAGAAGAAATGGCCAATCAGCTTCAAATTAAGCGTTCTTTAGTTGGTGCCTATGAAGAAGAACGCGCAGAACCTAGGCTCGAAGTAATGGAATCTATTTGTTCTTTATTCTCCATTAATTTGGAACAGTTCCTATTTCAAGACTTATCCCTAATGGAGTCAATGGATGGGGTAGAAGAAGGAAATTCTGGTAACAGTTATCTTCAGCGCAGACGTGCCCTTAAATCAGATAAAAACACCAATTTAGCTCCCATTGTTCCCTTCGTACCTGTAAAGGCTGCAGCGGGTTATTTAGCAGGCTACGCCGACCCTGAATTCCTAGACGAACTAAATACTTTTACTTTACCCATGTTAGCACCCGGCGACTACCGTGCTTTTGAAATCATTGGAGATAGTATGTTACCCACCCCAAGTGGCAGTGTTATCGTGGGCGAGAAGGTAGGAAGCTTTAAAGAGGTTAAAAACAGCAATACTTACATCGTTGTTTCCAATTCTGACGGAGTCGTTTATAAGCGAATAATTACAAACGATGATAGGTCAAAAGAAGGAAATGGTGATAAGCTTACTTTGTTGAGTGACAATCCTTTATACGAGCCATATCAAGTAAATGCTACCGATATTGTGGAGATATGGAAAGCAGTCTATATCATACATAAAGCAGGGGCGCAGCCTATGTGGAATGTGGATCAATTAGCTGGTGTAGTCAATAATTTACAAGATCAAATAACAAGTTTGAAGAAAAAATTGAATTAGTTAATATAAATTATTGTAAATCATTAATATATATTAAAAAATTATTCCCATTCAATTGTAGCAGGAGGCTTAGAACTTATATCGTAAACAACTCTATTTATACCCCTTACTTCGTTAATAATGGAGTTGCTTACATGGGCTAAAAACTCATAAGGAAGGTGAGCCCAGTCTGCGGTCATACCATCAACAGAGGTTACAGCTCTTAAAGCTACTGTAAATTCATAGGTTCTTTCGTCTCCCATTACACCTACGCTTTTTACAGGTAATAAAATGGTACCTGCCTGCCATACTTTAGAATATAAGTCAAACTTTTTTAAGGCATTCATATATATATGATCTGCGGCTTGTAAGAGAGCCACTTTTTCTTTAGTGATATCACCCAATATACGAATGGCAAGTCCTGGTCCTGGAAAGGGGTGTCTATTTATTAAGTTAGCAGGTATGCCTAATTCTAGGCCTACTTTTCTTACCTCATCTTTGAATAAATATCTAAGTGGTTCAACCAATTGAAGGTGCATTGTGTCGGGTAAACCGCCCACATTGTGATGAGATTTGATTGTTTGAGATGGCCCATGTACACTTACACTCTCAATTACATCAGGATAAATTGTTCCTTGACCTAAAAATTTAGCTTCCAATACTTTAGATGCCTCTACTTGAAATACATCTATAAATAATTTTCCAATAATTTTTCGCTTCTCTTCAGGCTCAGACTTCCCTGCAAGGGCATCGTAGAACATATCTTTGGCATCTATTCCTGTTACATTTAAACCTAGTGTTTTATATATATTTAAAACGTCTTGAAATTCATTTTTACGCAGTACGCCATTGTCAACAAAAATGCCATGTAATCTGTTCCCAATGGCTCTATGAATAAGAGTAGCAGCTACTGTACTATCTACCCCTCCGCTTAAGGCCATAATAACATGACTATCCCCAATCTGATCCTTTAGTTTATCAACTGTTTCTTGGACAAAGGAAGAAGGGGTCCAATTCTGCTGACAGCCACATATACCTACTAAAAAGTTTTCAATCATCTTCTTTCCCTCAGTAGAGTGGTAAACTTCTGGGTGAAATTGGAATCCGTGTAGGCTATGGCCATTATCTTGTTTTTTTCTAAAGGCAGCTACTGGAATACTATCTGTATCGGCTAATAGTTCAAAATTTGCTGGAAGTTTGGTAATAGAATCGCTGTGGCTCATCCATACTTGACTGTTATTGGCAATGTCTTTAAATATAATATCCTGTTTTTGGATGCGTAATTGTGCGCGTCCGTATTCTCTTTTATTTGATTTTTCCACCTTGCCACCAAAGTTTTTTGCACTTAATTGAGCTCCATAACAAACGGTTAATATCGGAAGTTTGGAAAGGATGGCTTCTATATCAACATTGGGTGCTTCAGCTTCGTTAACACTGGCAGGAGAGCCACTTAAAATGACACCTTTAAGCGTTTTATCAAATTCAATTGAAGTATTAAAGGGTTTGATCTCACAATATACATTTGCTTCTCTTACAGCTCGTGCTATTAGCTGTGTATACTGGCTTCCGAAGTCTAGAATGAGTATTTTTTCAGTCATGAGGCGAAGATACATAAAAAAAATCCCGCTCCGAATGCTCGGAGCGGGATGGGTATAATAGCTTTATAACTTAGTTATATTACAAAGGATTTTGAAATTAGGCATTTGCTTTTGTAGCAGTATGCTTAGCTAATTTGCTTTTTAAATTAGCCGCTTTATTTTTGTGGATAATACCACGCTTAGCTAATTTATCAATTTGAGAAATGATATTAGGTAACTTCTCGTTATATACTTTTTGATCGTCTACGACTTTTAATTCACGAATAGCGTTACGGGTAGTTTTACCATAATAACGGTTTTTATCGCGACGTTTAGTTGCTTGTCTAATATCTTTTTTGGTAGCCGAATGATTTGCCATGTACTATTTAATTTTCAGGAGGGCAAAGGTAAGGTTCTTAAGCAAATAATTAAAATTAAAATCGAAAAAAAGGAGAATTATACATAATATATTGATTATCAGTATATTGTATATAATATACTATCTATACTTTCTGCCAGCTTCCTTTGTTCATTTAAGGGAAGATTTAGCACATTTAAACGGATATTTGCAGCACTCAAAAAAAGTCTTCTATAAAGATAATGACATTAGATAAATACCATAACTCACATCAGAACGTTGCTGATAAATTAGTTAGAGAATATGAGGGGCCCACGCCTTTTGCTTTGTATTTAAAAACATATTTCGCTGCTAATAAAAAACATGGTAGTAAAGATCGTAAAAGCATTAGCGCTATTTGCTACGAATATTTTAGAAAATTAAGTGATGCTTTCCCATTGCAAAATTTTATTTCCTCTGCCATTGATATTACAAAGTTTAAGGCCTCTCATTTACAACAACCTTTATTATTTATTCGTGCAAGGCCTGGTAAAAAAGAGTTAGTAAAAGCGAGTTTAGAAAAAGCGGGTTTATTTTTTGAGTCCATTGGAGAAATGGCTTTCGCATTACCTAATACAAGTTCGCTTCAAAATATTATTTTACTGAATAAAGAAGCAGTCATACAAGATATTAATTCTCAAGCGTTAGATTCTTTATTGAAATTAATTCCTTCAACGGAAAAGCCCTTAGTGGTCTGGGATCCTTGTGCGGCAAGTGGAGGAAAATCAATTTTAATAAAAGATACTATTCCATCTGCGCAATTGCATGTATCTGATAGTAGGGAGAATATTTTATTTAATTGTCAGAGGCGTTTGAAAGAAGCTGGCATTCAACCTGCCTCTTTACAAGTAGTAGATATCACTTTGCCTTTTGCGATTAAAAAAAAATTCGATTTTATTTTTGCCGATCTTCCTTGTTCAGGTTCGGGTACTTGGGGTAGAACCCCAGAAAATTTAATAAGTTATACAGCAACAAAACTAAATTCAATGACTCAGTTGCAAGAAAATATTTTGCAACATTTAATGCCCGCCATAAAAATAGGAGGCTATTTATTGGCAGCAACATGCTCAGTATATAAAAGTGAAAATGAAGACCAAATAGAAAAGTTAATTGCTACAGGTAAATTTAAATTAATTGCACAGCAATATTTTATAGGCTATGAAATGCATGCCGACACACTATTTGGTGCACTTCTTCAAAAAATTTCCGATTAAAAAATATTAAGATTTAGAAAGGCTTGGGAATAATTGACCACTTTGAATAATACCACCAGCCACTACATCGTCTCCTTCATAAAATACAGCACTTTGCCCAGGAGCAATACTCTTTACATTTTCATAAAATCTTGCTTGCACTCCTGAATCGGTATTAGATAAAGTACAAAGTGCACCTTCATCTTTATATCGAATTTTAGCCATTAAATCCATTGGCGCTTGTATAGAATCATATTTAATCCAATTCAATCTTGCAACGAGCATGTCGTTTTGGTCTAATTCATTTTCTTCACCCAATACAACTACATTATTTACCGGATCAATAGAAGTCACATAGATAGGTTTGCCAAATGCAATCTCTAAACCTTTTCTTTGACCAATCGTATAAAAAGGGTAGCCCTTATGTTTACCTAATCTCTTTCCTTTAGCATCTACAAACCAACCTCCATTTACTTTTTCTTCTAAACCAGGTACACGTCTTTTTAAAAATCCACGATAATCATTATCAGGAACAAAACAAATTTCATAGCTCTCGCTTTTTTTGGCAAGTTCAGGATATCCAAAATCAATAGCCATTTGTTTAATATCTTTTTTATGCATACTGCCTAATGGCAAAATAGTTCTGCTTAATAAATCTTGGTCAACACCCCATAAAACATAACTCTGGTCCTTGGTGCTATCTAATCCTTTTGAAATTACATAACGTCCATTGGTATGTTGACGCACTTTTGCATAATGTCCTGTTGCTATAAAATCACAACCTAATGCATCGGCTCTTTTTAATAAGGCCCTCCATTTAATATGTGTATTGCACATCACACAAGGGTTCGGTGTCCGACCCGCTAAGTATTCTTCTACAAAGTTCTCAATGACAAAATCGCCAAACTCTTCTCTAATGTCTAAAATGAAATGGGGAAATCCATTATTAACGGCAGCTAAACGTGCATCGTTAAAGGAGTCGATATTGCAACAACCTGTTTCTTTTCCATTGGCATTGCTAGTGGCATAGTCCCAGGTCTTCATTGTTATGCCTATTACTTCGTAACCTTCGTTGTGTAGCATTAAGGCTGCTACAGTACTGTCAATACCGCCGCTCATTGCGACTAAAACCTTTCCTTTCTTACTCATAGTGTTTGGCCAGTTAAAAGTTGGCTTAGCACAAAAGTAATTCATCTTTGTTAAATCGCAGAATGTTCATAAAATGGGTTAGGGTTTTCAGTTCAAAAATCTAAAAAATACTATCTTCACTTTCATAAAACGACAAAAAAAATAGAAAATGATAAAGTTACAAGTAATCGGAAATTTAGGTAAAGACGCAGTAGTTAACAATGTTAATGGCAAATCAGTTATTAATTTTAATGTAGCGCATACAGAGCGCTTTAAGGATGCACAAGGCAATCAAAAAGACAGAACCACTTGGGTAGATTGTTCTTATTGGACAGATAGAACCGCAGTGGCGCCTTATTTAAAAAAAGGCACACAAGTATATGTTGAAGGAACTCCAGATGTAAGATCTTACACCACTACTGATGGTAGAAACGGGGCATCTTTAACTTTAAGAATTGTATCAGTTCAATTATTAGGTGCTAAACCTAGTGGAACTACATCACCAGATCAAAGTGCAGGCGGAACATATACTCCAGCAAGCGCACCTTCACATGATGATGCACCGGTAGATGATTTACCATTCTAATTTATTGCACTAACATTTGTTTGCAAAACAGTTTCAAATTACTGTTGAATAATTGAACATTTTTCAGCGGCCTAATTTACCTTTGCCATTCTAAAAATTGATTTATGGTTATAATGAAATTTGGTGGTACGAGTGTGGGTAAGCCGGAAAGGATGCACCAAGTATCTCAATTAATTACACGCAATTCAGAGCCTACATTGGTTGTTTTGAGTGCATTAAGTGGCACTACTAATGCTTTAGTTGAAATTAGCAATGCCTTAGCGTCTCCTAATAAACAAATAGCAGCTGAAAAAATTGATGCTTTAGAAAAACAGTATCGTGCTTTCATTATTGATTTATTAAAAGAAGAAAGTATTAGAGCGAAGGCCAATGAAATGATTACAGAACATTTTGAGTTTTTAAAAATTACGCAAAAAATTTCATTGAGCGATGCACTCAATAAAGACATATTAGCACAAGGAGAACTAATGAGTACTAAATTATTTTCTTTGTATTTAGATCAAGAAAAAATTGACCACGCTTTACTTCCGGCTTTAGAATTCATGCAATTAGATGCCAACGATGAACCCGATTTAGCAGCTATTCAAGAAAAAATTAATGTAGTATTAGCACAGCATACTAGTAAAAAATTATTTATTACACAAGGTTACATTTGTAGAAATAGTAGAGCAGAGGTAGATAATTTAAAAAGAGGAGGTAGCGATTACACCGCTTCTTTAATTGCTGCTGCAGTGAAGGCTAGTGTTTGTGAAATTTGGACCGACATTGATGGCATGCATAACAACGACCCAAGAGTAGTAGATAAAACAGTAGCTATTGAGCAATTGAGTTTTGACGAAGCAGCTGAGCTAGCTTATTTCGGAGCTAAAATTTTACATCCTACCTGTATTTGGCCAGCACAACAAGAAAATATTCCTGTTAAATTATTAAATACCATGCAGCCTTCAGCAGTGGGAACTGTTATTAAAAAGGATGCGGGTAGTGTAGGAGTGAAAGCAGTGGCTGCTAAAGATAATATAATTGCCATAAAAATTAAGAGTAGTCGAATGCTTCTAGCATACGGTTTTTTAAGAAAAATATTTGAAGTGTTTGAAAAATATAAAACACCCATTGATATGATTACAACTTCTGAAGTAGCTGTATCAGTAACAATTGATAGCGATGCGCATTTGAATGAAATCATAGCTGAGCTCAATAATATTGCTTTAGTAGAAGTGGAGAAAAATCAAACTATTGTATCTATTGTCGGTAATGAAATTGCAAAAACCGATGCGGTGCTTAATAAATTATTTCAATCCATTAATGAAGTACCCGTGACTATGGTAAGTTATGGAGGCAGTCCTCATAATATTTCATTGCTTATTCCAAGCGAGCATAAAGTAAAGACCTTGCAGTTAATTAATAAGGGCTTGTTTAATTTGTAGTGTTCTATTTAAAGATGAATTTAATTCATTCTCTTAACGCTATGCACAGAAGTTCGCGCATCGTAATCCAATTACATTAAGCTTCTTTTTGAATTAATATAGGCTACAAAAAAAGCCCCTTCGAGAATCGTGGGGCTTTTTTATATTTTATAAAATTTAGATAGATAGTGAATAAATCATCAGAGTATTATTTATCTAAATTTATATTTTATAAAATTTAGATAAATAATAACGCATCGCCATAAGAGAAGAAACGATATTTATCTTTAATTGCTTTTTTATATGCTTCCATCGCTAATTCATATCCAGCAAAAGCGCAAGACATAATTAACAAGCTCGTTTTAGGTAAATGGAAGTTGGTTACTAAACTATCTGCTATATTGAAATTATAAGGAGGGTGGATGAAATGGTTCGTCCATCCTTCAGCTGGTTTTAATAATCGTTGAGCGGTTACGCTACTTTCCATAGCGCGCATGGCAGTAGTTCCAATAGAACATACACGACGGCCATTTTCTTTGGCAGTATTAATAATGCGACAAGCATCTTCATCAATTTTAAAGTATTCTGCATCCATTTTATGTTTGCTTAAATCTTCAACTTCAATAGGTCTAAAAGTGCTCAAACCCGTATGCAAGGTTACTTCAGCAAAACGAATACCAATAATTTCACTTTTTTTAATTAACTCTTTACTAAAGTGTAAACCAGCAGTAGGAGCAGCCACCGCGCCTTCATGCTTTGCATAAACGGTTTGGTATCTTTCTTTATCTTCTTCGTCTGGTTTGCGCTTAATATATTTAGGTAATGGTGTTTCTCCTAAAAATTCTAACATTTTTCTAAAGCCTTCATCATCGCCTTCCCATAAAAAACGAATGGTACGTCCACGACTTGTTGTATTGTCAATAACTTCTGCTACTAGTTCTTCGTTTTCTCCAAAATACAATTTGTTACCAACACGAATTTTTCTTGCGGGATCAACGATCACATCCCATAAACGGTTAGGCTTATTTAATTCTCTTAACAAGAATACTTCAATTTTGGCGCCTGTTTTTTCTTTACGGCCATACATTCTTGCTGGAAATACTTTGGTATTATTTACTACAAAAACATCTTTATCATCATAATACTCTAATAAATCAGAGAAATGACGATTTTCCATATGGCCATTTTGACGGTTAACAACCATCAGTCTACTATCCTCTCTTCTTTTAGTAGGATATTGTGCAATGAGATTTAAAGGTAAATCGTACCTAAATTGAGAAAGTTTCATTTGTGTCTATTTTTTGGTGATAGCCACATTAAGTTTACTACAGCCTTACGGGGCAGTTCGCTTCATGTTACGGCATGAAAATTATGGAGGCAAATGTACAACATAAGCAGTAAATTTGTTAACCTAAGATTCATACCAAAAATTGGGTATTTGAATGCAATGTCGTAAATTTGCAAACAATTGTTAGTTTTTGGATTTATTGATTTAAAATAAATTAAACCATGTTGAGAGCGCGTTGGTGGAAAATCCTATCTATTATCCTTTTGGTGTATACTTGTACTTATGGCTTTTTAGTAAAAGTACCCAAGCTTGACGACCGACTACAAGAATCTATTCGAAATTTCTTTTTTCATGTACCCATGTGGTTTGGAATGATGATACTATTATTTGTATCCCTTGTTTATGCAATTAAATATTTGCGAAATGCGAGTCCGGTATATGATGTTTATTCAATGACTTATGCATCTGTTGGTTTATTGTTTGGATTTTTAGGAATTATTACAGGAGCTTTTTGGGCTAACTATCAATGGGGCAGTCCATGGGTCGGCGATCCAAAACAAAATGGTGCAGCCATTGCTCTGCTTATTTATTTTGCCTATTTTGTTTTAAGAGGAAGTTTAATTGATACAGAGAAAAGAGCTAGACTTTCTGCTGTCTATAATATATTCTCTTTCTTTATGTTATTTCCTACACTTTGGATTTTACCAAGGCTTACTGAATCATTGCATCCTGGAGGGCAGGGTAGTGAAGGTAACCCGGGTTTGAATGGGAAAGACATGTCGGCAAATATGCGAACTGTTTTTTATCCTGCAGTCATTGGATGGA
>RFVO01000040.1 GCA_009928005.1 Chitinophagia bacterium | reverse complement strand
ATTAAAACAGTTAATTGATAAAATTGAAATACTGACTTAAAAATAAGTGCAATTAAAATAATACAATAAAGCCAAGCAATAAATGATAGCCAATGAATAGGCGATTGGACAAATAAAGAAGATATACTTGTATTTAGTGAATTCAATTTTTGACTTACCAATTCAATACTTAGTGCTGGGTAAAAAAGAACTAATATAAATTGAACCAAACCCAAGCATTGAAAAATACAGGCCATATTAAATAAATAAGCTGCTTGTAGGTTAAGTATTTCTTTTTCTTGTAAACTTTTCGTTACCTGATATACCATAAATAATATAGCTAAGAAGCCTATATTATTTACAATGGCTATTGGTATATTGATTAAGAAATGCATAAATGCTTATTTGCGTTCTAGTTTTTGAATCATAGATTTAATTTCAGCTAAATCACTATCAGAAGGTTTGTGTTTACCTAATGCTTGCATAACTAACTGAGAAGTACTTCCACTAAATAAAGTTTGAATCATTTTACCTACAAATTGTTCCTGCGCTTTTTCTTTTTTTAAAGTAGGAGTATAAATATGTGTTTTAGAACTTACATTTCTTGTAACAAGACCTTTTTCGTTCATTATTTGCATAAGCTTAAGGGTAGTGGTATAGCCTACATCCTTTGTTTTTTGCACCACTTCATGCACTTCTCTTACAGTTGCATTTTCTTTGTCCCATAAAATACTAAGTATTTCTAATTCACTTTCTGTTGGCCTAAAAGTTTTATTCATATTTTATACGATTATATTCGTAAGCAATCTACGAAATTATAGGAACTAACAAAAAAATCCCTCCGAAAATTTCGGAGGGATTTTGTTAATTTTTTATAAAAATGAGTACTGTAAAAGAGCTATTATTAATACTCAATAAGTTATATCAACAACTAGTTTTTCTTTAGATAAGAAGAGAATTTAGCGTTTTGCTCCGCTGTTAAGGCCTTTCCATTTACAGTGATCTTACCATCGTTAATTTGAATTTTAACATTGTCTATTGGAGCAATGCCTTCTTCTTGCAATGCTTGAATTAATGTTTTTGTATTAGCAGTAATGGTAACAGTTTTTGCTGTATCATAAAAAATTTTAGCACCCGCTGCTGAATCAGTATTAATTACTGAAATTTCAACAGTTTGAGACTTAGTTGTAACTGCAGCATCAGACTTATGCATACTCGCTAAACTAGGAGCAATAACTAATGAAACAATTGACATTAATTTAATTAAGATATTCATTGAAGGGCCAGATGTATCTTTGAAAGGATCTCCCACTGTATCACCTGTTACAGATGCTTTATGTGGTTCAGATTTTTTATAGAACATCTCGCCATTTATTTCAACACCTTTTTCAAAAGATTTCTTAGCATTATCCCAAGCCCCACCTGCATTGTTTTGGAAAATTCCCATTAACACACCACTTACAGTAGCGCCTGCTAAGAAACCACCTAAGGCTTCAGGCCCCATTGCAAAACCAATTAAAATAGGAGAGATGATAGTGATAGCACCTGGTAACATCATCTTTTTTAAAGAAGCTTCAGTAGAAATAGCTACACATTTTTCATATTCTGGCTTACCTGTTCCTTCCATGATTCCAGGAATAGTGCGAAATTGACGACGAACTTCTTCTACCATGGCCATAGCAGCTTCACCAACAGCGCGAATAGCTAATGATGAGAATATGAATGGAATCATTCCACCTACAAATAAAGCAGCTAGAACATCGGCTTTATATATATCAATATGCTGATTATTTGGCATTGCCACACCTACGAAGGCCGCAAACAATGCTAATGAGGTTAATGCAGCAGAAGCAATAGCAAAACCTTTACCGCTTGCAGCAGTTGTGTTACCCACTGCATCTAAAATATCTGTTTTCTCACGCACTTCAGCAGGTAGTTCACTCATTTCAGCAATACCTCCAGCGTTATCTGCGATAGGACCAAATGCATCAATGGCTAATTGCATAGCAGTAGTGGCCATCATACCTGCAGCAGCAATGGCAACACCATATAAACCTGCGCAATAAGATGCTCCGAATATACCAGCAGCTAAAACAATAATAGGCATAAAAGTAGATTCCATACCAATTGCTAAGCCACCAATTATGTTTGTTGCGTGACCTGTACTTGATTGTTTGATAATACTTAATACTGGACGTTTTCCCATGGCCGTATAATATTCAGTAATTATACTCATTAAGGTACCAACTATTAAACCAACAGCAATAGAACCAATTACACCATTTCTTGTAAATTCAATGCCACGAAGTGACATTGTTTCAGGAAGAATATAGCCCACTAAAAAATAACAAGCAATGGCTGTTAAAATCATTGAACCATAGTTACCCATGTTCAAAGCTTTTTGAACAGTAGCTGTATTTAAACCAGCATTCTCACTTATTCTTACAAATAAAGTTCCTACAATAGATAATAATATACCAACACCTGCAATCATCATAGGTAATAAAATAGGAGATAACCCACCAAAGGCATCCACTAATTTACCACCACCAACTGCAGTTACTTCTTGTCCTAATACCATAGTCGCTAGAACTGTAGCAACATAAGACCCGAATAAATCGGCACCCATACCTGCCACATCACCAACATTATCACCTACGTTGTCTGCAATAGTTGCAGGGTTGCGAGGATCATCTTCTGGTATACCTGCTTCTACTTTACCTACTAAGTCAGCGCCCACATCTGCAGCCTTGGTATAAATACCTCCACCCACACGCGCAAATAATGCAATTGATTCAGCACCTAAAGAAAAACCAGTTAAAACTTCAATAGTTCTTAGCATTTCAGAAGGATCGCCATTTACATAAAACATTTGCTTTAGTACTAAAAACAAACCACCTAATCCCAATACAGCTAATCCAGATACACCTAAGCCCATTACAGATCCGCCTGTAAAAGATACTTTTAAGGCACGTGCTAAACTTGTTTTTGCTGCTTCTGCAGTTCTAACGTTTGCTTTGGTAGCTACTTTCATCCCAATATAACCAGCAGTGGCGCTAAATACAGCACCTATTACAAATGAGATAGCAATACTCCAGTGACTTTCTGCATTTTTAGTAGCCATAAACCCTAATAATAGGGCTACAATAACCACGAAATAGCCTAGAATTTTCCACTCTGATTTTAAGAAAGCCATTGCACCTTCAGCGATGTAAGTACTAATTTCTTTCATACGATCATTACCTGCATTCTGTTTAGATACCCAATTAAATTTCAAGAGTGTATACAATAAACCTACAATACCCATTGCCGGAACGGCATAAAATAGAAGATCTTTCATAGCAATACTTATTCTTTTGTTTTCTGTTTAGATTCGTTTAAGGTCTGCAAAAATAGGGGGTAAAAGTCAAAAAAGGGCAAAAAATGGCAACTTTACTCCACCAAAGCGGAGGTATCCACTTTGCCTGTAAAAACAGAGGCAATTTCTTTGCCTTTATAGATAGATTTATTGAACTTATTGCCTAAAATGATAATGGTAGCAGACTCATTAATTAAGCGAGTAAACACAGTATTATTACCATGCCACCAACCATTATGATAAACTAGTCTTTCTTCATTAGGTTTAGCTAAAATACGCCAGCCCAAACCATAATTATGGTAGTATCTATTTATAGGGCTTTGAGGTTGATAAGCCATTTCTAAAGTGCTTGGTTTTAAATAAGTCCCTTCTGATAAGGCCTTATCCCATAAATACATATCTCTAACAGTACTGTATATATTTTTATCGCCATAAATACAATCGTACTTTTCAATTTTATAAGGAACCATTCTCGCATTGTAAGATGGAATATACTTTTCAACACTCTTAGCACTAAATACATAAGTATTTTCCATTTTTAATGGCTTAAAAATAGTTTCAGCCATATAAGTAGGAAAGTCTTGTCCAGTAATTTTTTCAATGATTAAAGCTAAAACTACATAATTAGTATTGCAATATTTAAATACTCTATTAGGCATAGCTGCTGGAACAGGGCGCTTGGATACCATATAGTCTAGCACATCCTGATTATTATAGAATCCTTGTCTGAAAGGGTTTTCAGCCTTTATAAGTTTTAATTTCTTTACCCAGCGACCTCTTTTATTTTTTACTTTTACAGTTTTATACTTGTTTGATTCCATGAAATAAGTATAATCGGGTAGGCCACTACGATGAGAAAGTAGTTGTTCAATAGTAACGTTGGTATATGGAAAATTGGCAATATATTTTGTAACAGGTGCTTTTAAATCTAATCTCTCATCCTCCCATAATTTCAAGGCTGCCATTCCAGTAAATGTTTTTGAGATAGAAGCTAAGTGAATTGGTGTCTCGGGAAGAATAGCCGTTTTATCTGAAAAATTAGAATAGCCTTTGTAATCTTCGAAAATAACTTCTCCGTTTTTGGCAATTAAAATTTCACCGCTAAAGCCCGTATTTCCTAATAGGGTCTCATACTTAGCTTTCACTTCTGCTATTAAGCGCTCTTTTTCATCATTACTAAGTATAGTTTTAGAGGTAATATCTAAAAAACGTGGGCCTTGACCTGTGCCACAGGCTATGCTTAGAAAGAAAAAACCTAATAAGAGGGTGAATCGAATGAACATCTGTTAGTTTTATAAGGTGGCTATAACCATTTATAACTACAAAAATAACGATAGAATTACATAATTTATTGTTAATGAATAGCAAACAGTTAATTTTTTTTAACTTTGTACCATGAGTAATTTTGATGCCACTAGCTATCCTAAGGATAAAATAAAGGTCTTATTTCTTGAAAATATAAGCGATAAGGCAGTTCAGTATTTTAAAGAACAAGGTTATACAGATGTAAAAAAGGTATCTGGGGCTTTAAGTGAAGAGGAATTAATCAAAATTATTAAGGACGTTCACATTTTAGGCATTCGTTCTAAAACCTTTATTTCCAAAAAAGTATTAGATAGTGCAAAAAAATTACAAGCCATTGGATGTTTTTGTATTGGTATTAATCAAGTGGATTTAAAAGCTTGTAAGCAAAAAGGGGTAGCTGTATTTAACGCTCCTTATAGTAATACAAGATCTGTTGCTGAATTAGTAATTGGTGCTTCAATTATGCTTATTCGTAAAATTGTAGATAAAAATACAGCGGCACATAAAGGCATTTGGAATAAAGAAGCCAAAGGAAGTTTTGAATTAAGAGGAAAAACTTTAGGTATTATAGGTTACGGTAATATAGGTACTCAGTTAAGTATTATGGCTGAAGCCATGGGCATGAAAATTCAATTTTTTGACATTGAAACAAAATTACCTTTAGGTAATGCAAAGCCTGCAAAATCTTTAAAAGATATTGTAAGTAGTTCGGATATTATTTCTTTGCATGTTCCTGAGACCAGTCAAACTAAAAATTTAATTAGTAAGGCAGTTATTAGTCAATTCAAACAAGGAGCTATTTTAATAAACTATGCACGTGGAGAAGTAGTAGACCTTGATGCTTTAAGTAAAGCTATTGTTGATAAAAAAATAGGAGGGGCTGCCATTGATGTATTTCCTATTGAGCCTGAAAAAAATGGAGATGCTTTCACCACTCCGCTACAAGGCCTAGCCAACGTAATTCTTACGCCCCATATTGGAGGTTCAACAGAAGAAGCACAAGAAAATATTGGAGAAGATGTAAGTATTAAATTATATCAATATTTGGAGCGTGGCGTTTCTTACGGCTCTCATACTATTCCTTCTATTAGTTTACCTCCTGTTGAAAACGCACATCGTATTTTACATATTCATAATAATGTACCGGGTGTATTAAGTGCTATTAATACAGTAATGTCTAAAAATAAAATAAATATTGTAGGACAGTATTTGAAAACCAATGATGAAATTGGTTATGTGGTTTTAGATGTAGATTCTAAATTATCAAAAACAGCCATTGCATTATTAAAAGAAGTAAAAGATACTATTAGAGCGCGTATGTTGTATTAGTAGATTTTATTTAGTAATGCAAATGTTCTAACATTTTTTTAATTTCACCAACATCTACTCCAGTAGCTTGCATATTTTCTTTCATAGAATCTTTTGTATAATTCATTTGACTTGCTTGCATTTGACGTGCACTACTATGTACTTCTTTAGCTCCTGTTGCTTGTATAATTTCTTTGATATTATTAGAGCGAACTCCTGAGCCTGGCATGACTATAATTCTATCGCCTGCTTGTTGAATTAATTTTTTTAATAAGGGTAGTGCATCAGCTGCATTAGGAACTTGACCACTAGTTAAAATTCTCTTACAACCAGTTGAAATAATATCTTCTAAAGCTTTAAAAGGGTCTTTACATCTATCAAAGGCTCTATGGAAGGTAACTTCCATGGGGCTTGCTAAATCCACTAATCTTTTAGTTTTTTCAATATCAATACTTCCATCTGCATTTAACAATCCTATTACAATTCCTGGATAATCTAATTTTCTAGCCATAAGTACATCCGATCTTATACTATTAAATTCATTTTGAGAATACAAAAAATCGCCACCTCTAGGTCTAATGATAGGAAAAACAGATTTGGATGTCAAGGATATAAGTGTAGACAAACTTCCAAAAGAGGGGGTAGTGCCCCCTTCTAAAGGATTTTCACAAAATTCAATCCTATCAGCACCCGCTTCAATAGCAGCTAAAGCAGCTTCTACCGAAAAAACAGCTATTTCTAATTTTATTTTTGACATAAACAAATTAATCTAAAGAAGATGATTCAAATAATTTATTACCTTCTTTGTTATGCACAGCATAATTAAAACCTTTATGTAAAGCGTAAGCACCAGCTTCCCCTTTTTTGTTAAGTGCAATAAAACAAACTTGAATATCTTTTGCCTTTTCTTTTTTAATTCGTCTTATTCTCTCCACAACAAATTTACATGCCTCCGCAGGTGATTTGCCTTGTCTCATTTGCTCTACTACTGCACTGGCGCCTGCCACACGAATGACATCTTCACCTTGTCCAGTAGCAACTACTGCACCTATTTCATTGTCAACGTATAAGCCAGCACCAATAACGGGGGAGTCGCCCACACGACCTCTCATTTTAAAACCAGCACCACTAGTGGTACAACTACCCGATAAGTTTCCAAAACTATCTAAGGCAATCATTCCAATGGTATCATGATTCCAGTCTCCATTAATTAATTTATGTGGCGCCATAGAAGAAGGATCTAATTGACTGGTAGCTTTTTTTCTTTCAATATTAATAACTGGTTTATACTCGGATTTTTTTAACCAATTTTCATAAGAAGATTTTGCATCTTTTGATAAAGTATCGGGTTCTAAAGTAAAGCCTTCAGACAATGCAAATTGTTGGGCACCTTCACCCACTAACATTACATGAGGTGTTTTTTCCATTACTCTTCTAGCCACAGATATAGGATGTTTAATGCGTTCTAAAAAGGCAACACTTCCACAATTAAATTCATGATCCATTATAGAAGCATCTAAAGTCACATGGCCATCTCTATCGGGATTACCACTTAAACCTACACAGCAATTAATTTCATCTTCAGTTACTTTTACACCATTTTCAACTGCATCTAAAGCCCTTCCGCCTATACCAATAATTTTCCAAGCTGCAAGGTTAGCGGCTAAGCCTGCATCCCAAGTTGAAACAACTACAGGATTTACTACTGTATTACTAATAACATTTGAACTTCCAGTAATATCTTGTACTGTTTTTGGTATAAAGCCAGTGATGGTAAAACTTGAAATCCCTAAACTACTTAGGTTCAAAAACTTTCTTCTATCCATGCTCATATGCATTCATTTATATTAACATCAAGGTACGAACAATGCGCATATTTTTTGTACTTTTAAGTATAAAATTTACATGCAAGAAATTTTTTCATTATATGGTTGGAAGGTAAATAGGTATACCCCCATACATCAGGGCTTAATTAATAGTACTTATTCTATTCAGACCAATAATGGTACTTATATTTTGCAATCTATTAACCACAGCATTTTCAAAAGCCCTTCTGCTATTGATGATAATATAAATGCTATTTCTAGTTACTTGCAAAAAAATTATCCTTCCTATTTATTCACCCATTTAGTACCTACTTTGAAAGGGAATACATTAGTACAATGGAAGGGTGGGTTTTATAGGGCCTTTCATAAAATAGAGGGTTATGCTTTAAGTGTTTTAGAAAATGAAAAACAAGTAGAACAAGCTGCTATGCAATTTGCAGGCTTCACTTCCGTATTGAAAAATTTTGAAACAAATCAATTAAAAGATACCCTTAAGGATTTTCATAATTTAAATTTAAGATACCATCAATTTTCAGAAGCCATTGTAAAAGGAAATGCCCAAAGAATTAACAAGACAAAAGAAGCCATTTCATTTTTAGCCTCCCATAAAAAATATGTCGATGTCTATAGTCGTTTTATAAAACATGCCGAGGTTAAAAAACGTGTAACGCATCACGATACTAAAATAAGTAATGTGCTTTTTCAAAAAAAGGAGGGCATAGAGAGAGCCATTTGCGTAATTGACTTAGATACCGTAATGGCTGGTTATTTTATTAGCGATATAGGCGATATGTGCCGAACTTGCCTATGTAAATTTTCAGAAGAAGAAAAAGATTTGAATAAAGTAGTAGTGGACGCCGCTAAATGGAAGGCCCTTGAAAAGGGGTATTTGCATTTTATGAAAGATGAATTATCGTCTTTTGAAAAGGACCATTTTTTCTATGGTGGGCAATTTATGATTTACATGCAAGCTCTACGTTTTTTAAGTGATCATTTAAACAATGATATTTACTATGGCGCCAAATATGAAGGTCAAAACTTAGTGCGCACGCTGAATCAAATACGTCTTTTAGAAGAGTATAATAAACTGAATTAATGAAGTTCTATTTAGTTAACTCTATAATTAATTATCTCTATAATTAAGAGCAGGAGGGCGGTCGCCAAGTAATGCTTGGTATTTATAATCTCCTTTTTGTTTTATAAATTCTTCTTTTGCTTTTTGAATAGTGGCAGGTTGTGTATAAAAATCTATGGCCGTCATGGCCATTACTTTGGCAGCATTTATCATTCCTTTAGCTGCAATTTCAGTCGTACCACAAGAAACGGCTTGCCAACTATGTGCTGGCGTTCCTGGTACCCAAGTAGCAGTGCTTAAACCCACTGTAGGTATTGTATAACTCACATCGCCTACATCAGTTGAACCCCCTCCAGCAGTTAATTCCACTTTCATGGGAAAAACTTTTTGTGCATCTTCAATAGGTGGAATAGTCCCTAAAAAACTTTTCTGTAAATTTTTTGCAAATACTTTTTCATCTTCAGTATAAGCAATACCCCCAACTGATTCTAAATTTAATTGCATTACATCGGCCAAGGTTTTATTCAATAATAAATCGTGGGTGCCATCAATAACTTCATATTTCATGGTAGTGCCTGTACCTATAGCAGCTCCTTCTGCAGCCTTCGTTACTCTATTAAATATTTCAACAACTTTATCTCTCTTAGGATGACGGATATAATAAAATACTTCTGCGAAATCTGGTACCACATTGGGTGCCTTACCACCACTAGTAATAACATAATGTATTCTTGTTTCTTGAGCAATATGTTCACGCATCATATTTACCATATTATCCATTGCTTCCACTGCATCTAATGCAGAACGGCCTTGTTCTGGAGAAGCCGCCGCATGCGCCGATATACCATAAAATCTAAATTTAGCCGACTTATAAGCTAAAGCACTTTTCATGGTCACTTCATTTTTATTTCCAGGATGCCAATGAATGGCTACATCTAAATCATCCATCACACCAGATCTTACTAAATATACTTTTCCACCACCACCTTCTTCTGCAGGGCTACCATATACTCGAATAGTTCCTTTAATTTTTCCTGACTCTATTAATTTTTTTATAGCAATACCTGCAGAAACAGATGCAGTTCCAAAAATATCATGACCACAACCATGTCCTGCATTTTTACCAGCAATAATTACTTTCTCTGAGTTGCCTCCTTCTTGAGCTAATCCTGGAAGGGCATCGTACTCAGCTAAAATTCCAATAATAGGTTTACCTGAACCATAACTTGCCATAAAAGCTGTTGGCATGTCTCCCACACCAGTGGTTACATTAAATCCTGCTTCTTGTAAATGTTGCACGTGTAAAGCAGCACTTTTAGATTCTTTAAAACCTACTTCAGCAAAATCCCATAACTGTCTAGTCGTTTTTTTATCCTGCTCATAAGCATTGTTCAAAATATTTTTTACTTCTTCTTTGGCTTTTTGAACAGCAGGGTCAAACTGTGCTTGTGCTGAATAAGAAAATAAGCAAATGCTTACAAAAGATAGTAGGGAAGAAGGTCGAATCATATTTTTATATTTAATAAAACTAAATTTAATAGAGTAGGGGTCTGATAAAAATTATACTTGTAATTTTTAACGATTAATAATCTTCATTCATTGCAAAATCATTCTTTCTGTTTTTCCATTTGCCTCTTGTGAAGTCTGGTATTAATTGCATCTGTCCATTTTCAGCAATTGATTTTTCAGAAAGTGGAGTGATGGCGTACCAAGTTGCTAAATCATATACATCTAATTGAAAAGGAACCTTTCTTTTAATACACTCTACAAAGGCATTGTCTACAAAAAAGTCCATACCGCCATGTCCAGCACCTTCAGCATCTTTTTCAAATTTCTTCCATAATGGATGATCGTGTTGCTTTAAGTAGGCTTCTGGGTTTTCCCATTGGTGTGCCTTGGGCGAAAGGCCTTCTATATATATATGTCCCGCTGAGAATTCTCCAGAATGGAAATCCTGCCATAAACCCTGAACCCCTTGAACCCTAAAACCTAAATTATAAGGACGGGGTGAATTGGTATCGTGGGTAAGTAACATTGTCTCCCCATTAGCGGTTTGTAAAGTGGTTGTTACTACATCTCCCAACTTAAATTTTAATTTCGCATTTGGGTGATTTTCACCACCTTTGGGGTGCTCAACTATATATTTATGTAAACCTCTTGACTTAGTTGCAACCGATGATAACCTAGTTAAAAGATTGCCTCTATTTATATCGGTCATCATGGCTATAGGGCCTAAACCATGGGTTGGATATAGCTCACCATTTCTATATAAGGAGTGGTTGGTACGCCAAGCAGCCTCACTAAAGCCTTTACCAGCACCAAATTCAACACCAGAAGCACTATCAGCAGAATTAGGGCTATTAAATTTCACACCTCTTAAATCATGTTCATAACCACCTTGTAAGTGCAATAATTCACCAAATAGGCCTTTTTTGACCATATTGTAGACAGCTAACACATCTCTACGGTAACAAACATTCTCTAAACACATAACCGGAATGCCTGACTTTTCACTAGCATTTACTATATCCCAACAATCGGAAAGCTTAATGGCCCCACAAACTTCTACACCAGGAATTACCCCATTTTTAATAGCTTCTAATGCCTGAGGAATATGCCATTCCCAAGGGGTAGCAATAATAACTGCATCAATATCATGTCTTTGTAAAAGGTTTTTGTAGTCTTCATTGCCATTTTTAAACTCTACAGCGGCTGGTCTGCCTGCGTTCTTGAGTATCTTTTGAGCATCGGCTAACATTCTAGGGTCTGGATCGGCAAAAGAGACAATAACGGTATCTGTACGTTGGCAAAGCATTTCTAGATGGCTTTGGCCTCTAAAACCAGTACCTATAATTCCTATACGGACTTTATCCATTTTAGCACTTCCTTGAGCTTTTATAAATTGTGGAGAAAGTCCAAAAGCAATAGAGGATAAACCTGCATTTTGAATAAATTTCCTACGACTTAAATTCTTTGCCATGTTATTTATAATTAGATATGATTAGATAAAATATAGTTATACAAAATACTAATTTATACCGAATAATAACTCGAATTAATTAAGACATGAATGCTAAGAGGCTAACTTACTACATCCAATTCAATTGATTTACAGATGATTGAACCATTTAAACTTATATTTTATGCTTATAATTAACATTATGTTAAATAGATTATTCTAAGTAAACCCCCAATTTCTCGAGGGTTACTTTATCCATTATATTATTAACATCTACCTACCTATTGGTATTTGTCATGTAATTTATCGTAGATATTAAATTTTGCATCAAATTCATCAGAAGCTTTTTGATCCTTGCCTCTGGCTTTATCTCTTTTGTAAGCATATAAAGTCGCTAAAAAATCGACAGATCTAGAAGCTACATTTCTTTCGCCTCTTTCTAATTTTTCTTTGTCTTTAATAACATTATATGCTTTATCTATCCACTCAATGGCTGCATCTACTTTTTCTTTAATAGGTGCATCCAAACTTGCATTAATTTTTCTTACAGAATCAAGTTTTGCTTTATAAAATGCGTCAAAGACAGCTTTCTTTTTAGGATCCTTGGGTGCAGCTGGTTTGTTTGAGTTTATTGTTTGCAATGCCTTAATATTTTCAGCAACTTTCTCGTCTAGAACTGTGAACTGATTATAATAGCTAATACCTGCGTTAAATGCAGCTGCAAAATTCTTATTATTCATTGAGTAAGCCTTTTTATAAGCTTCGGCTGCTTTAGCAATGTATTTATCTACATTTTCTTGGCTTACGCCTTCTGAACTTTTCCCAGACATAAACATATCGCCAAACATTTGACACTCTAATTCAGATATTGAACCTCCTGCCACTAATTTATCAAACATAGCCACTTTCTCTTCAATAGTTAAGTTCTTGTCTATATAGTCGGTACCATATTCTACCCAGCTTTCATTTGGATAAGCAGCAGTAGACATTGCCATATATTTATCAAATTCTACTTTGTCTTTTTTATTGGTTAGTTGCACTAATAAGTATCTGTATACGTCTGCTAATTCTGGTGTGGCTACTTTATTATCTACTAATCTTTTATAATAAACTAAAGTTTCATCTATATTACCTGCATTTTGATTTGAGTAACCTGCATAAATAATGGCAGTAGTATCAAATTTTTGCTTTGAAGAAGCCCAACCTTGTGCAAATATAATATCAGAGTACTTGACAGCATTAATAAAATGAGCAGCTGCTCCCTTCCAATTTTTTGTATTGAAACTATCTACCCCACCTTTAAAACTTCTAATATAAACATCAAAGAATGGTTCTTGTCCATTGTCTTTGGCAATTTGTAAACTAGCATCAGCCTTTATATATTCATCAAGTGCTAATTTAACTTCATTGTAAGCATTTGGATTTTTAATAGCATCCTTATGATAAGCACTATAAATTTTTGACTTCCAATAATAAGCTTGGGCAGTCCCTACTAAACTTGCTTTTTTTGTGATTATTTTATCATAATCGGCTTTTGCATCGTCGGTTTTACCAATAAGAAGATCTGTTTTTACTTTTTCAAAATCTTGCGCCTGCAAAGTTTGCATTGCTAATAAAATTGTTAAAACTCCCATTAATTTTTTCATAGTGCTATTTTTTTATGAATTATTCCTGCTAAAGTTATAGTTTAAATTCTATTCAGTTTATGAATTTGTGTTGATTGGTTTTTATTCTACTGCCGGTTTTTCTGTATTATCTGTATTTTCAGTTTCATCAGAAATTACTTTTGGCGCAGATCCCTCTTGTATATCTGAAGCAGATTCTTCCTGTTCTTCAATTTTAGAAGTAGCAGCTATTTCATCACCCTCATCTAAACGAATTAAAGTAACTCCTTGTGTTGCACGTCCCGCTTCACGAATATCAGAAATCTTAGTTCTAATGGTTACTCCCGATTTACAAGTAATAATTAAATCTTCTTTTTCTAGTACATCCATTAAGCCCACTAGACTACCGGTTTTCTCTGTAACATTAATAGTTTTAACACCCTTTCCACCACGATTAGTAATTCTATATTCTTCAATGGCGGTTCTTTTTCCAAAACCTTGTTGACTAACTACAAGTATGGTACGGTCTTTATCGTCTTTATTAACACATACTAAACCTACTACCTCATCATTTTGATTGTCTACCTCAATACCTGCAACTCCAATAGCTCCGCGACCTGTTGGACGCACTTTTTCTTCAGGGAAACGAATAGCCCTACCCGATTTCACCGCCATCATTACTTCATTGTTACCATCGGTTAAACGCGCTGCTAATAATTCATCGCCTTCATTAATTGTAATTGCATTTACACCACTTACTCTTGGACGACTGAAATCTTCCAAACAAGTTTTCTTAATAATACCACGCTTAGTACACAAAATGATAAAATGATTTTGCACATATTCTTTGTCATCCAACTTACGTACTTCTATAATAGCTTTTACTTTATCATCCGGCGGAATTTGAATTAAGTTCTGAACTGCTCTACCTTTGCTTGTTTTTTCGCCTTCTGGAATTTCATACACACGCAACCAGAAACATCTTCCTTTTTCAGTAAAAAACAACATGGTATCATGTGTAGAAGCTATAAATAAATGTTCTACATAATCTTCTTCTCTTGTTTTGGTTCCCATTGCACCGCGGCCACCTCTTTTTTGTTGACGGTATTCAGAAACTGCTGTTCTTTTGATATAACCTAAATGTGAAATAGTAATAACTACATCTTCTTCTTCAATTAAATCTTCCAATTTCATTTCATCGGCTAAATATTGAATCTCAGTCTTACGGGCATCACCAAATTTTTCTTTTACTTCTAATAATTCAGTTTTGATTAATTCATAACGTAAATGCTCACTACCTAATAATTCATTTAAGGATTTTATAATTTGCATTAAATGTTCAAACTCTTCCTTAATTTTTTCACGCTCCATTCCCGTTAAACGTTGCAATCTCAATTCTAATATAGCTTTCGCTTGAATATCAGAAATACCCCAACCAGCATTCATTAAACTTTCCTTTGCTGCATCTGGGTTAGCAGAACTACGAATTAAACGAATAACTTCATCTAAATGATCTAAGGCAATTAAATAACCCTCTAATATATGCGCACGTTCTTGTGCTTTATTTAATTCATATTTGGCACGACGAATAACCACTTCCATTCTAAATTCAATAAACTCACTAATTAAATCGCGTAAGTTTAAAATTTTAGGACGGCCTTTACTTAAGGCTACATTGTTAATACCATAGCTTGTTTGTAATTCTGTATATTTAAATAATTGATTGATGATTACTTGCGCAACTGCATCCTTGCGTAGTTCAATGACGATACGTGTTCCTTCTCGTTTATTACTTTCGTTGTTCACATGCGTGATACCATCAATAGTTTTATCTACAACTAATTGCCCAATTCGATCAGTTAAATTATCTCTATTAACTTGATAAGGAATTTCACTTATAACAATTAATTCACGACCATTCGCTTTAGTTTCAACATTACATTTTCCACGAAGCACTACTCTGCCACGCCCCGTCATTAAACCCTGCTTAACACCTTCCATTCCATAAATCACACCCCCTGTAGGAAAATCGGGAGCTTTCACAAATTGAATTAATTCCTCAATGGTAATGTCTCTATTTTCAATATAGGCAATACAACCATCCACTACTTCACCTAAATTATGTGGAAGCATGTTGGTGGCCATACCTACTGCAATACCTGAAGAACCATTTACTAATAATTGAGGAATACGTGTTGGTAGAACAGAAGGCTCAGATAAACTGTCGTCAAAGTTTAATTGAAAATCGACAGTGTCTTTTTCCAAATCGTCTAACATGGCTTCAGAAATCTTCTGTAATCTTGCTTCTGTATAACGCATTGCAGCTGGTGGGTCACCATCTTGGTTACCAAAGTTACCCTGACCATCAACTAAAGTGTAACGCATAGTCCACTCTTGCGCCATACGAACTAATGTATCATAAATGGCAGTATCACCGTGTGGGTGAAACTTACCCATTACTTCCCCCACAATACGAGCCGATTTTTTATATGCTTTATTACTATTGTTACCCAATTCACTCATCGCATATAAAACTCTGCGGTGAACCGGTTTAAAACCATCTCTTACATCAGGTAATGCACGACCTACTATTACCGACATAGAATAATCGATATAAGAGGTTTTCATTTGCTCTTCGATATTCACCTTTATGACACGGTCGTTATCTTGGGTGGCTTCAGCTCCTAAATTTTCATTGAAATTATCTTCCATAATATTTATTTCTTTAAACTAAAAATGGGTATTTTTTTAACCCATTTTGAGTGTAAACGAAGTTAGCTTTTCAAGGCCTTTTTTACTATTTTTAGCCCTTAAATTTTCCGTTCTTTTATCCACAGTTGTGGGTAAGAATTACTAACTTTAAAGTTCAGATTTTTAATGACTTATACGTGCTAAAATGAACCCTGAAATTCTTATAATTGGAGCCGGCAAATCAGCCACTGTTTTAATACAGTTTTTACAAACCAAAGCAGTTGAAAATAACTGGTATATTGTCTTAGCTGATGGAAACGCTTCCTTAGCAAATACTAAGTGGAATAATGCCCCAAATGGACATGCTGTAGGAATTGATATTGAAAGTAAAGAAAACAGGGCAGCATTGATCAAAAAAGCCACTGTAGTAATTTCTATGCTACCCCCTAATTTACATTTTTTAGTGGCCCAGGATTGTGTACATTATGGCAAACCGCTTTTTACAGCCTCTTATGTGGATGATAATATGAAATCAATAGCTGCTGCTATTGAACAGAAGCAAATTTTAGTTTTATGTGAAATGGGCTTAGATCCTGGTATTGACCATATGAGCGCAATGGAACTTATTCATTCCATTCAAGACAAAGGAGGAAAAATTACTGGCTTTAAATCGCATTGTGGTGGCTTAATTGCTCCTGAAAGCGACAACAACCCTTGGCATTATAAAATTAGCTGGAACGCCAACAATATTATACTTGCTGGAAAATCTGGTGCCTTGTATTTAGAACAAGGCCAAGAAAAAAAACTTAGCTATGATAAATTATTTGAAAATGCACCAAGTGTGGAGATTCCAGGTATTGGCAAGTTGTCTTATTATCCCAATAGAAATTCTCTTTCATACATTAATACCTATAGTTTAGATAAGGTTCAAAATTTTATTAGAACTACCTTAAGACATTCCCATTTTTTTCTGGGATGGAATGCCATTGTGCAATTAGGTTTAACAGATGAATCTAATATTAAATTAAAAGAAAATACAAGTATCAAAGATTGGATACAAAACCATTTGCAAAAACATCAAATAGAAAATAAATATGCTACTTTCTTAAGCAATGATATTATTAAAAACCAATTTGATTATATAGGATTTAATAGCGAAACTCCTATTCCTGCTCAATATAAGAGCAATGCCGATATTGTACAATGGATACTTGAAAATAAATGGAAATTAGATTTAACTGATAAAGATATGGTTGTGATGATGCACGAAATCGAATACTTATTAGATGCTAAAAAATATTTAGTGCAAAGCTCTCTAGTACAAAAAGGAAAAAATGCAACAGAAACCGCCATGGCCACCACTGTTGGTTTGCCACTAGCTATGGGCGTTTGTGCTTATTTAAAAGGAGAAATTAAAATCACTGGACTACATATTCCTACTCACCCATCTATTTATAAACCTATTTTAAAAAGTTTAAAAGAAGAAGGCATTATATTCGAAGAAATCACTAAAGAAATATAAGAGTTATTTCGGAAGCATTAAGAGTTATTATAATTACTATTAGAAATAAATAAAATACTAACTCTTTATAAAATTATTTTGTTTGATCCCATTCATAATCTAATTGTCTTTTTTCTAAACTAGCAGCTACTACTTTAATAGTGACTTTATCGCCCATATTAAATTTGCGGCCCGATCTCATACCCACTAAGGCATAATCCGATTCCACTAATCTAAAGTCGTCGAATTTAGATAATGAAACTACACTCACTAGTCCCTCACATTTATGTTCAATAGTTTCAA
>RFVO01000039.1 GCA_009928005.1 Chitinophagia bacterium | reverse complement strand
TTGTTCTAATGGTAAATTTTTAATTTCTTCTACTTCTTTTTTGTCTAGCACTTTAACATACCATAATACTGCCACAAAAAAGACCAGAAAAACTAACAATGAAAAAAGCGGATAAATATTTTGATCCTGCATGGTTTCGGTATACTTTTTTATAAAACTGTACATGTTATTTTTTTTATCTTTATTTTTTACTAATATCAGTTCCTAGTCGTTGTATATAGGCAATCAAAGCAATTATTTCTTTATTAGCTGGCACTTTGATTCCGTTTTTATTTAAATCATCCGCAATGCCTTTTGCTTGTGCCATTAAATCTTGATTGGCTTTATTTGCATAATCTGCAGCATAGGGCACTCCCAAAGTTCGCATCGCGTTTATTTTTAAACGAGTAGTAGCGGTATCTAAATTATGGTCAATTAAAAATGAATAAGAAGGCATTACTGAACCTGTTGAGATAGAATTAGGTTCTTCAAAATGATTATAATGCCAGGTATTTGATTTTTTCAAATTACCCGAACCTTCTCTTGCTAAGTCTGGTCCTGTTCTTTTACTACCCCATTGGAATGGATGGTCATAGACAAACTCCCCTGCTTTACTGTATTCTCCATAACGTTCTGTTTCACTTCTAAAAGGACGAATCATTTGAGAGTGACAGGTATAACAACCCTCTCTTGTATAAATATCTCTTCCTTGTAATTCTAATGGTGTATAAGGTTTTACACTTGAAATAGTAGGAATATTAGACTTCACTAAAAAAGTAGGCACTAATTCTACTAAGCCGCCAATTAATATAACTATTAAGGATAATAATAAAAAAGGAGTAGGTCTTCTTTCTATCCAACGGTGCCAATGCTCCCCAGTATGTTGGGTATAGGCTTTTTCTAAAGCAGGTGCCTCAGCATCTTCATTGGCATGCAATGTACCTTTACCAATAGTTTTAAAATAATTCACCATTCCTATAATAGCTCCAGTCAAATAAAGCGTTCCACCAAGCGCCCTCATTGCATAAAAAGGAGCCATATAGGTAACGGTTTCTAGAAATTGATACTTTAATTGGCCACTAGGTGTGAATTGTTTCCACATGGCAACTTGTTGGAATCCTGCCCAATACATGGGTATAGCATAAAATAAAATACCTAAAGTAGCTAACCAAAAATGTATGTTCGCTAATTTTTTGGAGTACAATTCTGTTTTATAAATTCTTGGTATTAACCAATATAAAATACCAAAAGTGAGCATACCATTCCAACCCAATCCTCCAATATGCACATGTGCAATAATCCAATCAGAGAAATGCGCCACAGCATTAATACTTTTTAAAGAAAGCATTGGCCCTTCGAAAGTAGACATACCATAAGCTGTAACGGCCACTACCATAAATTTTAAAATCACATCCTCTCTTACTTTATCCCATGCACCGCGAAGGGTTAACAAACCATTGATCATACCTCCCCAACTTGGGAATATTAACATGAAACTAAATACAATGCCTAGACTTTGTGCCCAGTTAGGAAGTGCAGTATATAATAAATGATGCGGGCCTGCCCAGATATATAAAAAAATCAAGGCCCAAAAATGTATAATAGATAATTTATAAGAAAATACCGGACGGTTAGCTGCCTTTGGTAAGAAATAATACATTAATCCTAAAAAAGGAGTGGTTAAGAAAAAGGCCACCGCATTATGACCATACCACCACTGTACCAAGGCATCCTGTACCCCTGCATACCAACTATAACTTTTAAATAAAGTCACCGGTAGTTCAAATGAATTAACTAAATGTAAAACGGCCACTGTAACAAATGTGGCTATATAAAACCAAACGGCTACATATAAATGACGCTCTCTTCTTTTAATTATGGTGGCAAACATATTAAAACCAAAAACCACCCAAATTAAAGTAATAGCAATATCAATAGGCCACTCTAATTCTGCATATTCTTTAGCGGTAGAAAATCCTAAAGGCAAAGTAATCGCGGCGGCTACTATAATAAGTTGCCAGCCCCAAAAATGTATTTTACTAAGCACATCGCTAAACATTCTTGCCTTTAACAAACGCTGTAAGGAATAGTAAATTCCCATAAACATAGCATTACCCACAAATGCAAAAATGACTGCATTGGTATGCAGTGGTCTAATACGACCAAAATTAAAATAAGGCTGTAAGTTTAATACAGTGGGAAAAACCAACTGCAAGGCAATCCATAAGCCTACCGTCATTCCAACAATCCCCCAAATAATAGTAGCAATAGCAAAATTCCTTACCGTTTTATTGTCATACTGAAAACTTTCTACTTGCATAAGTTTAATTTAAATGATGAAAGAGGTTTAATATTTAATGTTATCTATTTTTATTTTGTATCGATCTTGATTCTATTTCGACGCGGGTAAGATTTCTACCACTTCTTTTTTATCAAGGCACTTATTGTCCTCAAATAATATTCTAACGGAGGGTGTGTAATCATCATCCATTTGTCCTGTTTTCACCGACCATAAAAAAGCCAATAAAAAACCACCAGCTACCAATACACTTACAATGATTAAAATAACAATCACACTCATAGGGATATATTTGAAACAAATCTACCCGGAAAGCCCAAATTGGCTAATGACCTAGGTCAAATTCGGAACTGATATATATCAGTTATGCGCTCTAAGCTTGCTTGAAAACGAATAAGATAGAAGTGCAGATAGCGCTACAATGCTAATAGAGCTAATAGGCATTAGAATTGCGGCCACCATGGGTGATAACCTTGCGCTAGTGGCAAAATACATGCCAATAATATTATATAGGATAGATAAAATGAAAATCAATACAATAATTAGCTTAGCCTTTTTAGCATATTCCATTAAATCATTCAAGATATAAATTTGACTACCTTCCAAAATAGCATCACTTGCTGGCGTAAATAAATGCGTTTGATCGGTAACAGCAATACCCACATTAGATTTTTTAATTGCCCCTGCATCATTCAAACCATCTCCTATCATCATCACACGATGTCCTTGTTTTTGAAGTGCCTCTATATAAGATAATTTATCAGCAGGACTTTGTTGAAATAGCATAGGAATATTCTTTCCTAATAATTGCTGTAAATATTTTTTTTCTATGGGATGATCTCCACTTAATAAATGTAGCTGATACCCTCTAGCTTGTAAATCCTTCATCATGGGCTCTATCCCATTTCTATAAGTATGATTAATTTTAAAACCTCCTCTATACATACCATCAATTGCCAAACAAACCAACGACCCTTCAATATTTTCTTCTATACTATCTTTTATTATTATTCCATTCGACTTTAAAAATGAAACCGATCCTATTATAATTTCCAAGTCATCACATTGAGCCTTAGTACCCTTGCCTATAAAATTTTCAATTTTTTGAAAATCAATAATATCGGCAACTTGTAAAAGTAAAAGTTGAGTAACCATTTTACTAAGTGGATGCAGGGATTCTCTGGTAACCGATTTGACTGCTACCATTTCTTTTACTGTTAAAGCTGTTCCCGTATATTCTAAGTGCGTGTCATCATGATTGGTAAGGGTTCCTGTTTTATCAAATACAATAGTATCAATTTTATGCATAGCCTCTATAACTGATGCATTCTTACAATACATTTTTCCCCTGCCTAACCATCTTAATACATTACCATAAGTAAAACTCACTGTAAGTAGTAAGGAACAAGGACAGGCAACAATTAAAACGGCCGTTACAGCTGGTAAAATTTTATGTGTATCATAGATACTCCAATAAATTCCGCTTATAATAGCAATAAGAAAAAGAATAATGGTAAAGTATTGACTCCATGGATGCACAAAAGATTTCTCAGTATTTTTCTCAGTCTTTAGTACTGGACTATTCCATAATTCAGTAATATAACTCTGGCCCACTGGTTTTAATACTTCCAATTGAATAGACCTTCCTTTTTGAATCCCTCCCGCATATACCATTTGACCTACAGCTACTGCAATGGGCGCGTTCTCCCCTGTTATAAAACTATAATCAATCAAGGCGCCATCAGTACGTAAAACAGCATCGGCTGGAATCATTTCATCAGTTCTTAATAAAACCATTTCACCTTTAATAAGTGAAGAAAGCGCTTTATTGACTTCCTTACCTTCTTCCAATACAGTAACTCCTAAAGGGAAGAAAGAATGATAATCCCTATCAAATGCAAAAGAATCATAAGACTTATCTTGAAACCATCTTCCAATGAGCATAAAAAATACAATACCACTCATACTGTCTAAATAGCCTGCACCAGTTTGACTAAGAATTTCATAAACACTTCTACTAAAAGTAACAAGAATAGCGAGTGCAATAGGTGCATCTATATTTAACCATTTTTGTCTAAGGCCTGTATAAGCAGCAATAAAAAAACCACTGGCGCTATAGAAAAGTACTGGCAGCGATAATAATAAATTAATGTAAACAAAAAGATGCCTCAAGGAACCTAACTCTAAAACATCATTGGATAAATACTCTGGGAAACTGAGCATCATAATATTACTAAAGCAAAAACCTGCAATGCCAATTTTATACAACTGCTTTTTATTGACCTTCTTTTTCTTTAACCAGTCATTGCCTCCTAAATGTATCACAGGTTCATACCCCACAAAGGCCAATAACTGAACTACTTGCTTTAGAGAAATAAGACTTGGATTAAATACAATTTTGATTTCTTTTTTCTCAAAATGTGTTTGAGATTGAATAATACCTGAATTTATTTTATGTAAATTTTCCAAAAGCCATATACAGCTCACGCAATGTATTTGGGGTAAATAAAATACCACATGCGCTTGCTCGCCTATTTTAAATTGAATTAATTGTTCCTTGATAGTCTCATTGTCTAAATAATTATACTTTTCAGAAACAAAATGCCCCTTGGCAGTTAAGCCGGGCATATCAGATAAATCATAGTATTGACATAAGCCATTTTCATCTAATAGCTTAAATACCATTTTGCAACCATCACAACAGAAGAACTTATCTTCTACTTGAATAGTTTCTTTGCAATTGGCACCACAATGATAACAGGCTGTAGACATTATTTGTAGAACAAAAATGCCTAAATATGACAATTCCTTAAATGAGGGTAGTCAGTTTACAATATGATAAAAGTCATATTGTATTAAAAAACTAGGGAAGCATGGTAGCGAAAAGAGGATCCAATGCATTTTGGACTTCATAATAACCTTGCTTATACCACTTAATGCGAGCCACTAAGGCTAATATTTGTCTTTGAACTAAAGCCTTATTTTTTTCAATGGCTTTTAAACTTTGCTTTTCTTGACTATTGGCAAAGCCATTTAGCGCAGTCCAATAATCATAATTTTGATATTGCTTTAAAAATTCAGTGGGCGTTTGAATAACATTCATTGCTGCTTTATTTTTTAAGTACCACTGAAACACAAAGTCATTCAATAAACTTTGTTTCCATAATATAGCAAAACTCGTGTCCATGAATACATTTTTTTCACTTACCCATTTATCTGGATAAATTCCTCCACCGCCATATACTAAATGCCCTTTAGGGGTCTTGTACTTCTCACCTTTATAACTTGAATCTTGCATACCCATCGCTCCATCATGCATTCTAGTTATAAAATCATCTTCATAAGCCTGCTTTCCTTTTTCATAAGGGCGTTGAATATTTCTACCCAGTGGTGTATAATATTTTGCAGTAGTTAACCGAAGCGCACCCCCATTCGATAAATTATATTGTTGTTGCACTAATCCTTTACCAAATGAACGCTGCCCTACAATAGTGGCTCGGTCCCAGTCTTGTAAAGCCCCTGCTAATACTTCACTAGCCGATGCAGAAGTTTCATCCATTAAAATAGTCAAGGGGCCTTCTTCAAAAAGTCCTTCTCTTTTACTAAAATAATCGACCCTGGGAGAATTAGCCCCTTGCGTATATACAATTAATTTATTACCACTTAATACTTCATCTGCAATGGCCACTGCTTCTGAAAGTAGTCCACCACCATTACCTCTTAAATCAATCACCAATGATTTAATACCCTTCTGCACTAAACTATCCAAGGCCTGCATAAAGGCTTCATAGGTTCTGTCAGCAAATTTGTTAATTTTAATATAGCCAACTGTTGGGCTTAATAAGTAAAAAGCATCAACTGAAGAAACTGATACATTATCTCTTGGAATGGTTAAGGAAATTTGTTTGCCCTCTCTAGCTATTAATAATTTGACCTTGGTATTAGAAGGACCTTTGATTTTTTTTCTAATATCATCTGATGCCCATTTTTTGCCCGACAATTGAATACTATCATCGGCTTTTAACAATATGTCACCAATTTGCATTCCTGCTTTGGCAGCAGGTCCTTCTTTCATAACATAAGAAACAAAAACGCTATCTCTGAACTGCATAAATTCAATACCAATGCCTTTAAAATTGGGTTGTAATTGTTCATTCACTTCTACTAAATCTGAAGGGGGTATATATACAGAGTGCGGGTCTAATTGCGATAAATAATAATTAGCTAAACGATTACTTGCACTATCAGTATCTAATTTTTCGACATACTTAGATTGTATTAACTGCAAGATTTCTTGCATTGGATCTTTGGGTCCTGATTTAAAAACAGTTAAAGGTAAACTTCCTTTAAAAAACACCCCTATTACCACACCCATTATTACCAAAAAGGCATAAAAAATTGGGGTGGACCAATTTGATTTATTTTTATCTTGCATGCTTGTTTTATTCGGGCTAAAATTACACTAAAAAGGCTATTTTCACACACAAGATTATTACCTATGACTAAGAATTATATTATTGCAGATAGTGGCGCTACAAAATGCCAATGGACCATTGTGAGTTCCAAAAAGAAAACAACACTAACAAGTGCGGGTATTAGCCCCTATTTTCTGAGCGCTGCACAAATTCAAGCACTGGTATCAAAAACTTTTAAAAATAAAATTAAAATTGAGAGCATTGATGCTGTTTATTTTTATGGCACAGGCTTAAGTAATCCTCAAAATGTAGTTCAATTAAAAAA
This sequence comes from Chitinophagia bacterium, assembly GCA_009928005.1. Taxonomy (GTDB): domain Bacteria; phylum Bacteroidota; class Bacteroidia; order Chitinophagales; family Chitinophagaceae; genus Sediminibacterium. The sequence continues at coordinate 11,042 of RFVO01000039.1, read as the reverse complement.
AGCATTAAAAGCTGTTTTCACAAAAGCAAAATTAGACGTTCAAACCGATTTAGTAGCTGCAGCAAGAGCTACTTGTCAAAATACAAAAGGAGTTGCCTGCATTTTAGGCACGGGTTCTAATACTGGTTTTTATAATGGCAAAAAAATTACCAAAAATAGCCCTGGCCTTGGGTATGTATTAGGAGATGAAGGAAGTGGTTCTTACTTAGGAAAAAAAGTAATTCAATATTATTTATATAAAACCTTTGATGAAGATTTAATGTCAAGATTTGAAAAGAAATTCGCCACTACTAAGGATGACATATTAAACAATGTATACAAAGAAGCGACACCCAACAGATACCTTGCCAAATTCACTGAATTTTTAGTGGAGAACAGAGGTCATTATATGATTGAAAATATTATTGAAGATGGCTTAAACGATTTCTTCTTTGCACATATTAATAAAATGAATGAATCCTGGCTATATCCTATTCATTTTGTAGGAAGTGTGGCCTATGGTTTTAAAGATATTTTAAAGCAGTTGGCCTTGAGCTATGAAATTGAACTGGGTAATATTTTTAAATCTCCCATGCAAGGGCTTATCACCTATCATCAAAAAAATAAATAGTTTTTTAATTTTAGCTGAGTAATTGTATGCATGATATAGAACCTCATTATCATTGGCGCCATTTATATATGGCAGAAGAAGATCCAAGATCTATATTTTTTGGGCGTACTTATAGCGAGTTTGAATTTTCTCAAGCTGTGTATAATTATTTTATACATCCACAGTGGGATGAGTTCGGTAGTAAAACTTTATACCTTAAAATTCTTTTTGTAGACTACGATGCACAATTTGCCATTATTGAAATGATTGGCGAATGGAACGATGCTATTGAAAACGATATTATGGAATTAAAAAGGGAAGTGATTGATAAATTAATGGGAGAAGGAATTTTTAAATTTATTATGATAGCCGAAAGCGTTTTTAACTTTCATAGTGGGGACAAAGATTATTACGAAGAATTATATGAAGAATTATCGGAAGAAAATGGCTGGGCCGTTTTAATTAATTTTCATCTTGGCGCCCAACACGATTTTTTACTCAGAAAATTAAACCGCTACATTGAACTAATGGAGATACCTGCATGGAGAACATTTAAACCCGAGGACTTTTTTCAACTTATTGATGATAAGATTTCTCAAAGATTAATAGACTAAGTCCTCATAGGCTCCCTGTAACTCATTATAGGAATGATTATCCTTGGCTAATTTAGCCGCCTCCATCCCTTTTTCATACCATTCTATGGCCTTTTCTTTTTGACCCATTCGCTCCAGACATTTAGCAAAATGATAGTAGGATCCAATATAATCGGGAGAATCTGTAAGCACTGCTAATAATAAATCATGGGCCTTTTGCTCCTCCCCTAATTTAATATATTCCATAGCCAAGGCATGTCTTAAAAAGTTATCCTTAGGTTGTTGATTTAAAAATTCAATAATTCTTTCTATTCGTTGCATCTTGGCTTATATTTGCATTAGTTGCATAAACAACTAACAATTTATCAAAATTAGCAATCATGAAAATCTTAGTTTGTATTAGTAAAACGCCCGACACGACAGCTAAAATTGCCTTCACCGAAGGTAATACAAAGTTCGATGAAAATGGAGTGCAGTGGATTATCAACCCTTATGACGAGTGGTATGCTTTAGTAAGAGCCATTGAGTTAAAAGAGAAGGACCCAAGTACTATTATTCATTTAGTAACGGTAGGTACTGCAGATGCAGAACCTATTATTAGAAAAGCATTAGCATTAGGAGGTGATGAAGCCATTAGAATAAATAGTAATAGTAATGATTCTTTTTTTGTAGCTAAACAATTAGCAACTGTTGCTAAAGAAGGTAATTATGATCTCATTTTTACAGGTAAAGAAACCATTGATTACAATAGTGCTTCTATTGGATCTATGCTATCGGCTCTATTAGATATGCCTTTTGTATCTCTTGCGAATAAATTTGATTGCGATGGAAATACCGCTACTGTGAGAAGAGAAATTGAAGGGGGTGAAGAAACCTGCGAAGTAAATTTACCAGTTGTGATAAGTTGTCAAAAAGGAATGGCCGAGCAAAGAATTCCAAATATGAGAGGAATTATGGCAGCCCGCACTAAACCTTTAAAAGTATTAGAACCCTTTGAAGCGAGCGCTACTACAAGTATCAAAAAATTTGATACGCCTCCTGCAAAGTCAGGAGTAAAATTAATAGACCCTGCAAATATGGATGAATTAGTAAGATTATTAAAAGAAGAAGCAAAAGTAATTTAAAGCATTAAAAATATTTTTATGGTAATAGTATATATCGATCAAGCCGATCATCAAATTAAAAAGTCCTCCCTTGAAGCTATGAGTTATGGAGCAGCACTTGCCAAACAACTAGGCTGTGAAGTGGCTGCTTTAGTTTTAGGCACGGTGCAAGATAATCTTGCAGACCTTGGGAAAAATGGTGCGCAAAAAGTGTATCATTTAAAAAATGAAAGCTTGAATACATTAGATGTAAAAGTACATTCTAGTTTAATTGCTACAGCCGCTAAAAATGTAAATGCTAATGTTGTAGTTTTTGCACATAATATAAATGGCAAGGCTATTGCACCTGCAGTGTCTGTTAAATTAGAAGCAGGTATTGTAACCGGCGCTTCAAGTTTACCGAATACAGAAAATGGTTTTGTAGTCACTAAAACTGTTTTTTCTGGTAAAGCATTCGCCTCTATTCAAATTGAAACCCCTAACAAAGTCATTGCCATTAATCAAAATAGTTTTGGTATAGTTAATTATGACCATAACGCCATTGTTGAAGAATTAAATATTCCAATACCTGCTTCCTCTATTAAAATAACAAAAGTAGAAAAAGTAGAAGGTGAAATTCCATTAACCGAAGCAAGTTTAGTAGTTAGTGGAGGCCGTGGTTTAAAAGGCCCTGAACATTGGGGTATTTTATTAGACCTAGCTAAATCTCTTGGTGCAGCAACAGCTTGTAGCAGACCAGTTTCTGACTCAGATTGGAGACCTCACCACGAACATGTGGGTCAAACGGGAATTCAAATTGCCCCTAATTTATATATAGCCATTGGTATCTCAGGCGCGATTCAACATTTGGCAGGGGTTAATAGAAGTAAGACCATTGTAGTTATAAATAAAGACCCTGAAGCACCATTTTTTAAAGCCGCCGATTATGGAGTTGTTGGAGACGCCTTTGAAGTAGTACCTACGCTCACAAAAGCTATTTTAAAAATGAAGTCAACCGCATAGCATAATTATTTAACTTTGGATAGCCATAAAGGCAGTAATTAGCAATATGCAGAAAATTGAACTTGAAATAGTGGCTTTATCACATAGCATTACCCAATCTAACTCCTATGCAGTTATTTTAGGAGAGGTGAATGGTTTGCGCCGACTTCCCATTGTTATAGGTGGCTTCGAGGCACAAGCTATTGCTGTGGCTTTGGAAAATATGCATCCTTCTCGCCCACTTACGCATGACTTAATGAAAAATTTTATGACTGCTTTTGATATTCAATTGCAGGAAGTATATATATGTGATTTACAAGAAGGAATTTTTTATTCAAAATTAGTTTGCTTTACTGCCAATGACACCATTGAAATTGATAGCAGAACTAGTGATGCACTCGCCTTGGCAGTTCGATTTGGCTGCCCTATTTACGTATACTCCCATATTTTAGAACAAGCAGGACTAGAAAACGAAAGCACAGATAAAACAATTAGCCCAACTGCTGTTAACGCTGAACCTGTATCCAATGATTTAACAAATATGTCATTGGCTGAATTAAATAAATTATTACAAGAAGTTTTAGAACAGGAAGACTATATCCGCGCTATTGATATTCGTGATGAAATCAATAAGAAAACTGCGCAAAAGAAATCATAACGAATGATTCAATTTTCTCCTTGCAAAATTAATTTAGGCTTATCTATCTTAGCAAAAAGAACAGATGGTTTTCATGCATTAGAAACTGTTTTTTATCCCGTGGCCCTTCATGATATTGTAGAAATTGTTCCAGAAAAATTAGCAAGTAAAGAAAATTCAAATACTATTAATGGAGTATCCTTTACACATACCGGTATTCGTATTCCAGGAGATGCCGCTAATAATTTATGTGTGAAAGCTTATCATTTATTAAAAGCCGACTACCCCCATATAGGTGATGTTCAAATACACTTACATAAAAATATTCCTATGGGTGCGGGTTTAGGCGGCGGGTCTAGTGATGGAACAACTGTTTTAAAAATACTCAATACTTTATTTAATTTAAATTTATCTAAAGAACAATTAGTTCACTATGCAGCAATTTTAGGAAGTGATTGTCCTTTTTTTGTTTTTGACAAAGCCTGCCATGCTTCCGGAAGAGGAGAAATATTGGAGCCCATTTCAATTGACTTAAGCAATTATACAATTGTATTAGTTCATCCAGGAATTCATATTGCTACCCCTTGGGCTTTTCAACAACTAAACCCTTGTATAAAAGAAAAAACGATTGCTGAAATTATTAAGCAGCCTATTGAAACATGGAAGGCTGAACTCATCAATGATTTTGAAGTCCCAGTTTTCAAAGCACATCCTGCATTAGAAGATTTCAAAAATAATTTATACAGTCAAGGCGCTATCTACGCAAGTATGAGTGGTTCAGGAAGTTCACTATTTGGAATTTTCTCTAAGGGGTCCAAGATAAAATCCCCAACAGCAGTGACCTCAATAAGAGTCGATCATATTTGATTTTATTTTCTGATTTGATTTTAGATTTCTTTCAAAAAAAAATAATTGCTAACGTTCGTTATTTGAAAAATATTAACCATTTGATTAATTAATTAAACAATATTAAATGGTTAGTAAATTTATTGCGATTCAACTATAAAAAATCCTTGTTTTTTCGTAATTTTCCACGAATCGCTAACCTTAGAGCGTTTCCCTACAAATAATTGGTTGAAAATGACGAAAAAAGAACACTTAGGATTATATGATCCTGCTTATGAACACGACGCTTGTGGTATCGGTTTTGTTGCCCATATCAAAGGTGTAAAATCACATCAAAATGTAATTGATGGATTAACTATTTTAGAAAATATGGAACACCGTGGTGCATGCGGTTGTGAAATTAATACAGGTGATGGCGCAGGTATCATGATTCAAATTCCTCATGAATTTTTCTTCAATGAATTATTACAACAAGGTATACACTTACCCGATTTAAATGAATATGGTGTTGGATTTATATTTTTCCCTTCAGATAAATCAATTATTACAGAGTGTAAAGAAATTTTTGCAAGAGCTGCAGAAAAATTAGGTATTGAAATTATCGGATATAGGAAAGTACCTGTTAATAGAAATACAATTGGCCCTTCAGCTTTATCTGTAGAGCCTGCTATGGAACAAGTTTTTCTAAAAAAGCCCGATCATATCAGCAACCCAGAGGATTTTGAAAGAAAACTTTTTGTTTTAAAAAATTACGCTTCTCATACTATTAATAATTCTATCAAAAAAGAAGCTATTGGTTTTTATATGACCTCTTTATCTCAAAGAGTAATAGTGTATAAAGGACAATTAACAAGCCATCAAGTAAGAGAATATTTCCCCGACCTAAGTGATAAAAGAGTCGTATCAGCTTTTGGTTTAGTTCATTCTCGTTTTGCAACCAATACTTTTCCTTCTTGGAAATTGGCACAGCCATTCAGATACATTGCACATAATGGAGAAATAAACACACTTCAAGGAAACTTGAATTGGTTAAGATCCAATGAGTCTAGTTTTTTCTCTCCTTATTTCTCAAAGGAAGAATTAGAAATGATTTTACCCGTTGTCACTGCTGGCCAATCAGATTCTGCTTGCTTAGACAATGTTATAGAGCTTCTTACTTTATCGGGCCGTTCTTTACCACATGTAATGATGATGCTTATACCAGAAGCTTGGGATGGCAATGAATTAATGGACCCAGTGAAAAAAGCATTCTACGAATTTCATGCAGCTTTTATGGAACCATGGGATGGCCCCGCTTCTATCTCGTTTACCGATGGAAAAATTATTGGTGCCACATTAGATAGAAATGGATTAAGACCTTCACGTTACTGCGTTACCAATGACAACCGTGTTATCATGGCCTCAGAAACCGGTGTACTTCCTATTGACCCTTCTACTATAATTGAAAAAGGTCGTTTGCAGCCTGGAAAAATGTTTGTGGTTGATATGGAAGCTGGTAAAATTATAAGCGATACCGATTTAAAGCAAACTATTTGTGCGCAACAACCCTATTCAGACTGGTTGAATAAATATAAAATTCGTTTAGAAGAATTACCTGAACCAAGAATTCAATTCACACATTTAGAACACGATCAAATTTTTAAATACCAAAAAGCATTTGGTTATACAAAAGAAGATTTAGAGAATATTATTACACCCATGGCCACCGATGGCAAAGAGCCTATAGGTTCAATGGGAACCGATACTCCATTAGCTGTATTAAGCGATCAACCTCAACATATTTCTAGTTACTTTAAACAATTATTTGCTCAAGTAACCAACCCACCCATTGATCCTATTCGTGAAAGAATGGTCATGTCACTGGCTACTTTTGTGGGTAGCCAAGGAAATTTATTAACAGAGGACCCAATGGCGAGTCACTGCGTTGCTTTAAAACATCCTATTTTAAACAACCACGAATTAGAGAAAATTAGAAGTATTGATACAGGCGTGTTTCAAGCAAAAACTTTACAATGTTACTTTAGAGCAGATGGCAAAGAAGGTTCTTTGAAAAAAGGATTAGATCGTTTATGTCGTTATGCAGTTGACGCCGTGGAAGATGGATTTGAAGTTATTGTTTTAACAGACCGCTCTATTGATTCTGAACATGCTGCAATTCCAACACTTCTTGCTTGCGCAAGTGTGCATCATCACTTAATCAGAAAAGGGTTAAGAGGCAAGGTAGGTATTATTGTGGAAGCAGGAGACGTTTGGGAAGTACACCATTATGCATGTTTGATAGGTTTTGGTGCAACTGCTATTAACCCTTATATGGCGCTGTCTACTATTCGTGATATGAAATTGCATGATAAAATTAAATCGGATTACGACGCAGAGAAATTAAAGAAGAATTATATTAAAGCAGTGAATGAAGGATTGTATAAAGTATTCTCTAAGATGGGTATCTCTACTTTACAATCTTATCAAGGCGCACAAATATTTGAAATTATTGGTATTAATAAAGAAGTAGTGAATCGTCATTTCACAGGCGCCACTTCTCGCATAGATGGAATGGGCTTAGATGAAATAGCGAAAGAAATTTTAGCTAAACATGAATTAGCCTTCGCTAAAAAATCTTCTCCAGTAGACAGGCTCACAGAAGGTGGTGTATATCAATGGAAGCGTCGTGGTGAATTTCATTTATTCAATCCACAAACTATTCATTTATTACAGCACTCTACTAAAATGAATGATTATCCTAGCTTTAAGAAATATTCAAAGCTAGTCAATGATCAAACGGAGAAAGCTTGTACACTAAGAAGCTTATTTGACTTTAAACCCACGCGCCCCTCTATTTCTATTGACGAAGTAGAACCCGCTTCTGCTATCTACAGACGTTTCGCAACTGGGGCCATGTCTTTTGGATCTATATCTTGGGAAGCACATACTACACTAGCTCTTGCTATGAACCGCTTAGGTGGAAAATCAAATACAGGAGAAGGTGGTGAAGATGAAATTCGTTATCAAAAATTACCAAATGGCGATTCTATGCGCAGCGCTATTAAGCAAGTAGCCAGTGCAAGATTTGGAGTAACAAGTTATTATTTGTCTGAAGCAGATGAATTACAAATAAAAATGGCACAGGGTGCAAAACCTGGTGAAGGGGGTCAATTACCAGGCGATAAAGTAGATGACTGGATTGGAAAAACTAGACATGCCACGCCAGGTGTGGGATTAATTTCTCCTCCACCACATCATGATATTTATTCTATCGAAGATTTATCACAATTAATTTTTGATTTAAAAAATGCCAACCGTGCGGCCAGAATTAATGTAAAATTAGTTTCCAAAGCTGGTGTGGGTACAATTGCTGCAGGTGTAACGAAAGCAAAAGCAGATGTAGTTTTAATTGCAGGTTTTGACGGAGGTACAGGTGCTTCCCCATTAAGTTCAATTAAGCATGCAGGCTTGCCTTGGGAATTAGGATTAGCGGAAACACATCAAACACTTGTAAAAAATAAATTGCGTAGTCGAGTAGTAGTGCAAGCCGATGGACAAATGAAAACTGGACGCGATATTGCTATTGCCACTTTATTAGGTGCTGAAGAATGGGGCGTGGCCACTGCTGCATTAATAGTAGAAGGTTGTATTATGATGCGTAAATGTCATATGAATACATGTCCTGTGGGTGTAGCAACTCAAGACCCTGAATTACGCAAACGCTTTAAAGGTGATCCCGATCATGTGGTTCGTTTCTTTGAATTTATTACGCAAGAGCTTCGCGAAATTATGGCTGAATTAGGTTATCGAACTATTAATGAAATGGTAGGTCAAGTAGACGCTTTAACTATGCGTGAAAATATAAACCATTGGAAGTACAAGAATTTAGACTTGAGCGATGTTTTATATAAAGAGCCTGCTGAAGTAGGTGTGGGTCTATACCAAACAGAAGCACAGGATCATTTAATGTCTGAAGTATTAGATTGGAAATTATTAGCAGCAGCTAAACCTGCCATAGAAAAGAAAGAAAAAGTTAAAGCTAGCTTCCCAATTAAAAATACCGATCGTACCACAGGCACCATTGTATCTAATGAAATAACAAAACTACATAAAGCAGAGGGTTTACCAGAAGATACTATTCACTTTAATTTTAAAGGAACTGCAGGACAAAGTTTTGGTGCCTTTAATACAAAAGGGGTAACCTTGGAATTAGAAGGTGATGCCAATGATTATTTTGGAAAAGGATTAAGTGGCGCGCAGTTAATTGTATACCCCGATAAAAAAGCAAGTTTTGTACCAGAAGAAAATATTATCATTGGCAATGTAGCATTTTATGGTGCTACCAGTGGTACTGCATATATAAGAGGTAAGGCAGGCGAAAGATTTGCTGTGCGTAATTCAGGCGCCACTGTGGTTGTGGAAGGAATTGGCGATCATGGTTGTGAATACATGACCGGAGGCCTTGCACTAATATTAGGTAAAACAGGAAGAAACTTTGCAGCGGGCATGAGTGGTGGTATTGCATTTATATATGATGTAGAAAATAATTTTGAGGTTTTATGTAATAAAGAAATGATTGAATTAGAAGCTCCAAATAAAGAGGACGAACTAATGCTTAAAAAATTAATTCAAGCCCATTTTGACAAAACAGGAAGTGCAGTAGCTAAATTTATTTTAGCTGACTTTGAGAATCAATTAAAACAATTTGTAAAAGTGTTCCCTTCTGATTACAAAAAGGCATTAGCAAAACAAAAGTCAAAGTTAGTCACCACTAAATAATATTTAAGATTAAAGGATAAGTATAAAGAATATGGGTAAGCCAACAGGATTTAAAGAATTTACGAGAGAACTTCCTACAAAAGTTTCAGTAGCGGAGCGCAAAAAGAATTACAACGAGTTTGTTAACTTACTACCTGAGCAAAAGTTAAATGAACAATCGGCACGATGTATGAATTGCGGCGTACCCTTCTGTCACAACGGATGTCCTTTAGGCAATATAATTCCTGAATTCAATGATGCAGTGTATCGCAAAGAGTGGAAAGATGCTTATGAGATTTTAATTTCAACCAATAACTTTCCTGAGTTTACTGGAAGAATATGCCCAGCCCCCTGTGAGAGTGCCTGTGTATTAGGTATTAATCAGCCAGCAGTGACTATTGAAGAAATTGAAAAACATATTATTGAAATTGCTTTTGAAAAAGGTTTTGTAACTGCGCGAAAACCTAAAATTCGTTCTGGAAAAAAAGTGGCTATCATTGGGTCAGGTCCTGCGGGACTTGCCACTGCTGCTCAATTAAACTATGCAGGTCATGAAGTAACTGTTTATGAGCGTGATCCAAAACCTGGTGGATTATTACGTTTTGGTATTCCCGATTTTAAATTAGAAAAAACAGTCGTTGAAAGACGCATTAGTTTATTAGAAGAAGAAGGTGTTCGTTTTATTTGTAATGCCAATGTGGGAGTAAATATAAGAGTGAATGATATTATGCGTGACTACCATGCAGTCGTATTAGCTGGAGGCTCTACTATTCCAAGAGATTTAAATATTCCAGGAAGAGATTTAAAAGGTGTGCATTATGCCATGGAATTTTTAAAGCAACAAAATAAAAGAGTAAGTAGTATTCAAATAGAGGAAGAAGATTTAATGGCAACTTCAAAAAATGTCGTAGTTATTGGTGGAGGCGACACAGGAAGTGATTGCGTAGGAACTTCTAACAGACAAAAAGCAAAATCAGTCACACAATTTGAATTATTACCAAAGCCTCCTGAAGTAAGAGCAGACTATATGCCTTGGCCTACCTACCCGATGTTATTAAAAACAACTACCTCTCACGAAGAAGGGGCAGAAAGAATTTGGGGAGTTGCTACCAAAGCATTCATCGGTGATGGGAAAGGAAATTTAAAAGCATTACAAATTGTAGATTTAGAATGGAGTGCTAGCGCAGACGGTCGCCCTTCAAAATTCATTGAAAAAGCAGGTAGTGAAAGAGAAATTCCTTGTGAACTTGCCTTACTTGCAATGGGCTTTCTACATCCGGACCCAACTGGTATCATCGATGAATTAGGTGTTCAATTAGACGAAAGAGGAAATGTAAAAGCAACAGAGCAACAATATCAAACCAATATAGCCAAAGTATTTACCGCTGGAGATATGCGTAGAGGTCAATCTCTTGTGGTATGGGCAATAAGCGAAGGCCGTGAATGTGCCCGTAAAGTAGATATCTACTTAACAGGCTCCTCATTATTAGAATCTAAGGATAGTAGTTTGTTTTTTCTGGGCGAGGTGGTCGATATCACCGGATGGTTGGGCGGCT
>RFVO01000038.1 GCA_009928005.1 Chitinophagia bacterium | reverse complement strand
ATTTGTTCTCTAGCACAGGATACAAAAAAAATTATACTTCCTAATGGTTGGGCATTAAGTCCAGCAGGAAATAGTTTGTCATTAGGAGATCTACCATTAAACATGGCAGTTTCAAAATCAAAAAAATTAATGGCCATTACCAATAATGGACAAAGTAAACAAAGTATTCAACTTGTAAATTTAGTTTCAAATACTATTTTAGATAATATAAAAATTGATAAGTCTTGGCTAGGTATTACTTTTAGTGCAGACGAAAAAACTTTATACGCTTCTGGCGGTAATGATAATTGGATTTTAAAATATAGTATTATCAATAATAAATTAATTTTAGCTGATTCTATTATATTAGGAGATAAGTGGCCGAATAAAATTTCTCCTGCAGGCATTTGTATCAATGATGAAAAAAATATTTTATACGTTGTCACAAAAGACGATAGTTCTTTGTATGAAGTTAATTTAATAAACAAAAAAATAATTAAAAAAACAGCCCTTCCTGCAGAAGCTTACACTTGTGTTTTATCTAATGATAAGTCAGAATTATATATTAGTATTTGGGGTGCGGAAAAATTAGTAGTGTATAATACACTAAGTCAAAAAATAACGAATAGTATTCTCACAGGAACACACCCTAACGATTTAATTCTTTCAAAAAATGGTAAAACAATTTATGTAGCCAATGGAGAGGATAATAGTGTTTCCGTTATAGATATTAAAAATAAAAAAGTGCTAGAAACACTTAACTGTGCGCTGTATCCCAATGCCCCTGCGGGTTCCACAACTAATGGCGTAGCACTTAGCGCCGATGAAAAAACTTTATACATTGCCAATGCGGATAACAATTGCTTAGCAGTATTTGATGTAACAGAACTTGGTAATAGCAAATCAAAAGGTTTTATACCTGTGGGTTGGTATCCAACGAGTGTTAAGGTAGTAGGTAGTAAAATTTATGTAACTAATGGGAAAGGGTTTTCTTCTTTTGCGAATCCATTAGGCCCTGACCCTTATAATAAAAATGCACAAATGGCTGTGCAAAAAGGTTTATTAAAAAACACAAAAGAGGTTCAATATATTGGAGGACTTATGAAAGGAACATTAAGTATTATAAATACTCCCTCCGATAAACAATTAGGATTGTATTCAGCAGCAGTATATGACAACACGCCTTATACAAAAATGAATGAAGAAAAATCTAATGCAGAAATAGGATCGGTAATTCCACAAAAAGTTAGTGACCCTTCTAAAATTAAATATGTATTTTATATTGTAAAAGAAAATAGAACCTACGATCAAGTTTTAGGTGATGTTAAAGAAGGTAATGGAGATGCTAGCCTTTGTTTATTTGGTGAAAAAATTACACCTAACCAACATGCCTTAACTAAAGAATTTGTTTTGTTAGATAATTTTTACGTGAATGGGGAAGTAAGTGCTGATGGACATAACTGGACATTTGGTGCATATGCCAATGATTACTTAGAAAAAAATTGGGTAACTAGTTATGGAGGACGCGGAGGTAATTATGATGCAGAAGGTACTCGTGCAATTGCCAATAATAAAAATGGATTTATTTGGGACTATGCAAAAAGAGCAGGTGTTTCTTATAGAACTTATGGAGAATTTGCAGATGATTATAAACCCAATTTGCCGGTATTAAAGGATCATTTTTGTCCTTATTTCACAAGCTGGGATCAAAGTGTAAGAGATACGACAAGGGTGGGTCAATGGAAACGCGATTTTGATTCATTGTTATCAAAAAATGCAGTTCCTCGTTTAAATACCATGCGTTTAATTAATGATCATACGGAAGGTATGAAGTTAGGCAAGCCTTCTCCCTATGCACATGTGGCAGACAATGATTTAGCAGTTGGAATGTTAGTTGAATATTTATCTAAAAGTTCTATTTGGAATGAAACTGTTGTTTTTATAGTAGAAGATGATGCACAAAATGGACCAGATCACGTAGACGCACACCGAAGTCCGGCTTATTTAGCAGGCGGTTTTGTAAAAAGAGGCTTTGTAGATCATACTGCTTACTCCACTACATCCATCTTAAAGACCATTGAGCTTATATTGGGCATGCCTCCAATGAGTCAATATGATGCAGGTGCTACACCACTTTGGAGATGTTTTGATAATGTACCAAACCCTAAAGGATTCATTACTAAGCCATTACAGTTTGATATCAATGAGAAAAATACGGCTCGAACAGCCATGCAAAGAAAAAGTGAAACCTTTAATTTCAAAAAAGAAGACAGTATCAATGATTTTGAATTTAATGAAGTGCTATGGAAGGGTTTAAAAGGAGAGAACGCCTTAGTACCTGCTCCCAAAAGAGCTGCGTTTTTGAAAATGAATCCAAAAAAAGACGCCGACGATTAAACCCCTTACTTTATTTATTTAAAAGAGCAGTTTTGAACTTAGAAACCTGCTCTTTTTTTATGCCAAAAAAGGTATCTTAGAGAACGATTATTTAAATCACCTGCTATGAAAAGAAGAGCCTTTGTAAAAAACACTATTATGTCAAGTACCGGATTGCTATTAACTAAAAATTTAATGTCAGCCACTAATGGTCCAATTTATGGACAAAATGGAATGACTTATCAATTAAATACTAATTGGGGTACCCTAAATGCAGAAAAAACGCCTGTGAATGATTGTCATGAAATGATTCAAGATAGCAAGGGTCGTATTTTACTATTAACCAACGAAACAAAAAATAATATTATTATTTATAATAAATCGGGTCGCTTAATAAATACCTGGGGTAGTGAATTTCCTGGAGCACATGGCTTAACGGTGCAGCACAACGGAAAAGAAGATTTTTTATTTATCACCGATACCAATAAACATCAAGTATATAAAACTACTATCGATGGTAAAATTTTATTAATCATTGACCCACCTTCTGATTTACCTGCTTATCAAAAAAAGGAAGCTTTTGTGCCTACTGAAACCACCGTACTTGCCAATGGTGAATTTTATATTGCAGATGGATATGGTGCACAACATATTTTACACTATGATGAAAAAGGGAAATTAAAAAATGCATTTGGGGGTAGAGGAACAGGCGATGAATATTTAGACAATGCGCATGGTATTTGTGTAGATACAAGAAATGCAACTCCTACTTTAATTATTACCGATCGCACACGTAATGCATTCAAGCGTTTTTCAATGGAAGGAAAATTATTAGAAGTAATTCACTTGCCAGGTGCCTGTGTTTGCAGACCTGTTATTAAAGGCGATTACTTATACGCAGCTGTTTTGCGTTCTCCTAATTTAGATACAGTGAATTCCGGATTTGTAACCATATTAGATAAAAACAATAAAGTAGTTTCTAATTTAGGAGGTTCTGCACCAGTATATAATGATGGGGTTTTACAACCTATGTCTCAAACAGAAAAAATATTTATACACCCTCATGATGTATGTGTAGATGATGAAGGAAGCATTTATGTAGCTCAGTGGGCTTCTGGAAAAGTATATCCATATAAATTTACAAGAGTATAGATAATGAAGAAATACATAATTTTTGGTATTGTACTGGTGGTAGCAGGATTGCTTTATGGAGTGGTGAATATTGCTAATGCTAAAAAACAAAAAGAAAATTTTATTTCTTATAATAGAGATATACGCCCTGTTTTATCGGATAAATGTTTTTCTTGTCATGGACCTGATGTATCAAAAGTAAAAGCGGGTTTAAGATTAGACTTACCATCAAGTGCTTTTGCAGAACTAGAAAAAAATAAAGGACATTTTGCTATTGTACCAGGACATCCTGACAAAAGTGAATTAATTAGAAGAGTTTCATCTAATGATCCTGCCATCATGATGCCAGTTCCGGAAAGTCACTTAGCCAGATTAACCACAGATGAAATAAAATTATTTACAAAGTGGATAGAGCAAGGTGCTAAATATGAAAAGCATTGGTCCTTTGTAGCACCTGTCAAAGAATCCCTGCCTGAAGTAGAAAATAATAATTGGGTTAAAAATGAAATTGATCCCTTTATATTAGAAAAAATGGAAGCAAAAGGTTTTGCACCCAATGAACCCGCTAGCCGCGAAGCACTTATTAAAAGAGCTTTTGCAGACATAACTGGACTTGCACCCACATATGAAGAATTAAATCAATGGAGAAATAATACTAGCGATAATTGGTATGCAGAATTATTAGATAATTTATTACAAAAGCCCGCTTACGGAGAAAAGATGGCTTTACTTTGGATGGACTTAGCGCGCTATGCCGACTCTTACGGTTTTCAAGATGATAATATTAGATCTCAATGGCCTTGGAGAGATTGGGTGATTAATGCTTTTAATACCAATATGCATTATGATCAATTTATAACACAACAAATAGCTGGTGACTTACTACCTAATGCAAGCAAATCTTCTATTTTAGCCACGGCTTTTTTTAGAAATCATAAATACACAGAAGAAGGGGGAGTCATTGAAGAAGAGTACCGTGTCTCTTATAATATTGATAAAACAAGAACCTATGGGAAAGCTATACTTGGCGTAACTATTGAATGTGCGCAGTGTCATGATCATAAATACGATCCTTTCTCCAATAAAGATTACTATCAACTCTATGCCTTTTTTAATATGAGTAAAGAAAAAGGTTATGAAGGAGATGTCAGTATTTCAACACCTGCTAAAAATCCAAAATTATTTATTACGAAGGAAGAGCAAACAAAATTATTGTCGTTTATTAATCATGTCGATACAAATAAATTAGAAGTCTCTGTCATGGGAGATTGGAAAATAGGTGATACTGGAAAAACTAGACCTACCTATATTTTAAGTAGAGGAAGTTATGATGCACCTACAAAAGTAGAAGTAAAACCAACTGCTCTTGAATCTATCATGCCTTTTGATACATTAAAATATGAAAGAAACAGATTGGGCTTGGCAAAATGGACAGTAGAAAAAAAGAACCCATTAACAGCCCGTGTTTTTGTGAATTTTATTTGGCAAGAAATTTTTGGCAAAGGTATTGTAAAAACATCCAGTGATTACGGTTTACAAGGAGAGCTTCCTACACATCCTGCATTATTAGACTGGTTAGCAGTTGATTTTATGGAACACAATTGGGACATAAAATATTTAGTGAAAAAAATATTGTCTAGTAATACTTATCAACAGTCAAGTGTGGTAAGTAAAAAACAATTAGAACTAGATCCCGATAATCTTTATTATACTAGATCGCCTCGTATACGATTCAAAGCAGAAATTGTAAGAGATTGGGTTTTGGGTACCAGTGGTATTTTAAATCCTATGATTGGGGGTCCTAGTGTAAAGCCTTATCAACCTAAAGGAGTTTGGGAAAGTACCACTTCAGGTAGAGGGGTGTTAGCATCTTACAAACAAGACCATGGCCCTGCCATTTATCGTAGAGGTTTATACACTTTTATAAAGTTAACAGCACCGCCTAAAGTTAACAGCACCGCCTCCTAGTATGATGATATTTGATGCAAGTAATAGAGATCAATGTGAAGCCAAAAGAGCAAGCACCAATACACCCTTGCAAGCCTTAACTATGTTAAATGATCCTGCTGTTTTAGAAGCTTCCCGTGTACTGGCTGAAAATATTTCTTTAACTAATAAAACATTAGAAGATAAATTAGAACAAGCTTTTGAAACCATTGTCATAAGAAAGCCTTCAAAATTTGAGCGTAATAAATTAATGGACTACTGTGAAAAACAAGTTGCTTTCTTTAATACCAATGCGCCTTTATTAAAAAATACTTTGGCCGTGGGAGAATATAAACATCCTACTAAAAAATATAAAGAAGCAGAAGCAGCTGCCTTAATGAAAACCATTTTGATATTATATAACTTAGAAGAGACCATCACAAAATCATAAAAAATTATTATGAATGAATTTTTAGAACATGGCTTAAATCAAAATAGAAGAAAATTTTTATCTAAACTAAGTTTAGGTATTGGCGGCCTTGCCTTAGGTTCTTTAATGATTCCTGGACTTTTTGATGCAAGTAATGAAGAAGAATTATTTGCCAATGTTCTTCCGCATTTTGCACCCAAAGCAAAACGTGTTATTTATTTATTTCAAAACGGAGCACCTTCTCAATTAGATTTGTATGATTATAAGCCCATGTTACAAAAAATGCATGGTCAGGATTTACCAGCAAGCATTCGCAATGGACAAAGGTTAACAGGTATGACGGCTAATCAAGCAAAATTTCCATTAGTTGGTACTAAATTTAATTTTGCACAACATGGTACTAGTGGGGCATGGTTTGGTGAAACCATTCCACATATTGCCAGCATGAGTGACGACTTATGTATCATTAGAACCATGTATACTGAAGCTATTAACCATGATCCAGCACTAACCTTTTTCCAAACAGGTGCACAAGTGGGAAACCGTCCTAGTATGGGTTCTTGGGTAAGCTATGGTTTAGGAAGTGAAAATAAAAATTTACCTGCTTTCTGTGTTTTATTAAGTAAAGGGAAAGGCAATGGACAAGGAGTATATTCTAAATTATGGAATAATGGTTTTTTAGATTCAATTCATCAAGGCGTACAGTTTAGTAGTGGTGAAGAACCTGTAAAATATTTAACTGATCCAGAATTTATTGATAGAGGAGACAAAAGAAAAATTTTAGATGAAATTGCATCACTCAATCAAGAAGCTTATAAAAATATTGGTGATCCAGAAATTGTTACAAAAATTCAGCAGTACGAACTTGCCTATCGTATGCAAATGGCGGTACCTGAAATTACTTCTTTACAGAACGAACCAGAGTCCATTGTAAAAATGTATGGTCCTGAATGTTTGGCACCAGGCACTTATGCGGCCAACTGCTTACTTGCTAGAAAGCTTTCAGAAAACGGTGTTCGTTTTGTTCAACTATATCATCAAGGTTGGGATTCACATGGTAATTTACCTACTGAATTAATGGGACAATGTAAAGATGTAGACAGACCATCTGCTGCTTTAATTAAAGATTTAAAACAAAGAGGTTTATTAGACGAAACTTTAGTTATTTGGGGTGGTGAATTTGGGAGAACAAATTATTGTCAAGGAGCACTTACTAAGGATAATTATGGTAGGGACCATCATCCAAGAGCCTTTACTATCTGGATGGCAGGAGGTGGTGTGAAACCAGGAGTATATGGAGAAACCGATGATTTTGGATACAATATTAATTCCTTACCCGTACATGTGCATGATTTTCATGCAACCGTTATGCATTTGATGGGTATCGATCATGAAAGATTTACATTTAAACACCAAGGAAGACGCTTCCGCTTAACTGATGTAGCTGGTAAAGTGGTCAATGAAATTATAAGTTAAGTATGGATATTAAAAAATTGAATCAATGGGGGGAATGGTGTATTTGGTTTTTAAACCCATTACTATTACTACTTGGAATTTATAGTGAAGCGAGCAAAACAAATAATATTTTACTATGGTTTGGAAAACTACATCCCTTGGTTTTACATTTTCCAATTGTCTTTGGTATAGGTATTGTTATATATTTTCTTTTCTTTCAAAATAAACCACTAGAAGAAAATAAAGAGAAAGTAGTTTTGGTTGGTAATTCGCTCATGGCATCCATGGTAGCATTATTAGGTTTGTTTTTATCCAAGCAAGATACTTATGATACTGTAACTTTAAATTTACATAAATGGGGAGGCTTATCTATTGCATTCATAAGTTGGTCATTTATTTACATAAAAAAAATTCCGAATAGCTATAAAAAAATAATTGCTCTAATTTATTTATTCGTGCTATTGTTTTTTACTCATCAAGGTGCCTTATTAACCCATGGAGAAAATGCATTGTCTATACCAACACCAGTAGTGGTAGCTGAAGAAATAAAAACAGTTGATTCTAGTTTTACTGTTTACGAAAAAGCCATTGCCCCCATACTTACACAAAAATGTTTAAGCTGTCATGGTCCAGAAAAAGTAAAGGGAAATTTACAATTGCAAAGTCCTGAACTCATTGTAAAAGGTGGCAAGGATGGAAATATATTAAATGCAATTCAAAATGAGGAAGCCCTATTATTACAAAGAATACATTTACCCAATGCAGATGAAAAACATATGCCTCCAGATGGCAAGCTTCAATTGACTTTAGAGGAATTAACCCTACTTACTAAATGGGTAAAAGCAGGCGGGAATTTTACAAAAAAAATAAGCGAGATGGCTAAAACAGATAGTTTAGCCATACTTGCCATGGCCTATAAAGCACCCACAAAAGCTGTTAGTGGATCAAAAAATACAGCACCCGATTTAAAAGAATATAATAGTAGCTACCTCACTGTGAATTATTTATTTAATGGTTCTGATGAAATTGAAGTTAATTTTTTTCAAAGTTCTTTTTATAAAAAAGAGCAGTTATCAAGATTAGTAAAAATTAAAGATAAAATTGTAAGTCTTAATATGCAAGGTATGCCTCTCACGAAAGAAGACCTTGCCATTATTGTACAATTTACTCATTTAAAAAAACTAAATTTAAATTATACTAAATTAAGTTTAAACGATATACAGCCACTTAAAACTATGACTAGTTTAAAGAACTTGTCTATTTGTGGAATGGAGCTAAATCAAAATAGTTTGACAAAATTTTTAGAAAAAGCACCTTTTTCTGAAATTCATATTTGGAATAATCATTCAAATGAAAAAGAATTTGAACAATTAAGTACAAACTATAAAAAAATAAAAATAATTATTGGTGATAATTTAGATGCAGAAATTATTAAATTAACTAGCCCCATTATTGAACAAGATTCTTCTATCATTGTTACTAGCTTAGATGTAGTTGTGAAGCATTTTTTAAAAGGAACCGTGGTGAGATATACTACAGATGGTTCAGACCCAGATAGTCTTTCAAGTCCTATCTATACCAAAAAATTACATTTTACAAAAAACACAGTTTTAAAAACAAAAGCTTTCAAACCAGGTTGGATAAGTAGTGATATAGCTCAAAAAACTTTTTATAAATCGGATATACATCCCGACACTATTTATTTTGTTACTAATCCAGACAAAAAATATCCAGGCTCAGGTGCTAAAACCCTTACCGATTATGAATTAGGAGAACAAAACTTTTCTAATGGCAAATGGTTAGCTTACAGAGATACCACAATGAAATTTATAATTGGATTTAAACAAACTATACATTTAAAGGAAGCACATTTTAATGCTTTTGTTGATAATGGAGCCTATATCTTTCCTATCTTATCAATCATTATAGAAGGTAGTAATGATGGTAAACAATATAAAAAATTAAATGAGGCTAAATTTCCTTCTTTAGAAAAAACAGATGTGGTAAGAGAAAATAAATCATTTAGCTGCACTATTCCTGCAGGAGCGTCCTTTAAATTTTATAGGTTTACTTTATTGAATTTAAAAAAATTACCTAAATGGCATCCGGGCAAAGGTACTCCAGCTTGGATTTTTGTAGATGAACTATTTTTAAATTAATCTTTATATACTTTCAATAGCTCGATATATTTTCAATAGTAAATTATTGAAATATTAGCCGCTTACTCTACTACAAACCAGCTATAGGAATCGGCGGCAATAGTAAAAGTAAAATCAATGGTATAGTCTCTTTTTAGTGTATAGGTTTTAGCTCTTCCTTTAGCATCTTTAATAATAGCAGTTTTACTTAACCCAGTATAATATAAGGGTAAGGATATGGTTCTTGTAATAGGTAATTGTGTGGGATTAAATAACATAATTAATCCTTTTTGAGCAAGTGTAGCATTGACATGCATCCAACCATCCCAATCACGCCCATCTGCACGACGCAGTTGTATCATATCTGCATTTAAAATGTTTCGATATTTTTTATACCAAAGAATTGTTTTAGACACCATTTGTTTTGTTGCTTCTGTATCATATAATCTTGGGCCACGATAACAAGCCTGCACTCCTGCTCCATAGTATTGCATCATTAGCTGTTCGTAATCATTTAAATGCTCGCTAAGTGGCTCTAGTACTGCTTCTTTACCACCACCTTGGTATTTTGTAAGTGGTACAAAGCCCCAAGCCATCGAAGGAATTTTCTCTAAAGTACCATCGTGAATATTTTGACGATTAATAATTTTTTGTTGAGGACGCGGTAAAGAAAAATTTACTTCTCTATACCCTAATGCAATTTTATGTGTACCATCTAAAAAATACCAATCTGGTGCATTAATGTAAACACCCTTTTCATTCAACCAGTGATATAAACCTTTTTGTATTTCCATTTGTCTCCACTGAGAATCATCATAGCCTAAATGACCAGGATGTTTAGTAGAAGCACAAATGTCTCCAGGATAAGGACCATCATTTTCCCAAATATCAAAACCAGTATAGGAGAAAAAGTTTTTTATTTTATCTCTATAGCTAAGCCCCCACTTACTTCCAAAGCAAGGCGCATTGCCAAAAAAAGCGCCACCTGGCTTTCCTGTTTTTATATCTACTACATCGTCTTCGTCACTAATGCGTCTACTACTAAATAAAGAATAACCCCCTAATAAAATTTTATGATCATGTGCATAGTTCGCTAAGGCTTTCCATCTATTTAAATTCGCAGTCGAAGTATCTTCCATTTCTAAATGACTTCCAAAACTTAAAATAACCGCTTCATAACCTGTTGCCACGCACTGGTCAATAGCGTTTTTTACTTCTTGGTCGTTTTTACTTACTAAATGCATAAAAATTGGATTCTGTGTGGTCCAAGGTGCTATAGTTCTGTACATCTTTTTCAGTATCAAACCTCTTCTTTGTCTGTCGTAACTGTCCATTAAGAGTTCATTCGTACGTACCGATTTAAAAATTTCATTCGGCGCTAAACTAATGCCAGGGGCCTTTTCAGGGTATATTTCTAATAAACAAGGTGTTTCAAAATTATAGTTCACTTGAGAAGTGTAACTTAAGTCGGTTTTCCAATGGGTGGTTTGATCGCTAATGTCATAACGCATGGCATTATTAAAAGCATAATTCGTTTCAAAGTATATTCCATGTTGTTTTTTCATTTCCTCCGGCTTGCCTACCACCGCGCTTTCTTCTTCTACTAAACCCAATACCTCATTCACCACTCTGTTTATTTTAATAGACGCATTTGATTTATTTTCTACAGATATCCATTTAGTAATTAATGGAAGGCCATCATATAATTCATAATGCACTTGAACCATTATATTTTTTAAAGCAGGTAAATTCGAAATAAATTCAAGTATTACATTTTTGCCAGTAGGTTGATTCGGATTGGTTAACCATGTGCTAGGCTTCCAATTAATAAAAGGTTTGATATCGGAAATACTATAGTTCGTAAAAACAAAATCTGAATCTTTTTTTTGTAGATATTTTTCTACATTTAGTTTTAAATAAGCTTTTTCTTTTTGACCGTTTAGTCCGCCAACATTATAGGATGTTCCGTTTAAGACCAGTCTAGCTTCAGGTTCAATACTTCTCAATAATTCTTGACCATTACTTAAATTCTTATAACTAATACAACTTGCATTGGGGTCTAATAAAAAAACACGTCTAACCAATCCATTATCTAATATTAATTGATTGTTTTGAATAGATATAACAGCCTTTTGTGCTGTTGGTTTTATTAGCCAATCTGCTTTTTGGGCATTTGATACTAAGGGGCTCATCGATAAGAGCAATGATACCAGCAATAGGCATCTAAATCCCCATCTAATAATCATTATTTTCATCTTGACTTCTTTAAAATGTTTATGATCTATATCACAGTTTTATGAATAGAAATTTACGAAATAATATAGGTATTTAGCAATGAATTGAATTAATATTTTAGAAACTCATTTTTCGTTTTCGATAAGCTGAGGGATTTTCCCCAGTTATTTTTTTAAATATTTTATTAAAGTAAGAAAGGCTTTCAAATCCTGTATCATAACAGGCTTCTGTTACATTTGCATCTTGCATCAATAATTTTTTAGCATGGTTTACTCGATATTGATTTACAAAATCGGTATAAGTAAGCTTCGTCGATTTTTTAAAGTATCTGCAAAATGCAGCCTCAGATAAATTGACTACAGAGGCGATTTCAATAATTTTTATTGGCTTTTGAAAATTAGCTTCTACAAATTTATAAATTTGATGCATTCTTTCTTGTTCCTTGATAACAGCATGAGATGCAATGGGGCGTGTATTCAATGAAGTATATTCTTTACTTGTTGCTAATTGTTGAAATACCTGAATTAATAATAATAACTGATCAAAGGCAGAGAGACCAGTTAATTTTTTTAATAAGTTGCCTGCTTTTATTTTTGTTTCACCATAAAAAGCAATACCTGTTTTAGCTCTTTCAAATAAATCATAAATAGCTTGCATCTCAGGTTGCTTATAAAATGCATCTTCATAAAAATTTTGTCTAAACTGCACCACCACCGTTTCAACAGTTGTTTTTACACCATAATCAAAATTTAAATGCGGAATATAAGAACCAATTAAGGCTAAGTCACTTCCTTCATATGTACAAATATGATCACCAATATGTCTGATACCTTTTTCTGCTTCAACATAAACAAGTTCTATTTCCGGATGAAAATGCCAATAATAAATTTCATTCAACTTGGGTGTTAAAAGTATTTTAAAGGAACTGCCTTCATCTGGTTTAATATTTTCTAAACTTAATTTCATCGAAAAGAGAATAGTTTATAATTACCACTAAAATAACTGACTATGCTCCTAAAATAGTAATAATTTATCAAAATAGAGCAAATAATGGCCAATTTAGGGAAAATAGTTAGCCCTTTAGAACCTGTACTTTTACCTTATAAAAATAAATACAATTGCTATATGGAAAACAAAACAATGGTGCCAACAATGGTACCCACAATGGTTCCCAATAATGCACATAAAGACATACCTGGAAACCCATCTACTGCAAAAAGCAGTGCGACTAGTTTAAACGACCGCTCAAATGGTAAACCACTTCGTGTATTAAGTGAAGAAGATTGGACCTTCTGGAAACACAATGGATATATTGTCATTAAAAATGCAGTACCTCGTGAACAAGCACAAGCCACCGCCGCATTTTTATGGGAGTTTGAAGAGAAGGATCCTAATAATAAAGAAACATGGTACACTGCACCAAGAGCAGAAATGAAAATGAAAGAGCTCGCAGGTACAGGTATGGTTGAATGTTATAACAATCAACATTTATGGAATAATCGTCAAATGCAAAGAGTATATGATGCCTTTGTTGATATATGGGGTACTGAAAAATTATGGGTTTCTATAGATAGAGCCAATTTAAATTTTCCTATCAGACCTGGACATGAATACAAAGCATTTATTCATTGGGATTATGATCCAGAAACAAAACCCGTAAATGTGCAAGGCGTATTAGCCCTAGCCGATCAAACAGATGAAAACATGGGCGGCTTTCAATGTATTCCTGAATTATATAGAACTTATGATACTTGGAAACTAACACAACCAGAAGATAGAGATAGATTTAAACCAGACACTACAGGATTCACGCCTACTAAAGTAAAATTAGAAGCAGGCGACTTATTAATTTTTAATAGTTTAGAACCACATGGTATTAGAGCTAATAATAGTACGGATAAAGTGCGTATTGCTCAATATTTATCAATGATGCCTGCAGAAGAAAATAATGAAGCCTTAACACAGTGGAGAGTGAATTCTTGGAAACATCGTATTGCACCAGAAGGTTATGCATTCCCTGGCGATCCAAGAAATTGGGAGCAAACAAAATATGAAACTGCAGTTTTAAATGATCTTGGAAAAAAATTATTAGGACTAGAGAAATGGTAAAGACTACCCTCAATAATGGTATTACTATGCCACTATTGGGCTTAGGTGTTTATGATATGTACAAAGCTGAAGCAGAGAGGGCGGTAGAAGATGCCTTAGCAATTGGCTACCGCTTAATTGACACTGCAAGTATGTATGAAAACGAAGTAGAAATTGGGAATGCTATAAAAAATGCAGGGGTAGATAGAAAAGAGATTTTTTTAACCACCAAGTTAAATAATACCGATCATGGTTATGATCAAGCCCTCAAGGCTTTTGACGATAGTTTAAAAAAGCTAAATCAAGACTATGTCGATTTATATTTAATACATTGGCCTATTAAAGAAGGCCGCGCTGCTTCTTGGAAGGCATTAGAAAAATTATACGAAGAAAAAAGAGTGAAGGCCATTGGAGTTGCTAATTATAATATTGCCTTATTAGAAGAATTAAAATCAACGGCTAATATTGTTCCTGCAGTCAATCAAATAGAATTCTCTCCCTGGTTATATCAAGAAGAATTACTAGCCTACTGCAAAAAAGCAGGCATTCAAGTGCAGTCTTATTCACCCATTACAAGAGGGCTTAAGTTTTCAGATGAACGGTTAGTACTTCTTTGTAAAAAATACGGTAAAACACCTGCACAAATTGTTTTGAACTGGCATTTACAGCATGGCATTTCCACTATACCTAAATCTTCTAAAAAGGAAAGATTAGTAGAAAACTTTGAAGCTACTAGCTTTAAACTCTCTAGCGAGGATATTAAAATAATGAATGACTTTAATGAAAATTTTAGAATTTGTGACGACCCTCAAACTTATTTTTAGTTAAAAACTATATAGTCCTAAAAGAAAATTTATATAGAATTTTAAATACATTTACTTTAATTCTTTATTACCGAACACGAATCAAATTAACCAAAATGAAAAAAATTATTTTATGCTTATTTTTAGCAATAAGCTTTTTAAGTACAAATGCACAAAATAGAACAGGAGAATTAAAACATATTGTTTTATTTACATTCAAAGCAAGTTCTTCTGCACAAGAAGTAGAGAATGTAGCACATACTTTTGCAAAATTATATGGTAAAGTACCTCAAGTTAAAAATATGCAATGGGGTATCAATATGAGTCCAGAACATTTAGACCAAGGATTTACACATTGCTTTACCCTTACTTTTAATTCTGAAAAAGATTTAGCAGACTATCAAAAACATCCAGCGCATATTGCTTTTCAGGCAGTATTAAAGCCACATATGGATAAAGTTTTTGTGGTAGATTATTTTGTAGAACCTAATAAGTAAAACATACTTCTTTAGTAGAATTATCTATGAATAAGTTAAAACGCGCGCTTAGCTATGGTTTAATTAGTATACTAGTATTATTAGTGCTAGTATTTACAGTCTATGGCCAAAGAGATATTCCTGTTGAGAAAATTAAAGCTAAGTATGCTAATGCGGCTTCTAAATTTATGCCCCTTATGGGCATGCAGGTGCATTATAGAGATGAAGGCAACCCGGCCGACTCTACTCCCTTAGTGCTAATTCATGGCACATCTTCTTCTTTGCATACCTGGGACAGCCTGGTTTCCATTATGCTTGCAAGCTCTGCTAATAGAAGAATTATAAGATTCGACCTACCTGCCTTTGGCATTACAGGCCCTAATCCAGAAAATTATTATGCAGGTGATTATTACGTTCGCTTTCTTGATTCCTTTTTACATACAATGCATATAAATAAATGCGCTTTAGCTGGTAATTCCTTAGGAGGTGCTATTGCATGGCAATATGCAGTAGCGCATCCAGAGAAAATAACTAAACTAATTTTAATTGATGCAGGTGGTTATCCCATGAAAAATGAAAAAGGAAGTTTAGGATTTAAATTAGCCAGTACCCCTATTATTAATAATTTACTATTAGTTATAACCCCCAAATTTTTAATAAGAAAAAGTTTGGAAACCGTATTTTATGATAATAGTCTTATTACCAATGCCATAGTTACCAGGTATCATGAAATGCTATTAAGAGAAGGCAATCGCGCAGCTACTTTATCTTTATTTAAAAACCGAACAGCTAGCTCTTCAGATCCTATTAAAACCATTACACAGCCTACTTTAATTTTATGGGGAGAGCAGGACCATCTTATCTCCGTAGAAAACGCCTACCTATTTCAAAAAGATATTAAAGGAAGTGTACTAGCAGTTTATAAAAATATAGGTCATACGCCTATGGAAGAAGCGCCTAAAATGGTAGCCGCCTCAATGGAAAGCTTTCTGAATAATTAACTAACTTGTTGGTATGAATTTTACCATTGGCACCATTGAAAATTGGGTAGCAAATTATTATGGCATAGAAGTAAAAGCATCTGTGCTCAATGGCTATGATGAACTTAATTTTTTATTAGTTGAAAAATCGGGTAAGAAAAATATTTTAAAAGTTTCTAATAGTTCTCACGATTATTTTTTCTTAGAAGCACAAGTAAAAATTCTACAACATTTAGCTAAAACCGATATTGCTGCTCAATTTCAAACTTATACATTAAATAAAAAGGGTGAAACCTTAACAGAAATAATTCTTGATGAACACACTTATTATATTAGAATATTAAGTTTTTTAGAGGGTAGTTTTTGGGTAGAAGCGCCTGCAAAAAATAAAGTACTATTTGAAAATTTAGGTATTTTTTTAGGCAAGATGGATAAAAGTTTGCTAAGCTTTAAGCATCCGGGTATGCATAGGCATTATACTTGGGATATTAGCACTGCCAGAGATGCGAATTATAAAATGCACTATATCTCTGATCCTGCTAAAAAAAGAATTGCAGATTATTTTATGCTGCAATTTGAAACAGAGGTACTCCCCACTCTTTCTTCATACAGACAAGCTTACACACATAATGATGCCAATGACTATAATGTTCTAGTAGAAGGTGATTGCATTGCAGGGCTAATTGATTTTGGTGATATGGTATACACTGCATTAATTAATAATGTAGCAGTAGCCTGTACCTATGCCATGTTGCACCAGTCGGACCCGCTTGCTGCAGCTGTTCTCGTAGTGAAGGGTTATCATAGTGCTTATGCGATTGAAGAAAAAGAATTAAGTATCTTATATTATTTAATTGCTGCAAGACTTTGTATAAGTGTAACGCAGTCTGCCTATAATGGCTCTTTAGACACTAACAATGAACATCATTTCATAACAGAGAAGCCTGCCTGGGATTTACTCGACTATTTAATTACGCTTAATCCTATTAAAGCTGAAAATGCTTTTAGACTAGCTTGTGAGTATAGTTCCATCATTGATGCAAATGAAAATTATACAAAATTAGAAACTGAAAGAAATGCGCATATTGGAAGGAACCTAAGTATTAGTTATGAAAAGCATTTAAAAATTGATAAGGCAGCATTACAATATTTATATGATGATAAGGGCAATACCTATATTGATTGCGTTAACAATGTAAGTCATATAGGACATTGTCATCCCAGCGTTGTCAGAGTGATGCAAAAACAAATTGCTAGTTTAAATACTAATACAAGGTATTTAAATAATCACTTAGTTGAATATGCGCAAAAGTTAACAACTAGTTTACCTGCTGGTTTAAATGTTTGTTATTTTACCAATAGCGGTAGCGAGGCCAATGATTTAGCCATAAGAATAAGCAGGCACTGCACAAAACAAAAAGATGTTATTGTTTTAGACCATGCCTATCATGGAACTTCAACAGCTACTATAGAAATGAGTCCTTATAAATTTGACAGAGCAGGTGGCATTGGACAAATGCCATGGATACATAAAGCCATGAACCCCGATTTATATAGAGGGCCTTACCAATATGAAGATGCGGATGCAGGAAGTAAATATGCAAAGGATGTAAAAAATATTATTGATAACATTAAAAAAGAAAATAAAAAACCAGCCGCATTTATTTGTGAAACACTATTAGGGGTAGGTGGCCAAATGCCCCTACCGCATAATTATTTAAAAGAAGTATATAAATATGTTCGAGCCGCAGGTGGCATTTGTATTGCAGATGAAGTGCAAGTGGGCTTTGGAAGAGTAGGTAGTCATTTTTGGGGCTTTGAATTACAAGACGTAGTGCCAGATATAGTGGTGATGGGCAAACCCATTGGCAATGGACATCCCTTAGCTGCAGTTATTGTAACAGATGAAATTGCCAATAGCTTTAATAATGGTATTGAGTATTTTAATACTTATGGAGGCAACCCCGTTTCTATGGCAACAGGAATAGCTGTATTAGAAGTCATTCAGGAGGAAGGCTTACAAGAAAATGCACTCCAAGTAGGTAATTATTTATTGGAAGGCATGCGAGCACTTATGAATACTCATAGTATTATTGGAGATGTAAGAGGTTCGGGTTTATTTATTGGAGTAGAGTTAGTAAAAGATAGAATTACCAAAGAGCCAGCTACGGAGGCCATTAAGCTAGCAGTTGAAAAAATGAAAGAAAAAGGTTTTTTAATGGGGGTTGATGGCCCTTATAATAATGTTTTCAAAATAAAACCGCCTATTATTTTCTCTATAGAAAATGCAAAAGGTCTTCTTTCTAATTTAGATACTATTTTAGCCTCTTTATAAAAAATATACTCATTTCACTATTGTTCTAATAACTTTAATTCAGTAGCTTTTTTAGACCTTACATTATAAATAACTGAGCGTGCAAGGTCGTCGTATTTTACTACTTTTAGTAAGGCTCCTTCTTTGTCGTAATAATGAGATTCAATTGCATACTGTTCATCATAGGCATATAGTACATAGGTTGTTTTGGTAGAATCTATTAGCTCTCCTATTTTTTCATTATTTTTTAAATACCCAGGTGCACTAGTACAAGCTCCTATAATAAAAAGTAAGCATGATAAAAAAGAAAAATATAAAATTAAGCGACGCATATAAAAAAATTTAATCAACCCTATTTTCAACATACTAATTTAAAAAATAACCCTTGTA
>RFVO01000037.1 GCA_009928005.1 Chitinophagia bacterium | reverse complement strand
TAATATATTTTTAAAAATAATAATTACTTATTCTACATATTTTAAATCGAGTAGCGCTCTTTTAATACATGTAAATGATGAAGTGCATGGCCAAAAATAATAAAGCTTAGAGCATTTACTGACATTGGATTTTCGCTAGCAATTCCTTTTTGTTTCCAGTCTTCTTCTGTAAAAGAATTAAATAAGAAATTAGTGGATTGTCTTACTATTTTCCATTCTGCAATCATCTCTTTCCAATTTCGATGTGTCGCTGTTGCATTTTTAGCATAAGCATTTTCGTCAAAGCCAGGAATAGAAATGGTTTCTTTTCTAGCAATGGCTAAAGCCCTGTAGGCAAAAATTCTTTCTGTATCAATGACATGTTGAAACATTTGCTTAATTGTCCACTTGCCTTCAGCATAAGCATAATTTATTTTCTCTAAGGGGATGGCATTCCAAGAGTCAATAATGCGGTCGTTATATTGTTGAACTAAAATAGAATAGTCTTTACCACTTGTATAGTTAATATAAGTTTGATAATAAGGGCCGTATTCTGTTGAACTAGGTCTAGGCATATTTTATTTTTATTCGGTAAATGTTTTTTATATGTAAAGCTATTGTAGAGAATTTACAAATCGAATTGAATGCCTTGTGCTAAAGGTAAATGTGTGCTCCAGTTAATAGTATTGGTTTGCCTGCGCATATAGGCCTTCCAAGCATCTGATCCACTTTCTCTTCCACCACCTGTTTCTTTTTCACCACCAAAGGCGCCGCCAATTTCTGCACCACTGGTTCCAATATTTACATTGGCAATGCCGCAATCACTTCCGCTTTGGGACAAAAATAATTCAGACTCTCTCATATTTAATGTCATAATTGCTGAAGATAATCCCTGAGGTACTCCGTTTTGAATGGCAATCGCTTCTTCTAAACTTTTATATTTCATTACATATAAAATAGGTGCAAATGTTTCATGTTGAACAATAGAATAATGGGGTAGGGCTTCAGCAATGCAAGGTTTTACATAGCATCCACTTTCATATCCTTTACCTTCTAAAACGCCACCTTCTACTAAGAATTTACCACCTTCTTTTTTACAAGTTTCTATAGCATTCAAGTACATATTTACAGCCTCTTTGTCAATTAATGGACCCATATGATTTTTTGAATCTAGAGGATCTCCAATTTTAATTTGCCCATAAGCCTTTGTTAATTTAGTAACAAAACTATCATATACTTTTTCGTGTATAATTAATCGGCGCGTACTAGTACATCTTTGACCGGCAGTACCAACTGCACCAAACACAGCACCAATTAAAGACATATCTAAATCGGCATGCTCTGAAATTATGATTGCATTATTACCACCTAATTCTAAAATGGTTTTTCCTAAACGTCCTGCTACAGCTGCATTTAATAATTTACCCATTCTTGTAGAGCCAGTAGCAGAGACTAAAGGAATGCGCGTATCTTTTGATATCCATTCACCCACTTTACTTCCTCCTTGAATTAAATTATTAACGCCTTCTGGAACTTTATTATCTTTAAAAACTTTTTCAATAATATTTTGAATTGCATTACCACATAAAGGTGTTTTTTCACTTGGCTTCCAAACAGTGACATTGCCACATACCCATGCAAGAGCTGCATTCCAACTCCAAACAGCTACAGGAAAATTGAAGGCGGAAATAATACCTACAATACCTAATGGATGCCATTGTTCATACATTCTATGTGAAGGTCTTTCACTATGCATTGTAAGTCCGTATAATTGTCTTGATAAGCCAACTGCAAAATCGCAGATATCAATCATTTCTTGCACTTCTCCTAAACCTTCTTGTAAACTTTTTCCCATTTCATAACTTACTAACTGACCCAATGCTTTTTTTTCTTTTCTTAATGCATCGCCCATTTGACGCACCACTTCTCCTCTTTTAGGAGCGGGCCAATTTCTCCATTCTAAAAATGCTTTCTGAGCTGTTTTAATTATATTTTCATATGCTTCTTTATCTGTACTAATTACAGTTCCAATTTCTTTATTATCAACAGGTGAAGAAGAAATAATTATTTCACCTTTACTACTATGCCAGATAGTTCCTGTTGAACTACCTTCGTTTTTCTTTTGCAATTGCAGTTGTTGTAAAAATTCCATAGTTGTATAATTTATTAATTCAGCTTTCAGTATTTATTTGGAGGTACTAATTTTGAAGGTTATTGGTTTAGCCTTTCATTTTATCAATAAGGCTAGTTGTTGAAAAACCTTCTACAATTGGGTTAATGATAACTTTACCTCCATTCGCAATAACTTCTTTTGCGCCCACTACTTGCTCCATTGTATAATCTCCTCCTTTCACCAAAACATCGGGTAATAATGCCGATATTAATTCAAGGGGTGTTTCTTCTTCAAAGATAACCACTGCATCTACTACAATTAAATTGGCAAGCACAATTGCTCTGCTTTCTGTGCTATTAATGGGACGGGTAGGGCCTTTCAATTTTCGAACACTTGCATCGCTGTTTAGACCCACTATTAAATAATCGGCTTCTCTCGCCGCCTGTGTTAATGAAAATAAATGACCTGGATGTAAGATATCAAAGCAGCCATTGGTAAAAGAAACTTTTTTTCCTGTTACTTTTAAAGCAGCCATAACAGCTTTAGCAGTTTCAATTGTCATTATTTTTTTTTCAATAGCTTCTCCCGTTTTCATCTTAAATTTTTTGCTTGTTGAATAATGGAAGTATAATTAAAGCAATTCCTCCTAATACTAAAATAATGATGAATTGTGAGAACCATTGCAAAGTCCCATTGGCTAATCCTAAAGTATAGTCTACTCCATTTAATTCTAAAACTTTCGCCATAAAATAGGCATAAGCACCAATTCCACCAGGTGTAATAATCATACCAATACTTGCAAAGGCTAAGCAGCTAATAGCAGTTTGAAACGAACCACCTGTACCTTCTGTAGCATATAAGCCTACATAAGTGGCAAGTAAATACAAAAACCATATAGCAAATGAATAAAAGAAAAATAAATTATGTTTTTTTAATTTGGTTGCACTTATCAAGCCTTCCCAAACGCCTGCAATAATTTTTTTAAAAGTAAGTATTGCATTTTGCATTTTTGATTTGAAAAACCAGATGGCTGCAAATGCAGTTATTAGTAAAATTGCTATAATGATATAAGTATTTTCATTGCTTTTACTCGCATCTCCAGCTACTTTTCCATAAGCTTTGAACTGATTCCAGCCCGCTTCTACTACATTAAATTGAAGTGTAAGGGCTAATAAAAAAATTATACCTAAGCTTATTACATCAAAGGCCCTTTCTGCTACTATTGTACCAACAATTTTTTCAGCAGGCACTTTCTCATATTTAGAAAGCAGGGTGCACTTTAAAACCTCACCTAATCTAGGAACAGCCAAATTGGCCAAATAACCAATTAATACCGCTAAAAAAGTATTGATAACAGAGGGCTTATAACCCAAAGGTTCCATTATTAATTTCCATCTTAAGGCACGAACTAAATGAGAGAGGCCAAGTATAAGTCCAACAGGTAAAATGAACCAGAATTTAGACTTCTTTAAGGCAATGGTAAATTTGTTCCACTCTTGTGGGGGGATCTGGTGTAAACTCCACCAAATCAATAAAATGCCTATACAAAAGAAGAAGGCTATTTTTAAAAATTTACTCATTAGGTATGGTATTAAACAATCCTATGCAATTTACAACCAATTGTCTAGAAATGCAGTCGGATGTTAGTATTTATTAGTCTTTTTTGTTGTTTCTTAAAGTCCCTACAATTATGTACCTTTGCACACTCAAACATAATTTGAGTTAAACCCAAAAGGAATGTCTGAAAAAAAACGAATCTTATATATCGCCACAGAAATGTCGCCCTATTTAGAGCTGACCGAGTTCGCTGAGGTAATTAATAAGCTCGCCATTAAAAGCAACGACAGTGGATTGGAAGTTCGTTGTATTATGCCTCGTTTTGGTGTAATAAATGAAAGAAGACATCGTTTACATGAGGTGGTGAGACTTTCTGGAATCAATGTCCAATTAGACGGAGACGACTATCCATTACAAATTAAAGTGGCATCATTACCCAATGCTCGTTTACAAGTATATTTTTTAGAAAACGAAGATTTTTTCAAACGCAAGCAAATTTTTCATGATGAAACTGAAAAATGGTTTGATGACAATGTATTAAGAACTATTTTCTTTTGTAGAGGTGCTTTAGAAACAGTAAAAAAGTTTGGATGGCCTCCAGATATTATTCATTGTAGTGGGTGGATGACTGGTTTAATTCCAGCTTACATAAAACAAGCTTATAAAAAAGAACCTGTATTCTCTAATGCTAAAGTTGTATTCACCATTGGTCAAAATACATTCGAAGAAAAGTTTAATAAAGATTTATTAACTAAGGCAATTATCAATACAAATATTAAAGACAAAGATTTAGAACCTTTCAAGGATTTGAATAACGCCGCTTTATTTAGAGGGGGAGCTACCTATGCTGATGCTATTTCTTTTGGATCTGACATTATTGACAAAAAATTAGTATCAGAATTTTCTTCAGTAAAAGGGAAAAAAATTGTTCCTTTTAACGGATGGGACTCCGATTTAACAGAGTATTTAGATTTATACAACGAACTTGCATCTAAGTAAAGTCAAATTAAATTCATGGTATCAAATAATACAATAAGAATATTTATTATATCTCTTTTTTCAACGCTAGTTTTTTCTGCTTGTACTAGAATTGGCACTTCAGAATTAGGTCTTGGTTTACTTCCTTCAATGGATGCATATAATACAAAGGATACAACTCTTGATGTAATTACAGAAA
The DNA here is from genome assembly GCA_009928005.1 of Chitinophagia bacterium. GTDB lineage: Bacteria > Bacteroidota > Bacteroidia > Chitinophagales > Chitinophagaceae > Sediminibacterium. Next base: position 14,259 of record RFVO01000037.1, on the reverse strand, counting down.
CGGTGGATAGGCCAGATTCAATGAGAGTCTATGGCTCAGACGATCACATTGTTGGTAATATCACTAACGATCCAATTTTTGGAACTACAAATGCTTCAATGTATTTTCAAGTGAAGCCAAGTTTCTTTCCCTTTTTTATTACTGGAAGTAAAGACAGTTTAGTGGTTGACTCAGCAGTTTTAATTTTATCATATAAAGGCTTTTATGGCGATACCACCAAGCCTGTAAAAGTGCAGTTAAAAAGAATTAGTGCGGCTACGCCTTTAGATGCTTTTAAATTATATGCTTCTAATTACCCTGAATTATATAATATTAAAACTGATCAGAATTTAGGAGAGACAACTGTCGATTTTGCTAAAATAGGAGATTCTTTGTATACAAGATTTGAAGCTTCTAAAAATACAATTCGTATAAAATTGTCTAAAAGTTTTGCAACACAATTTTTAAAAGAATTTGATTCCAACAATGCTTACAGAAGTGATACTACTTTACGTGCTTATTTCCCGGGATTTGCTTTAACAGCCGATGAGTCTGCAAATAAAAATGTATTACTTAAAATTAATTTACTTGATACCAATACTAAATTGGCACTCTATTATAACACGAATTCTACAGCTTTATCTGAAGTGTATAAAAGAGATACAGCCGTAGTTAATTTTAAATTTAGTATTTACAATAATGCTGATGTGAACTTTATAAAGCGAAATAGAACAGGTGCTGAAATCGCAAAGCATTTGGATAAAGTATCTAATGACTCATTGGTCTATGTGCAAACCAGTCCAGGTACGATGGTAAAAGTTAAAATACCGGGTTTGAAAAACTTTTCGAATAAAATTATTCATCGTGCTGAATTAATTGCAGAGCAAGTACCTACATCAGCTGGTGCTGCAGGTAGTTTAGAATCTCAATTATTGCCACCAAGGTATTTATTCTTAGGGACCTATGATACTGTTTCAAAGGCTATTCGTAATGTACCAAATGACTTTACGGGCACCACTAATGCCAGCTCTTTTACACAGTTTGGGGGTAAGTTAATATACAAGTCCATTAATGGCTATGATAATGTAGCCTCCTATAATTTTAATATTAGTAGATATGTTCAAGGGGTAATTTCTAGAACCGACTCTTTATTTGATTTTAGAATTATTGCCCCAGTGAATGACTCAATAACTTTAGTGCCCCCTTATCCTTATAATAAGCAAGCTCCTTCACAGGACTATCTAACTACTGCTATTGGAAACCAAGCAGCTACAGGCCGTGTAGTTTTAGGGGGTGGAAATAGGACTAAGTTTAAAATGAGATTACATATCTACTATTCCGATTTATAGATATAATTAATATATTTGCACCTTAAATACTAATCTATGCCATATTTATTTACTTCTGAAAGTGTATCAGAAGGACATCCAGACAAAGTAGCCGATCAGATTTCTGACGCATTAATTGATAACTTTTTAGCCTTTGACCCTCAGTCAAAAGTAGCTTGTGAAACTTTAGTAACTACTGGACAAGTAGTTTTAGCAGGTGAAGTAAAATCTAAAGCATATTTAGATGTACAAACTATTGCAAGAAATGTAATCAAGAAAATTGGTTATACAAAAAGTGAATATATGTTTGAAGCAGATAGCTGCGGTGTGTTGTCAGCAATACATGAGCAATCTGCCGATATTAATCAAGGAGTGGATAGAAAGAAAAAAGAAGAGCAAGGTGCTGGCGACCAAGGTATGATGTTTGGTTATGCAAGTAATGAAACAGATGACTACATGCCACTAGCTTTAGACTTAGCACATAAAATTCTTATTGAATTAGCTGCTTTAAGAAGAGAGAACAAAGCCATTAAATATTTACGTCCGGATGCAAAGTCTCAAGTAACTCTTGAGTACAACGATAAAAACCAGCCTGTAAGAATTGATGCGATTGTAGTTTCTACTCAACACGACGATTTTGATGCAGAAGGTAAAATGTTAGCAAAAATAAAAAAAGATATTGTTGAAATTTTAATTCCAAGAGTTAAAGCTAAATATAAGAAATACGCTAAGCTTTTTAATAACGATATTACTTATCATATTAACCCAACAGGTAAGTTTGTAATTGGTGGTCCACATGGTGACACTGGTTTAACAGGCCGTAAAATTATCGTAGATACTTATGGTGGTAAAGGTGCACACGGTGGTGGAGCCTTCTCTGGTAAAGATCCTAGTAAAGTAGACCGCTCTGCTGCTTATGCAACGCGTCACATTGCAAAGAACTTAGTAGCTGCTGGTGTAGCTTCTGAAGTATTGGTACAAGTATCTTACGCTATTGGAGTGGCCAAACCTACTTCAATTAACGTAAACACTTACGGTACTGCTAAAGTAAAATTAAACGATGGTCAAATTGGCAAGTTAGTTGAATCTATTTTTGATTTACGTCCTTACTTTATTGAGCAAAGATTAAAGTTAAGAACACCTATGTATAGTGAAACTGCTGCATACGGACATATGGGTCGTAAAAACGAGATAGTGACTAAAACATTCACCTCGCCAGATGGTAAAACAAAGACTATGAAAGTAGAATTATTTACTTGGGAGAAATTAGATTATGTTGCGAAAGTGAAAAAAGTTTTCGGTTTAAAATAATTGAATGAATTATAAAAAACCCTCTCGAGATTCGAGAGGGTTTTTTATTTAGACTAGATATAGAAGTTGAACATTTGAATCATTAAAAATTGATTAATAATTTTATGACGAACGAAAAAAATCCCTGGAAAACCATTAGTGGTAAATTGGTATATGATAATCCTTGGATTAACTTAACCGAATACGAAGTAATTACACCTGCAGGCACACCAGGTATTTATGGTAAAGTACACTTTAAAAATATTGCTATTGGGATTATTGTTATTGATGAAAACGGAGATACTTATTTAGTTGGGCAATATCGTTTTCCTTTAAATGCTTACAGTTGGGAAATTCCAGAAGGGGGTTGTCCTGAAGGAACTGACTATTTAACAACAGCAAAAAGAGAATTAAAAGAAGAGACAGGTTTTGAAGCAAAAAAATGGACAGAAATTTTAAGCATGCATGTTTCTAATTCAGTATCTGACGAATATGCAGTGGTCTATGTAGCACAAGACTTAACAGCAGGCGATGCACAGCCTGAAGAAACAGAAAAATTAGCTGTTCAAAAAATGCCTTTTGTCAAAGCTTTACAATGGGTGATGGAAGGAAAAATTACCGATTCGATTACAGTAGCTGCCATATTAAAATGGAATGCAATGCAATCAAAAATCGATTAACTTTGAGCAATATGGAGCAAAGACCATCAAGACAAGATAGACCCTATAAGCCTAGATCAAGTTTTAATGCAAATCGTGGGCCAGCAACAGAGCGTAAATTTATTATTGGTCGTCAACCCTTAATAGAGGCATTTGAATCAGGTACTAATATTGAAAAAATACTAATTCAAAAAAATGCACAAGGAGAAGGCTTAACTGAAATAAAAAATGCTGCTAGAGAAAAAAGTATTCCAATACAATTAGTACCCATTGAAAAATTAAATGGAATGTCTAAGGCAAACCACCAAGGGGTGCTTGCCTATATTTCTAAAGTAAAATATTTAGAATTACAAGAAGTAATTGATTTTGTGGTAGCAAAAGGGCAAACGCCTTTATTTTTAATGTTAGATGGCGTCACCGATGTAAGAAATATTGGAGCCATTGGAAGAAGCATACACTGCTGTGGAGCGCAAGCTTTAATTATTCCCGATAAAGGAGTTGGTGCTTTAAATGAAGAAGCATTTAAAAGTAGTGCAGGAGCGCTTGAGCATATACATATAGTGCGAGTGAATAGTTTATTAAAAGCGGTCGACTTACTTCACTTAAATGGCATTCAAGTTTTCACTAGTGAAATGCGCGCAGAAAAAAATATTCATGAATTAGATTTAACTATTCCTTCCTGTATAATTATGGGAGATGAGGGAAGAGGGGTACAGCCTTATTTAGCAAAGGCGGCAGACTATTTTTTCAAAATACCAATGGCTACTAATTTTGATTCCTTTAATGTTTCTGTAGCGGCTGGAATTATTTTGTATGAAGCCATGAAACAAAGAATGTTTCCCATTAAATAATTGGTGTTAGATGAGTACCTTAAAATTTAAATTAACCCTTCCTTCGAAACGTTCCGAGCACGCTATTAGTTATAGGAATGGAATATTTTTAATAGGCTCTTGCTTTTCTGAAAATATAGGGGCTAAATTAAATACGCATTTATTTAAAGTATTTGAAAATCCGCATGGAATTTTATTTAATCCTATTAGTGTGGTGCAGTCCATATCTGATTGTATCAATAAAAAGCAATATACTGAAGACAATCTTTTTAAACTAAATGAAGTTTGGAATAGTTGGCATCATCATAGTCGTTTTTCTGGTGTAACCGCTAATGATGCAATAGATAAAATAAATGAATCAATTACAAAAGGCCATGCCTTTTTAAAATCAGCCGATCATATAGTTATAACATTAGGTTCTGCTTGGCTCTATAAATTAAATACTCAGTCGCCGCATGCAGCGGGGCAGGTGGTGGCCAATAATCATAAAGCGCCTGCAACTTGGTTTGATAAAGAATTAATGAAATCAGATGCTTTAGTTCTTTTATTAAAAAAGATGGTCTTAGACCTTCTTCATTTTAATCCTCATCTACAAATTATTTTTACCATTAGCCCTGTGCGTCATTTAAGAGAAGGTTTAGTGGAAAATAATAGATCTAAGGCTGTCTTGATACAAGCCGTACATGAAATTGTAGAAAGTGCAGAAAATATTGCATATTTCCCTTCTTATGAATATGTCATTGATGATTTAAGAGACTACCGTTTTTATGCCGAGGATTTAGTACATCCTAATTATGCAGCTTCCAATTATGTATGGGAGAAATGGGTAGAGACTTATATGAATGAAGAAACACAGAACATAATGAAACAAGTGGCCGAATTACAATTAGCTATGCAGCATAAGCCTTTTTTTGCGGGATCCCAACAACACCGTAGTTTTCTCGAAAATTGTATTGCAAAAAGCGAGCGTTTATTGAGTTTATATCCTTATTTGCCATTGAATGACCAAGTTCATTTTTTTAAGCAAGAAATTGCCAAATAAATTCTTAATTTAGTTCTCTAAATATTATATATGCGTTTACTGCCATTTATTGCTTCAGCAATTGCTACTGTTAGCATTATTACCCTTTTAAATACTCAATTATCTATTGGGACAACCAAGTCGCCAAGGTTGGGTTATTTCTTATCTCCACAGCATGGTTTTTGGAAAAATGCTGAAAAAGTAAATACCAATTTTGATGCTTCTATTGTAGCAGGTGAATTAAAAGGAAATGTAGATGTTTATTTAGATGACAGATTAGTGCCTCATATTTATGCCGAGCACGACAAGGATGCTTATTTTGTGCAAGGATATTTACATGCAAAATTTAGATTATGGCAGATGGATTTTCAAACAAGAGTTGCTTCTGGTAGACTCAGTGAAATAGCAGGCGCAGATAAATTATCAATTGATCGTTTTTTTAGAAGATTAGGTATGGTATATGGTGCAGAAAAAACAGAGGCTAACATAAATGCGAACAATCCTGAAATGAAAGAAACGGTAGATGCTTATACAGCAGGAGTGAACGCCTATATAAGTCAATTGGATCCCGCAGACATGCCCTTTGAATTTAAATTAATGAATTATGCACCTGAAAATTGGACGCCAAAAAAAACGTATTTGTTTTTGATGTTTATGTCTTATGATTTGACAGGACGTTCAGCTGCTTCCGATTTGCAATTGACTAATACTAGAGACTTCTTAGGTTATGATTTATTTGATAAATTATATACTAATAATCAAGACTCATTAGATCCTATAATTCCAAAAGGGACAGTTTATCAGAAGCCATCTATAGTACCTATTAAACCAATCAATGCCGATTCTGCATATTTACATAAATCCTTAGCACTTGATTTAAATAATGTAGAAGCCCCTGTAGCTCCGGATAAAAATAATGGCAGTAATAACTGGGCAGTATCCGGAACTAAAACAAAATCAGGTCGACCTATTTTAGCAAGTGATCCACACCTTGGATTAAATATGCCATCACTTTGGTATGAAGTACAAATTACTACACCTACACATAGCACTTACGGAGCAAGTTTTCCAGGTTCTCCTGCAGTAATTATTGGATTTAATGATAGTTTAGCTTGGGGCGTTACCAATGCAGGTAGGGATGTCTTAGATTTTTATCAAATTAAATTTAAGGATAGCACAGAAAATGAGTATTGGTTTAATGGAAAGTGGAATACTGCAGAAAAAAGAACAGAAGTTATTAAAGTAAAAGATAGTGCCGATGTTGTAGAGCAAATACCTATGACACATTGGGGACCTGCTATGTATGATGCACATTATCAAAATCCACAATCTAAAGGTCGAAATTTAGCAATTCAGTGGACAGCGCATAGTTCTTCAACAGGAGTAGAAACTTTTTACAGATTAAATCGTGCTAAAAATTATGACGATTATATTAAGGCCATTTCATTATGGACCTGCCCTGGCCAAAATTTTGTTTTAGCCACTAAAACTGGAGACATTGCCATTAAACAACAAGGAAGTTTTGTAGCAAGATGGGATCGTCAAGGTGACTTTATTATGCCAGGGGATGATTCTTCATATGCTTGGCAAGGTATGATCCCGAATGAAGAAAACCCTACTATTAAAAACCCGGAGCGAGGATTTGTTAGTAGTGCCAATCAGAAATCAACCGATCCTACTTATCCTTATTATTTAGGTACTGCAAGTTCTTTCCCTTTATACAGAGGTATTAGTGTAAATAAACATTTAACAGGCATGTCTAATATTACGGTAGAAGATATGCAAGCATTACAAACTAATAATGATAATGTATTTGCCGCTACCGCTAGACCTGCTTTAATGAAATATTTACAAGTAGATAAATTAAGCACAGATGCTAAAAGAATGGTAAATGAAATGAGCAATTGGGATTTAGTGAATAGTGAACATTCAAAAGGTATAACAACATTTAAAATTATTTGGGACAGTGTTTCAAAAGCAGTTTGGGGGGATGAATTAGAAGGTTCACTCATACCACTTACCAAACCAGATGATTATGTATTACTAGATCAATTATTAAAAGATTCTAATTGGTCTATAGCAGATAATATCAAAACCAAAGACAAAATTGAAAACTTTAAAGATCAAGTAACCTTAGGTGTTGAGAATGCCACCAAAAAATTAGTGGAATTAGAAAAAGAAAATAAATTAGAATGGTCTTTATTTAAAGAGACAAGAGTAATGCACCTTACTAAAATACCTGCTTTAAGTAGAATGAATTTACCAATTGGTGGAGGAATGAATATCATTAATGCTACTACTGATATTCACGGACCTAGTTGGAGAATGATAGTGCATTTAACAGATGAAATTGAGGCTTATGGTTTATATCCAGGAGGACAGAGTGGTAACCCTGGAAGTGTTTACTATGATACCTTTGTCGATTATTGGGCGGCAGGAAAATATTATCGTTTATTATTTTTAGCCAAAGAAAAATTAATACAGAACGAAAGAACCAAATGGCATATGCAATTTAAAAAATCAAACGTTTAATAAATTAATATCTCAAAGTTAATAACTCATCAATTTTAAATATCTTCTATGAAATATATTACATCTATTTTATTATCTGCACTTCTTGCCTATGCTGTTGGTATTTATGGCAATTTACCATGGTGGAGTTTTGTTGTCACAAATTTTATTATTGCTTTTTCTATACCCATCAAACCTGCTCATTCATTTACAGCCGGCGCCTTAGGTGTAGGTTCTTTATGGGCTGGGCTAGCGTTTGGGATAGATTTATCCAATAATCATATCTTATCTACTAAAGTGGCAAAAATTCTTCCTTTAGGAGGCTCATATGTTGTATTAATTTTTATAACTTTTCTTATTGGTGCACTACTTGGAGGACTTGCTTCCTTAACAGGAAGCTTTCTTAGAAATAATAAATGATTCTTTTTATCTTTGTATTGAATTTCCCCAACCTGTAATTGGGATAAAAATTTAAGTTATGTCAGTTTTACACAATCGCATCTCCAATAAGGAGTTGAAAGAAAAATTATATCAGGAAACTTTCCCACGCACCACCATCAGTTTTTATCAGTATTTTACTATTCAAGATCCTGCTTCTTTTCGTGACCAACTTTATAAATCATTGAATGAATTACAAGTCTTTGGTCGAATTTATGTAGCTAATGAAGGCATTAATGCACAAATAAGTGTACCCACGCATTTATTCGAAGACTTTAAAACTTATTTGTATTCTATTAAAGAACTAGATGGGTTAAGATTAAATATTGCAGTAAATGATAACGGAAAAAGCTTTTGGGTTTTACGTATCAAACAGCGAAGTAAAATTGTAGCTGATGGCATAGTGGATGCTAGCTTTAGCATGGAAAATAAAGGCAAATATGTGAATGCAGTACAGATGAATGAATTAATGAATTCACCTGACACCATTGTTATTGATATGCGTAACCATTATGAATATGAAGTGGGGCATTTTGTGAATGCCATTGAAATTCCCTCAGATACTTTTAGAGAACAATTACCTATGGCTGCAGCTATGATGAAAGATAAAAAGGATAAAAATATTATCATGTATTGCACTGGAGGCATTCGTTGTGAAAAGGCAAGCGCCTATATGTTGCATCATGGTTTTAAAAATGTTTTTCATTTAGAAGGTGGTATTATTCATTACGCCAATCAAATTAAAGAAGTAGGATTAGAGAGTCAGTTCAAAGGGAAGAATTTTGTATTTGATGATAGATTAGGAGAAAAAATTACGGAAGATATTATTTCTAAATGCCACCAGTGCGGTATACCTTGCGATACGCATACCAATTGTAAAAACGATGGCTGTCATTTATTATTCATACAATGTCCCACTTGTGCTGAAACCTATTCGGGCTGTTGCACACAGGCCTGCACCGATATTGTGCATCTGCCAGAAGAAAAACAAATAGAACTTCGAAAAGGCATTGATAAAGGCCAACAAATTTTTAATAAAAGCAAACAACGTTTAAGACCTCGCTTAGGATTTGATATGTAATTTTTAAATTTCTATTCTAAAACTTAACTAAGCTTTTCTAACGATGCGCAAACTACTTGGTAAGTTTCTTCTTCAGATAATTGCTGTGGCTTAAATTTTTCGCCAATAACTTGTTCGTAAAGCTCAATATATCTTTTAGAAATAGTATCAATCCATTCTGCAGACATTACAGGAACTGTTTGTCCTTCCTTACCCATGAAATTATTAGCAATTAACCACTCGCGTACAAATTCTTTACTTAATTGTTTTTGTTTTTCCTTGTTTGCCTGTCTTTGTTCAAAGCCATCGGCATAAAAATAACGAGAAGAATCGGGGGTATGAATTTCATCCATTAAATAAATGGTGTCTCCAATTTTTCCAAACTCATATTTTGTGTCCACTAAAATCAATCCTTGTTTAGCAGCAATTTCTTTTCCTCTTTGAAATAAGGCTAGTGCATATTTTTCCAAAACTGACCAATCAGCTTCTGAGGCTAAACCTTGATTAATAATTTCTTCTTTTGAAATATCTTCATCATGTCCTTCGCTTGCTTTGGTAGAAGGGGTAATAATTGGGCTAGGGAAAAAATCATTTTCCGCCATGCCTTCAGGTAAACTTACACCACATAATTTTCTACCTCCAGCACTATAAGTTCTCCAAGCATGACCCACTAAATTACCTCGCACAACCATCTCAATTTTGTAGGGTTCACATTTTTTACCAATTGCCACATGGGGGGCAGGGGTATCTAGTAGCCAATTTGGGCAAATATCCCTAGTGGCCGTCAACATATAGGCAGCTATCTGATTTAGAACTTGCCCTTTAAAAGGGATGGGACTGGGTAAAATGACGTCAAAAGCCGAAATTCTATCACTGGCAATCATTACAAGTAATTGATTATCAATATAATATACATCTCTTACTTTGCCATGATATTCATTTATTTGATGGGGGAAAGGCTTTCTATTCATGCTGTAAAATTAATTTTTTAAAGATACAAATGATAATTTTTTCTAAAATGCTTACAATATGTTAATTTGTACTACGATTCAATTAAAAACAATAATCTATGAAAAAATGTTTAAGTCATTTTGCGATCTTTTGCCTATCAACTCTAGTAGTTTTTACAGCAAATGCACAAAATGCAAGTAGTGTTTCAGGTACAGTTAAAAATGCAAGTACTTCAGAAACAGTATCTGCCGTTTCAGTTACCCTTAAAGGTAATAATTCTGGAACCTTTACTGATGATAGAGGTAACTTCAAGTTAAGCGTTGCTCAAAAAGCACCTTATACTTTAGTATTTTCTTCTGTGGGTTTTACTTCTAAAGAAGTGGTTGTCAACGCAAATACTGGAAATCTAAGTGTAAGCCTTACCCCAGCTTATATATTAGGTTCTGATGTTGTAGTAGCTGCTTCAAGAGTACCAGAGAAAGTACTTGAATCTCCAGTAACAATTGAAAGAATTAGTGCTGCTAATATTAGAAATGCACCAGCTGCAGGTTATTATGATATCCTTGGAACTTTGAAAGGGGTAGACGTAGTTGCTGCAAGTATGATGTTTAGAAGTATTTCAACAAGAGGTTTTAATGGTAGTGGTAACACCCGTATGAACCAATTAATTGACGGAATGGACAACCAAGCGCCTGGTTTAAATTTCTCAGTAGCAAGTATTGTTGGTTTAACAGAATTAGACGTGGATAATATTGAATTATTGCCAGGTGCTTCTTCTGCTCTATATGGTTCAGGCGGTATGAATGGAACAGTTTTAATCAACAGTAAAAACCCATTTAAATATCAAGGTTTAAGTTTTCAAATTAAACAAGGGGTAAACCACGTAGACAACTACGAGCGTCCTCAAGCTCCTTATAAAGATTATACAGTTAGATGGGCTAGTAAAATTGGCGATCGCTTTGCTTACAAAGTAAGTGCTCAATATTCTGAAGCGCAAGACTGGTTGCCAATGAACACTTCAAACTATTCTAGATTAACTGGAAATGGAAATGGTGGTGCTATCGCTGGTACAAGATTAACAGATCCTAACTACGATGGTATTAACGTATATGGTGATGAAACAACTTTGAATATTAATACTGGTTTAATTGCTCCTGTAAAAGCAGGTATTCTTGCTCAATTAGCAACTGTATATGGTGCTGGTGCAAGCACTGTATTAGCTCAATTACAAGGTGCTTCTGCAGTATATAATACACTTGCAAAGTATGGTGCATTTTTAGGCGCTAGCCCAGCTACAGCTGGTTTAGTACCTTATGCTCCTTTCTTGTTTGGTGATGCAAAAGGTTGGTATAAAGACATGAACGTTTCTAGAACTGGATATGCTGAACAAGATATTATCGATCCTACTGCAAAAAATACAAAAGTGACAGGATCAATTCATTATAAAGTAAACGACAAAACAGAAGCTTCATTAAGTGCTTATACTGGTTCTGGTAACACAGTATATTCTGGCTCTGATCGTTATTCTTTACATGATTTACAAATGAGTCAATTCAAATTTGAATTGAAGTCTAAAAACTGGATGTTCCGTGCTTACAAAACAATTGAAGATGCTGGTAACTCATACAACTCAACAATTACTACTCGTTTATTCAATGAAGCTTGGAAACCTAGTGCAACTTGGTATCAACAATATACTGGTGCTTATACACAATACAGAGATGCTGGTTTAGACTATACTGCTGCTAACAATGCTGCACGTTTAATAGCAGATGCTGGAAGACCAACTGGTCATATTGGTGACAATTCACTTTTCAAAACTATTGCGTCTACGCCCATTTCTAAAGGGGGTGGTAAGTTTTTAGATAAATCTACATTGAGTGTTGCAGAAGGTACTTTAAATTTAACAGAAGTCTTAAATTTAAACAAGTATAATATTGATTGGTTAGTGGGTGGTTCTGCAAAAATGTATACATTGAATTCTCAAGGAACTTTATTTGCCGATACTACAGGTCGTATTTATATTACAGAATCTGGAGCTTTTTCACAAATCTCTAAGAAATTCTTTGGAGATATTTTGAAATTATCTTTCTCAGGACGTTATGATAAAAACATCAACTTCGCTGGTAAATTCACTCCTCGATTCTCTGCAGTCGTAAAAGTAGCTGAAGACAATAATATCCGTCTTTCTTACCAAAGCGCATATCGTTTCCCTTCTACTCAAAACCAATGGATTAACTTGTTAGTAGGTGGTGGTACACGTTTAATGGGAGGTTTACCTGCATTAAGAAATTACTACCATTTCGATACAAACCCTGCTTATACTTTAGCGAGTGTAACTGCATTTGGTGCTTCTGCTGCAGCAGGTGCACCTAATCCTTCTTTGTTACAACAACAAAAATTTGGAGAGTTTAAGCCTGAATCAATGAATTCATTTGAAATTGGTTACAAAACTTTAATTGCTAAGAAAATATTAATTGATTTTTACGCTTACACAGGGCACTATGAGAACTTCATTAGTGGTGTAACTGTATTACAATCAAGAAATGCTGCTAACCCAAGTGTATTAGATGTATTAGATGCAAATAAGCGTGTTGCTTATAGTATTTCTACTAACTCTACTGCTAATGTTTCTACAAAAGGTTGGGGTGCTTCATTAGATTATTTATTACCTAATCGTTTTGTATTTACTTCTAGTATTTATACAGACGAAATTGGGGAGTTACCTAAAGGCTTTATTTCTTATTTCAACACACCTACATGGAGAGCTAACTTCGGTTTCAGCCATCCAGGTTTGTTAATGAATAACAGATTAGGCTTTAATATTAACTTACACTACCAAGATGAGCTTATGTATGAGGGTACTTTCGTAACTGGTCAAATACCTTCTTTCAATACTTTAGATGCTGTTCTTACTTATAGAGTACCTAAAATAAAGTCTTTGATTAAATTAGGTGGTACTAACGTGATGAACAAATATTACAATACTTCATTTGGTAGCCCTGCAATAGGTGGGTTATACTATATAAGTTTTGCATATAACGTATTATAATTCGTTTTAGGGTGGGTTAGATTTTAAATCCCCTCCTCCTGATTAACACAGGCGGAGGGGATTTTTTATGCCCTAGAATTACTTTTTTCCTTTATAAATCTCTATTTTTGCAACTCAAATTAAATAGTTATTCATGCGATCAATTGCCTTAAGAGAAGCCATCCGAGAAGCCATGAGCGAGGAGATGAGAAGAGATGAAAGAGTCTTGCTAATGGGAGAGGAAGTAGCTGAATACAATGGTGCTTATAAAGTAAGCCAGGGAATGTTGGCTGAATTTGGTGCTAAACGTGTTATTGATACACCTATTTCTGAATTAGGCTTTACTGCAGTTGCTGTGGGAGCTGCTCAAAATGGATTAAGACCTATTGTTGAGTTTATGACATGGAATTTTGCGGTACTGCCTTTGGATCAAATATTAAATACAGCAAGTAAGATGTTAGCCATGAGTGGTGGCCAAATTGGTTGTCCTATAGTGATGAGAGGGCCTAATGGAAGCGCCGGCCAATTAGGGGCACAACATTCAACTGCTTTTGAAAGTTATTTAGCCAATATTCCAGGTATTAAGGTAGTATCTATATCTAATGGATATGATGCAAAAGGTTTATTAAAGCAAGCTATTCGTTATGAAGAGGATCCAATCATGTTCTTGGAAAGTGAAGTCATGTATGGAGATAAATGTGAAGTGCCTGAAGAAGAATATTATATTCCCCTAGGTCTCGCCGATGTAAAAAGACCAGGCCGTGATATTACTATAGTATCTTATAGCAAAATGATGAAAGTGGCATTAGGGGCAGCTGAAGAATTGGAGAAGGAAGGCGTAAGTGCAGAAGTTATTGATCTTAGAACCATTCGTCCATTAGATTGGATGACTGTTTTAGAAAGCGTTAAAAAAACAAATAGACTAGTGATTGTGGAAGAGCAATGGCCTTTTGCCTCTGTTTCTTCAGAGTTAACTTATCGTATCCAAAAAGAAGGTTTTGATTATTTAGACGCTCCAATTAGAAGAATAACAAGTGCCGATGCGCCTATGCACTATGCACCTAATTTAACTGCTCTAGCTATACCAGATATTAGCAGAACTGTTAAATTGATTAAAGAGGTAATGCATCAGTACAAGTAAAGATAAGCAAAGACAAGTAA